>DUUJ01000001.1 GCA_012841635.1 Clostridiales bacterium | reverse complement strand
TTCTCCGTATCTTTCCGGAGATCGTCTTCGGCAGCTCGTCGACGAATTCGACGACGCGGGGGTATTTGTAAGGCGCGGTATGGTGCTTGACGTAGTCCTGAACTTCTTTTTTAAGCTCCTCGCTTGTGACGGTGCCTGCGACGGTGACTATCGTCGCCTTGACTATCTGACCTCTTACCGGATCGGGAACGGCGGTAATGGCGCATTCAAGGACAAAAGGCATCTCCATGATAACCGACTCAATCTCGAACGGCCCGATTCTGTATCCGGACGATTTGATAAGGTCGTCGTTGCGGCCGACATACCATAGATATCCGTCCTCATCGACCCATGCGGTATCGCCGGTGTGATACCAGCCGTCATGCCAGGCTTCGTCGGTGGTCTCGCCGTCGATGCTGTCGGGAGCGGTGGCGCTGTAATAGCCGAGCGTAAGTCCCGGCTGCCGCTTTCCCGGAGTATAGGCGTTTTCGCCGTCGGTCTTTATGCAGATCTCGCCGGTTTCGCCGATTCTCGCTTCATTTCCGTCCTCGTCGAGCACGGCCACCCGGTACATCGGGTTCGGCCTGCCCATCGAGCCGGGTTTCGGAGTCATTCCGAAGAGGTTCGCAACGGTAAGCGTCGTCTCGGTCTGGCCATAGCCCTCCATCAGCTTGATTCCGGTCGCCTTCAGCCACTGATTGTAAACTTCGGGGTTCAGAGCTTCACCGGCGACGGTTGAATGCTTCAGACTCGAAAGGTCGTATTTTGACAGATCATACTTGATGAAGTAGCGGTACATCGTCGGCGGAGCGCAGAAAGTCGTGATGTTGTGTTCGCGGAACATCGGCAGTATGTCTGCGGGATTGAAGCTTTCAAAGTCATAGACAAATACTGTCCCGCCGCAGAGCCACTGACCGTAAAGCTTGCCCCAGAGCGCCTTGCCCCATCCGGTGTCGGATATGGTAAGATGCACTCCGCCCGGTTCGACCATGTGCCAGTATTTTGCGGTTATGAAGTGCGCGAGCGGATAGGTGTAGCTGTGCATGACCGCCTTCGGATAACCGGAAGTGCCGGAGCTGAACAGCATGAGCATATTCTGCTCCTCTCCGCAGGGAGTGTCGGCGCGCCGCTCGAATACGTCGGACATCTTTTCCATGCCCTCGTCGAAGTCGAGCCAGCCGTCGCGCTTGCCGCCGGCGCTGATGCGGAGTTTGAGGGAAGGAGAAGATTTAACGGCCTTGTCCGCTTCGTCGGCGACGGTTCCGTGCGTGGTGCATACGAGCGCCTTGATTCCCGCGTTTTCAAAGCGGTAAACGAAATCCTTCTCCATCAGAAGATGAGTCGCCGGGACGACTACCGCGCCCAATTTGCAGAGTCCGAGGACGGCGAACCAGAACTGTTCCTGCCGCCTAAGTACAAGCATAACGCGGTCGCCCTTTTCGATGCCGACCGATTCGAAATAGTTCGCGGCTTTTGCGGACAGGCGCTTCATATCAGCAAATGTGTATTTCTTGACCGTCTTATCAATTCCGACGTGGATCATCGCAAGTCCGTCGGGATTCTCTTCCGCCAGCCTGTCGACGGTATCGAAAGCGAAGTTGTAGCGGTCGGTATTCAAAAACTCGATATTGACAAGTTCGCCCGCTTCATTTTCTTCAGACTCGATGAAATCGCCGTATTTAACCTTTTTGGTGAGAGGTGCGACGGCGGAAACAAGCCTCGGGTCGTATTCATAAGCTTTGCCGGCGGCGTCGGTCACCACCGCGATAAATAAGCAGTCTTCTCCTCCGACGGCTATCATTCCGTGGGGTTCGCTTGAATTGTAATAAATCGCGTCGCCGGGATAAAGGGTATCGATGTGTCCGTTTACATTGACTTTCAGCTGTCCCGAAATGACATAATCGAATTCCTCGCCTGCGTGCATTGCGAGCGGGATCGGTTTTGATTCGGCATCGGCGTCGTATTTGGCGCGGACGAGGAAGGGCTCGGAAAGTCTGCCCTTGAAGTTCGACGCAAGGTGGGAATAATTGAATCCGCGCCGCCGCTCAAGCTTAAGCCCTTCTCCGGAGCGGACGATGCTCATCGTGGTAAGCCGGGGGCTGGTACCCGTCATAAGGTCGGTAATCTCAACACCCAGCGCCTTTGCGCAGTTGTGGACAAAAGTGAAGCTGAGGTCGCTCTCGCCGCTTTCCCCCTTAAGGTAATCTTCGACCGAAAGATTTGTGACTGCGGCCATATCTTCGGCGCTCTTGCCGAGGATCGTGCGGAGCTCCTTTATGCGCGCCGCTATCGCCATTATTTCTTCTCTTACGCCGTTCTGGAATTCATTCATTGACATTGATTAAATAACCTCGTGTTCTGACAAAATATTCTTCGTCTGACAGGAAAAAAACAAAAAACGCCCCGAAAAATCGGGACGAAAAACATTCATTTTCCGCGGTACCACCCGTAATTTGCCCGTCTCGGAGTTATGTGTAAAAACAAATCGAGACAGACCTCTTTACTCGGCTCAGACAAGCCGCTTGCCTATAACGTAGCATATACGTCGTTCCTTAATGGCGGAAAATACGTCTCGAGCTCGTCTTTCCGTTTTCGGGAACGCCGCTTGGGAGTGATCTGTTTTGCTGCCGCAAGTCCCGTTTTCACCAAAATACGGGCTCTCTGGCGCCTGCGAACCGGCAAAACCGTCTCCGTCACAGCGTTTGTTGGTTTATTGTGCAATATTATACATAAAAAACGGCGGAATGTCAATACCCCGCCGTAAAATGTAATGAAAAATTAACATAAGCCGATGTTATCGCTTCAGGATTTGCAGCTTGTTCCTTCTATCAGCGACTTAAGCGCCGCGGCTTCGCGGACAAGCTCTTCCGGTTTGCCGTTCGGCATGAATTCCAGCAGCAGCGCCCGCTCTCTGCCGTCGGACGAAAGGACGGAAAGATAGCTTTCCCATTCCGCCGCCTGCTCGCAGAGAGGGAATTTGTCATTGCCGCGCCATGCAAATACATGAACATTGCTGACATATGGCAGGGCAGCCGTAAGCTCAAAAATATTCGTTTCAAATTCCCTGAACTGGTTCGGCTGCCAGTAAAGGGAAAGGTTCGGTTCGTTTATTTCTTCGACAATCCGCAGCGCTGAATCAAGGGTGTCGGTCAGGGTATTCTGATGCCACTCGAAGGAAACGCTCATTTCTTTTTTTGCCGCGGCGCGGCAGAAATTCCTCGCGGCGGCAGCGACATTCGCCCGATTTCTCAGGTTAAGATCCCCGGATAAGGCGGCAGAGCCGATATTTCCCGCCCAGATGCGGATATTCGAAGCGCCGAGGGCGGCGGCGGTATCAATCACATCTTCCGCTCCCGAATTTTCTTCGCATCGGCAGTATGAGCCGTAAGAGACAGGCAGTACCCCCGCGTCGCGGCATAGTGCGGATATCCTCTCCGCCTCCCGCAGATCTCCCGGGCGCAGATGCACATCTCCGCCGACTTCGATCGCAAGAAGGCCGTTTTCACGGCAGAGGCAGATTATTTTATCTATTGAAAGTTCTCTGAAAGTAACCGATACTATTCCCGGAGTGAACATGATATTTTCCTTCGTCAGATATGGTTTTTATTCGGCGTATTTTCTCATTATGCCGCTTATTTCGTCGGTTTTTGCGGCGGCTTCCTTTTCGTCGGGAGCTATTTCGCCGTAGCGGGTCCGCTCGTAAAGTTCTGTAATTTCACCGAGACCGGCGACGGTTGTCTTCTCCTCGACGCTCCTTCGGAGCTGACGCGGCGAATCGCCGGGATGCAGTCCGTATCCCGTCCGCCGCCAGGCGGCGGCAAGTTCCGCGTATGCGCGGCAGAACCGCTCGCCCAAGTCTTTTACCGAATTTATCCGCCGCAAAAATCCGCGATAGCTGATGTCTTCGGGGGTTGCTGCCAGCTTTCTTCTCCTCGATTCGTCTTCGTCAATCTCGCTTTCGATGTCCTGATAACCGATATTCTGCGGCTGAGGAGCTTTTTCCTTGGGTTTGTGGCGGAGATTGAAAAGCATGGTGATAAAATTTAATATCAACCTATACAGCGCGGTGAAAAACTGCCCGATCTTTTTAAACAGCCCCCTGCGTGCGGCAATTATAAAGAATGCCATAACGCCGATGCATAACAGAACGAAAACCCAGAAATAAGCCTTTGTCTCGGTTTCGCTGTTAAGGTTGTATATCATAGGATTGAAAGCGAATCTCTCGGCTTTTTCGGCGGCTTCTTCAGCCTCGTAATAGCCTTCGTCGGCGTCCTTGAAAACAGCGCTCAGGATAACAAACAGCAAAAGCCGCATAAGAGAGGTAAAACCGACGACAACGGTAACGCAGAGGAAAAGCACAGCCGCGATGGCAGCCGATGTAAGCAGCAGCAGGGCGATGTTGTAAAGCCGCATCGCCGGCGTTACAACTCCGAATAAGCGGTCGGGGGCAAGCCCTTTTGTGTTTCTGTCGCTTAATTTGCCGCGGGTTGCCGAGTCGGCCAGAACCACCGACTGAATAAGTTCGGACTGGTTTATTACAATAAAGGCGAAAAACAGATAGAATGCGGCGCAGACGGTAAGAAAACCGGTATCTTCAAAGCTTGCGGCAAATCCGATGCCGAGCGGCGCGAGCAGCCAGAAGAAGGTGCGGGCGCTTATTATCCTGTAATAAGGAAAGA
The DNA here is from genome assembly GCA_012841635.1 of Clostridiales bacterium. Classification (GTDB taxonomy): domain Bacteria; phylum Bacillota; class Clostridia; order Oscillospirales; family CAG-272; genus JAAZGC01. Next base: position 62,250 of record DUUJ01000001.1, on the reverse strand, counting down.
ACCAGAGAAATATACCCAAAGCGCAGAAAGCAAAGGCAAGAAGGGTAAGGAAAATCGGCCAGGCGGAGTTTGCGTCAAAATATCTGTCGATTCCGGTTTCATATCTCATTCGCATATATGAATTGCAGAGCGAATAAACGGGAAGTATCGGCAATACCGAAACCGCGAGCGGCAGCGCCGCCGATTTGAGGTCGAAGAATTTTACATGGCCTTCGTATGAAAAATCCGTCTCCTGCTGCTCAAGTTTCGTTATCCGGGCGTAAAAATGCATGATCGAATAACCGATTGTACAGAAGAGGACGGCGAAAATGACCGCGGTTATCTTCGGCAGTCCGAGCGATCTTGTGGTAATCGTCTCAAGCAGAGGCAGCACCGAACATAAAACCGCCGCGACGGCAAGCGCCTTGTAAAGCGCCGAAAAGCTGCCCGACAGCCGCCGGTTTCCGCTTTTGAAAATTGAATTGACTGCGTTTTTCATGGCATGTAATGAATCTCTGCGTCCCTCAGCTGATGCTGCGAGAGCGGTGTATATGTCGTCGTCAGCATGAATATGACATTCACGCCGGAACTTTTCATGATATCCCGGAAATTCAGCATCCTTGCGTCGATATATGACGAGACCATGATAAGATCTCCCCCGCCGCAGTAATAATCGGCGGCAGCGGCGATTGTATCCATAAGCTGTTCCGTCGTGACGGATATTTGCATTTTAATGTCGGCAAGCAGCCTCAGGGCGTCGATAAAATCGCGCTTTCCGTGATAAAGCCGAGTCACGACGATACGTTTCGCATTCAGGTCGTCGGTCTGATTTTCTTCGATGTAAGCGGCTTCGATCGACTCGGGAGGCGTGTTGATGTAAAGCCGCAGCGGGGAATCCTCGTCCGCGACATGGTCGATAAGAGAAGCGGCGGCGGTAATGCACCGCTCGATATGATCGGGAGAAGCGGGGGTGGTCGGATCTTTCTCCGGAGAGCGCGACTGCATGTTCAGCACTAAATTGAACTGCCCGCGGCGGGTGAATTCCTCGATGTTTACCATCAGCTGATTGTGGACGGCGGTGGATTTCCAGTTGATCCGGTTCATCGGGTCTTCGAGGGTATATTCGCGGGAACCGGCTATCATCAGCGGGTCGGTATGTATCGAGCGCATCGTGTTTTTTCCGCCGGTAAGCCAGAGGGAGGGGGTCATCTCTTCGCTGATTCTGACTATCTTTGGCAGCACCACTACCCGGTTGTGCGCCGCCGGCTCGTCGATAAGGCGTTTAGACTTTGTATCCATGCCGAAAAGATCGTTAGTTACGACGAGCGCCGAGCCGAAATTATACACCCCGCGGCGGAGGCATTTTATTCTCCAGCGTCTCTTTATCACCCGGTGAGAGCCTAAAACAAAGATCGACTGCACCGAGCGGCAGAGCTGTTCTCCGCCGTCGTCGGTCAGCAGCCGGAGCGCCAGCCCGTCGGGAATCTGCGCTTCGACTTTGGCGTTCGGCACCGGCAGCGCCTTGTCGTTTGAGAGCTCTTCGTAGATATATACGTCGTCGCCTTCAAACACTTCCTCCGCGCTTACGGTCACCCTGTAATTCATCCCGGCAAAAATGTATTTTCGATAGATATGCCGCTGCAGGAAAAAGACTATCAGCAGCGCCATGCAAAGAGCGATAAAATACATGTTATTCTATGGGCGCGGGGGTCGAATCGAGGATATAATCTATAATGTTTGCCCCGGAATCGGCCATCCTTATCGTATTCTGCGAGCGCGGGACTATTCTGTGCGCCCAGACTGCGCGGGCGACCGCCTTGATGTCGTCGGGAATGACGTAGTCGCGGCCGCTGCTCCCGGCGTAAGCCTGCGCCGCACGCATCAGCATAAGCGAGCCGCGGGGGGAGACGCCTATCCGCACGCTTTCCGCGCTTCTCGTTGCGTTTGCAAGGGAAACGATGTAATTCTTTATGCTTTCCGAGACGGTTATCTGTCTTACCGCCGCGCGGGCTTCGTTAAGTTCGTTTTTTGAAGCGACGGGTTTTATATCATCGAGAGGACTTTGCGTCCGGTATTCGTCGAGAATTCTTTTTTCCTCCGCCTTATCCGGATATCCCAGCGTCAGCCGCATCAGGAATCGGTCGATCTGAGCCTGAGGCAGCGGGAAAACGCCCGTCGACTCAACCGGGTTCTGGGTAGCTATTACGAAAAAGCTGTCGGAGAGGGGATAAGACACCCCGTCAATAGTCGCCTGCCGCTCTTCCATCGCTTCTAAAAGAGCCGACTGAGTGCGCGGGGTGGTTCGGTTTATTTCATCGGCAAGCAGGATGTCGGTGAAAATCGGTCCCTCTCTGAACCGGAATTCCTGCTCTTTCTGGTTGAAAAAGTTGATGCCGGTAACGTCGGAGGGAAGCAGGTCGGGAGTAAACTGGATACGCTTGAAAGAGCAGTCGAGCGACTTTGCAAGCGCCTTGGCAAGGGATGTTTTTCCGGTTCCGGGAATGTCGTCGAGCAGCACGTGCCCGGAGCAGATGAGCGCCGTCGTTACAAGCCGGATCTGACTGTCTTTACCGAAAATAACGGAGCCGACGCTCGCGTTTAAAGCGTCGCAGAAAGGTTTTATTTTTTCCTGAAACATTATGTTGTATACCTCGGACAAATTTGTTCGTATTAAATTATTATACCATAGTATATCATATATAGTTGTCGAATGCAACCAAAATTTTTGATATTTTAAATCGGATCCGACAAAAAACATCTCTGCGGGAAAAGCAGGAATCTCATAAAATCAATATTTTCGATATATGATTATAGTTTTACGGCTTGCGCTTTGTCTCTCAAAATGATATAATATACACGGGACAGCATACTCTGCCGTCTTTTTCAGAGTTATTAGTTTTTGATAATTTGATAAAAAGGAGCCGGACAATGAACGTACTTATAATGACAGACCTTGAGGGAATCAGCGGAATTTACTCGACCGATCAAGTAATACCCGGAGAGCGGAGATTTTCCGAGGGACGCGCCTTCATGACGGCGGATATCAACGCCTGCGTCCGCGGACTGAAGCGCGCCGGCGCGGAAAAAGTCTATGTCCGCGACTGCCACGGCGGCAGCTATACGCTGCTTCAGGATCAGATATCCGACGATGTTGATTATTTGATCCTCGGGGCAACCGGTCAGGAGCGCTTTTTAAGCCTTGACGACTGCGGAGCGGTAATACTGCTCGGTTATCACGCGATGGCGGGAACGCCGTCTGCGATCCTTGAGCATAGCATGTCGAGTTCATCTATTCAAAATTATTGGATAAACGGACAAAAGGCGGGAGAAACCGCAATCGACGCCGGCATCGCCGGCGATTTCGGTAAGCCGGTGATAATGGTCTCCGGCGACGACAAAGTCTGCGCGGAGGCGAGAGCGCTTATCCCCGGCGTATACTGCGCCGAAGTCAAAAAGGGCGTCACTTCCTTCGGCGGAATGCTGCTGCCGCTTGCAAAGGCGCATAAGCTGATCGAAGACACCGCATACGAAGCGTATAAAAACGCCGACAAGATAAAACCGGTCGTTTATGACAAGCCGATCCGGTTCCGGGTGGAGCTTGTCGAGCGGCATCAGCTGCCGTATACGGCTACAAAGCCTTACATGAAGATAATCGACGGCCGCACCTATGAGATTGAAGCGGATAATATGAACGACGCGCTCTTCCGTTCATGAAGACATTTTTATAAAAATTCCGAAAAAATCGCCGAAACCCTTGCATTTGTGCGAAAATATGGTATACTATATCTGTACCGGCGAAAACAATAACAATAATAATATTTGAAAGGGGTAACGATATGAAATCTTTTAAATTGCTTGCTCTTGTTTTATCCGTTTTGCTGCTGCTGACAGTACTGCTTGCCTGCGGAGAGGAAGCGGCGGAGACCGCAGCCGAGGAAACCACGGCAGCCGAAACCACTACGGTGGAAGAAACCGAACCGCCGATCGAAACCGAGCTTAAAGTTAACAAAGCAATTAAGATCCTTGCCGGAGCCGAGGGAGAGATAACCGCCCGCCTCAAGATAGATCCGTCCAAGGACGCCGCCCTGACAATCGCTTCATCCGATGAGAACGTAGCTGCCGCAGCGGCCGCATCGGCCACTCCCGGCGATGACGGAAAAGCTGCGATTGTGATAAAGGGCGTTGCCCTCGGCAAAGCGACCATAACCGTCACAACGTCCGACGGCATTACCGCCGAGACCGAGATTTCGGTTTATGAAGAACAGATTATAAAAGAAATCGCCTTTACCGATCCCGAAGCCAAATATTTCAGGGGTTATCACTCGATGTCTTCCGGCAAAGTCGAAAACGGTATCTTCACCTCCGACATAACCGGCGGCGACCCGTATATGGAATATCATGACAAAAAAATGGGGCTTAACGCAGCCGATATAGGCATCATCCGCTTCTATTTCAAGTCGACCGCGAGCGACGGCTCGATGCAGCTCTTCTTCCTCACCGATACCGTGACCGGATATAACGAGTCCGCATCACTTAAAACTACAGCCGAAACCGGCACCGCAGACTTCGAGATCTGCGATTTCGATACCTCCGAGAGCCCCGACTGGGCAGGACTCTTCAATGCCTTCCGCATCGACCCGTCCTCCGCCGACAGCGGCAACGTCCAGTTCCAGAAGATCCAGTTCATCAAGCGAGTAGAAGGCTGACAAAAACTTCCGGCGAAGCTCGAATAATGAGCTTCGCCGCTTTTTTTGTTTACTTTACCGCAAAAATCACGGCTTGAAACTTGTAATTAAGTGTGATAAAATAATAAAATCCTCATGAAAGGAGGCCCCGGCGGTCAGCCGCCGACATTAACATATATAATAATGAAAAAATTCGCTGTTGCCGAAAAAATGTTTGTTTTCGGCGAGGATAAATATTTCAAAAGCTGCCACGCATCGACCGTGGCTTATCTTCCCGGCGCCGGAATCTGCGCCGCGGCTTTCGGCGGCACCGCGGAAGGCCGGGATGACGTCGGCATCTTCGTTTCGATGAAAGGTGATAAAGGATTTCTCCCGCCGACAAAAATAAAGATAAGCGAGGAAGCGCACTGGAATCCGGTGCTGTCGGCTTTGGGAGGGAAATTCACCCTCTGGTTCAAAGCGGGAAAGACTATTCCCGGCTGGGTGACTTACGTCGCCGAATCATCTGACGGAGTTAATTGGACGGAACCGCAGCCGCTTGTGCCGGGCGATATATCCGGCGGCCGGGGTCCGGTAAAAAACCCTCCGCTGCCGCTCCCCGACGGAACCCTTATCGGTCCGAGATCGGTCGAAACGCATACGGCCTGGACGACCGAGTTTGACATCAGTTTCGACGGCGGCAAAAGCTGGCATATCACAAAACCGCTCGATTACAAATATGACAATATACTCGGAGAAGCCTTTAAAACGCAGAAGCGCAACGGCATAATCCAACCCGCCCTCTGGCGGGAAAGCCGCGGCGTTCATGCTTTCATGCGCTCTACATGGGGCGCCGTTTACCGCTCCGACAGCGAAAACGGCATCGACTGGTCTCCCGCTTATCGCACCGAAATTCCGAACAACAACAGCGGTATCTGCTGCGCCGTGAATTCGGAAAACATACTCGCCCTCTGCCTTAATCCCGTTTCAACTTCCGAGCGCACCCCTCTGAAGCTGCTGTTCAGCTCCGACGGCGGAGACAATTTTGACGACGGCATCACGCTTGAAGACGGGGAAGGGGAATATTCCTATCCGACAGTAGTCGCCGACGGAAGTGATTTTCTTGTAACCTACACATATAAAAGACGCGATATCGTCTTCTGCAGGGTGTCAGCCGTATGACGACCAAAAAAGGCTCTGCGGGAAAGCAGAGGGCGCTTTTCGTAATATTGCTGGCTGCCGCCCTGATAGTTCTGGTCGCGGCGCTCATTATAACTCAGACCGATTCGCAGATGAAATCGAACGAGCCGCCGCTGATGAAAGTCTTCGCCCTTAATGTCGGCAAAGCCGACGCCTTTATCATCACCGCTGGCGGACGCGCTGCCGTTGTCGACTGCGGCGAAGCCATCGGCGGCGCGATGATACTCGACTGCCTCAAAGAAAACGGCATCGGGGAGATCGACTGTCTTTTCATAACACACTTTGATAAAGATCATGTCGGCGGCGCGGCGAAGATAATAAACACGCTGCCGGTCGGCAAGATATACACTTCGTTTGAATACAGCGAAAGCGTGGAATACGACGCCTATTTAAAGGCGGCTGCCGATGCCGGCGTCAAGACCGAGACGGTGGTTTCAAAGACCGAATTTGAGTGGGGAGATGCCCGGATAACCGTCTACCCGCCGCAAAAAAGCGACTACGGCAAAAACAACACCTCCAACAACAGCTCGATCGCAGTTATGATCCGGGTCGGCGGCCGCTCCGCGTTTTTCACCGGAGACGCCGAAAAGGACAGGCTCAAGGAGCTTTCCGCGCTTGAAGACGACATTTCCTGCGACCTTTTGAAGATACCTTCTCACGGCGAATACAGAGGCGCGCTGATCGATTTTGTATCCCGCACATCCCCGGAATACGCCGTCATAACAAGTTCGGCAGCCGAACCGGAGGATATAGCAACCCTTCTGCTGCTCGAGAGATATAACGTAAAAACCTATCTTACCCGTCAGGGCGAAGTCGTTTTCAGCTTTTTTGAAGACAGGATCGAGGCTTGTCAGAACTGACTCCGCATAATAAAGCCTGAAGAAAAACCGGCATCAAAGCTCCGATTATGGGCTTTGATGCCGGTCAATTGATTCTCGTGATTAATTCAGAAACTTAAGCGAACTAATGATGGGAGCATCGATGGCTTTGCCGCTGCATACCCGGAAGAAGCAGATAATGTTTATAACGCTCAGGATTCCGAGGCAGATCGCACCGGCGATGGGAACTATGATGGTGAATGCCAGAACAGCCGAAAGGATGGCTACGAGGAATTCGGTAACCGTAATCTTCAGCGACTGCTTGATATGATACTTTGTAAACGGAGAGTCGGGAGCGCCGAGCATGGCGATGATTACGCCGGCTATGCTTAAAAGATAGAGCAGCATAGCAAAAATTTTGTTGTCGGATATGTCCGCGGGATCAAATTCTGCGGTGTGGTCGTTTAAATTTACTACCGGCTGAACCGTATTCTGATCAGGGATATATGTCAGCGGTCCGCCGCAGCTTCCGCAAGTATTGGCCTGATTCGGAAAAGTCTGCTGGCAGTTGGGGCAGTATTTCATCTGGTACCTCCTCGTTTGTTTAGCGTAATAAAACTTTATACTATTATATCATATCAAAAACAAGAAAACAAGATGTTTATTTAATAATATTGTAAGATTTTCATCAATTTTGGCGTTTATTATAAATCGTTTACAATCGTTGACAAGCTGTTCATGATGTGATATAATATTTTGAAGCTAAAAATCTTTGAATCAGACGTGACAATATAAATCGGAGGATTAAAAAATGGATCACAAGAGGCTTTTGGCTCTTATCCTATCCGCGCTGATACTCTTCTCGGCTTTTGTCTCCTGCGGTCAGGACTCATCAGCCCCCGAATCGGCGCCGTTGGATGCCGAAACGGAAACCACCGAAGCCGAGACGACCGAACCGGTCGATGAATTCGGAAGACCCATAGTGGAAAGCAGTCTGCCCGCCGACCTTGATTTGGGCGGAGCGACGGTCAATCTTGTATACCGCCCTATCGTAAACTCGGTGGAGTCGGCGTATGAGTTTCTGGCTGAATCGGAAAACGGCGAAGTCATCAACGACGCCGTCTTCAAGCGCAACCGCGATGTTGAAGAGAGGCTTAACGTTGTCCTGAACTTCGTCGATCCGGGCACCGATGACAACGGCGCCTATCTGAACAACATCAAAAAGTCGGTCACGGCAGGCGACGGAGCTTATGATATAACTCCGATGTTCGCCTATTACGGCTCTCCTCTCGCGGCGGAAGGATACTTCACCGACCTTCTGACAACCGAATACTTCAACGAATCAAGCCCCTGGTGGAACAAATCCTTTGTTGAAGAACTTACCATCTTCGGCTGCCTCTGGACTATTACCGGCGACCTTTCGCTTACCGCGACCAACCGCGTCTATGCGACTTTCTTCAATAAAAAGCTTCAGGAATCCTATTATAAAGACCTCGATTTCTATGATGAAGTCTACCGCGGCAAGTGGACGATCGACCGTTTCGGCGAGCTGGTAAAAGACGGATACAGCGACCTCAACGGCAACAGCGAGCGCGACGACGAGGACTTCTACGCCTGGTTTGCCCCGACAGCGTCGGTTCCGCTCGATTCCTTCCAGGCGTCTCTCAACCTTCCGATAACCGAGAAGGACGGAGACGGAATCCCGCGCCTCGTATATAATAATGAAAAAACCGCGCAGGCGTATCAGAAGGTTTATGACCTTTATTTCAACAACGACGGCGTAAATGCCGGATACTACACCTTCGAGTCCATCGAAGCGGCGGACAAGGCTTTCCTTGAAGGAAGATCGACCTTCCTCATCGATATGTTCGTCACCACCGACCTTCTCCGCGAGATGGAAGACGATTACGGCGTGCTGCCGGTATTCAAATGGGATGAAGCTCAGCCGGAATACCACACCACCGTTCATGACTGCTATTCGATCTTCGCGATTTCCGCTTCCTGCCCGCAGGTTGAAGCGGTGTCTGCGGTGCTTGAAGCGATGGGCGAATATTCCTACCGCTATGTCACCCCGGCTTATTTCGAGATCGCCCTTAAGCGCAAATACGCCCGCGGCGACAACGACGCGGCGATGTATGACCTGATCCTTGCCGGCCGCAGCTTCAACTTCGGCGTCGTAAACTCGAATTCGTTAAACGATCTTATCCATCTCTGGCGGTCGCAGATGGATAAGAGAAAACTTGACTGGCAGTCGACCATCGACAAGCAGGTCACCAGGTTTGAAAAATCATTGGATAAACTGCTCGGGAAATTTGAGGAGCTGAGCCAAAGATAAGCGATGTCTATATTTATCTGCCCGATCTGCTCTCCGCCGCTTTTCCGTCGGACGAAGAGCGGCGGTTCGGATAGGAGGTGTTTTTTGCCGAAACGACCATTGATGTGATGTAATGCTTCGAAGATAAAAAACGTTGTTTATATATTGGGGAAACATAAATGGGAGGGTAATTCAATGAAACACAAAAGGATTTTTGCGCTTATTCTTTCCGCATTGATACTCTTATCGGCTTTTGTCTCCTGCGGTCAGGACGCATCAGCCCCCGAATCGGCGCCTCCGAACGCCGAAACGGAAACCACCGAAGCCGAGACGACCGAACCGGCCGACGAATTCGGAAGACCTATCGTGGCAAGCAGTCTGCCCGACGACCTTGATTTCGGCGGAACGACGATTAATCATTTATACCGGCCCGCCGAGTCATCATATGAGTTTTTAGCCGAAACGGAGAACGGCGAAATCATCAACGACGCTATTTTCAAACGCAATCGCGAAGTTGAAGAGAGGCTTAATGTTAATCTGAATTTTATCACTACGGGAACCGAAGACAACGACACTTATTTGAATAACATCAAGAAGTCGGTTACTGCCGGCGACGGAGCCTACGATATCATTCCTATGTACGCTTATTACGGCTCGCCGCTCGCGGCGGAAGGATATTTTACCGACCTTCTGACGACCGAATACTTCAACGAATCAAGTCCCTGGTGGAATAAGTCGTTTGTCGAGGAGCTTACCATCTTCGGCTGCCTCTGGACCATTACCGGCGACATTTCGCTTACCGCCACCAACCGCGTCTATGCGACTTTCTTTAACAAGAAGCTTCACGAGGATTATTATAAAGACCTTGATTTCTATGACGAAGTCTACAGCGGCAAATGGACGATCGACCGCTTCGGCGAGCTGGTAAAAGACGGATACAGCGACCTCAACGGCAACGGAGAGCGAGACGACGAGGACTTCTTCGCCTGGTTCGCCCCGACCGCTTCGATCCCGCTCGATTCCTTCCAGGCGTCTCTCAACCTGCCGATAACCGAAAAGGACGGAGACGGTACTCCTCAGCTTGTATATAATAATGAGAAGACCGCGCAGGCATATCAGAAGGTTTATGATCTCTATTTCAACAACAACGGCGTAAATCCCGGGTATTACACCATAGAGTCCATCGAAGCGTCAGAAAAGGCTTTCCTTGAAGGGCGTTCGACCTTCCTCATCGATATGTTTGTTACGACCGACCTCCTGCGTGATATGGAGGACGATTACGGCGTGCTGCCGGTATTCAAATGGGATGAAGCTCAGCCGGAATACCACACAACGGCTCACGACTTCTATTCGATTTTCGGCATCTCAGCCTCCTGTCCTCAGATTGAAGCGGCGTCTGCGGTGCTTGAAGCGATGGGCGAGTATTCCTACCGCTATGTAACCCCGGCTTATTTCGAGATTGCCCTCAAGCGCAAATACGCCCGCGGCGACAACGACGCGGAAATGTACGACCTGATCCTTGCCGGCCGCAGCTTCAACTTCGGCGTCGTAAATTCGAATTCGTTGAACGACCTTATCCATCTCTGGCGTTCGCTGATGGACGGAAGAAAACTTGACTGGCAGTCGACCATCGACAAGCAGGTCTCCAGGTTTGAAAAATCACTAGATAAGCTGCTCGGGAAATTCGAGGAGCTGAGCGAAAGGTAAGCGATGTCCGTATTTATCTGCCCGCTCTGCTCTCGTCCGCTTTATCGGCGGGCGGAGAGCGGCGGGCCCCCGATGGGTTCATTTTATTGCGAAAATAGCCACTGCTTTGATATTTCTTCAAAGGGAGCGGTAAACCTTCTGGGAAGGCGCGGTCACGGCGACAGCCGCGAGATGCTGCGCTCGAGAAGAGCTTTCCTCGAAAAGGGTTATTACCTGCCGCTTGCAAAGGCTCTGGCAGCCGCTCTTGCCGAAAACATTGGCGAAGTGCTTGACGCAGGCTGCGGAGAGGGCTATTATTCGAAATATATCGATTCGGCTGCGAGGGAGGATGTCATAATAATGCTAAAGTGACAAGACACAGTAACCAATGGGGTTTCAGAACTTCAACAAAGTTCGAAATATGAAAAACTGAAGGAATAAGACAGAAAAAATGTGAAAATTTATGCGGCTTACCGGATTAAGTTTTAGCCAAAGTAGCGATAGTATTTAAAATAGCAACTGTATCTGAAAACACCGGTACGATCGGAGGGGTAGATGAAAGACAATATTAATGTATATGGTTGGTACTTTTTAATTGCTGCTATCATTGGAGACGTTATTGTCTCTTGGTTGTTTTCGTTGTTTTATGGAAATTATAGTAATTTGAAAATGTCAATCAGCGCATTGGGAAACCCCCAAAGTCCGGTAAGATTGCCGTTTAATTTTTGGATGCTTACAGAAGGAATACTTTTTTTACTCGCATTGCCGGCAGTATACAAGTATTATCATCCGGTGGCAGGCGGAATCACAAACACGATGATTGCATTAATAGCTTTTTTTGCAATTGGAGCATGTATTTTTACTTGTTTTTTCAGCGTGAACGAATCAAAAGATATTGTTACAATTGCATCTAAAATTCATGGAGTAGGTTCTGTTTTGGGTTTCATACTCTTTCTGTTCGTACCTTTGTTGGCAGCAATTCTTTCTTTCATTAATAGAGAAAACATTATAGGTTATATAAGCATTCTTTGCTTTGCTGCGGCAATTATCTTTTTTATTTTATTTATTATGGCTGATAAAGACAGATTTTCTAACACAATTATTGACAATGAAGGATTGTGGCAAAGGCTTAATCTGATTTTTATGTATGCCCCGCTTGTCATTGTTGCTGTAAGAAGGATATTAGAAGCATGACAGCTTCCGGTCAGTTGTACCGGAATTCGTTAAAACCCCTGATATCAGACAAATGCTATACTCGGAAAAGGTTGATTTAACCGGGTTTTATTAATGTAAAAACAGCCAAAAACAGCGTTTTATTTTCGACTTCTTCTCAGGGGAGCGGTTCTGTTTATCGCTTCTCGACATCAGCGCTGCATCGGTAAACGCCCTTCCTTTCGCCGAAAACTCGTTTTCCGCCGTCCTGTCGGTGTTCGCCCCGCTCGCGGCGGCGGAATTTTCAAGGGTGCTTATCCCCGGCGGACTGCTTATCCGGGTTACCCCGACTGCAAGGCATTTGTGGGGACTTAAAAGCGCGGTTTACGAAAAGCCCTACGAAAACGACGAAACCCGCCCGCCGATGCCCGGCTTCGCTTATAAGAAAACCGAGAGGGTCGAATACAAGCTGACTCTTTCGGATAAAAGCGACATCCGCGCTCTTTTCGACATGACCCCCTATTCACATAAAACATCAAGGGAGGATACAGAAAAGCTCGACGCCCTCGAAAATCTTTCAACCGAGGCGGGGTTCGAGATATCGTATTACCGCCGCAGATAAAAGCGATTTAATTTTACACCGGATTTACAAGAGAGAAATAAATATTATAGGAACAATCACATCGTTATCACATTGTTGAGGTAAAATATAAAACAGGCAAACTGCGGAGCGTCATCGGCGCTCCGCGCAGAAAAAGCAAAACAATTTCGGGAGATGACTTGATTTGATAGAAGTAAAGGATCTTACAAAGAAATACGGGTCGCATTACGCGATCGACCGTCTGAATTTCAACGTCAAGAGCGGTCACATATACGGATTTCTCGGTCCCAACGGCGCCGGAAAATCCACGACTATGAATATCATAGCCGGCTGCCTTGCCGCGACGGAAGGAACCGTCAAAATAAACGGCTACGACATTTACAAAGAGCCGATAAAAGCAAAACGGAGCATCGGTTACCTGCCGGAATTCCCTCCGCTTTATCTGGACATGACCCCATATGAGTATCTCCGCTTCGTCGCGGAGGCAAAGGAAGTAGACAGGGGACTTGTAGACGAAAAGATCGAGCAGGTAATGAAAGAAACCGGCATTACCGATATGCAGGACAGGCTGATAAAGAACCTTTCGAAGGGTTACCGTCAGCGCGTCGGAATTGCGCAGGCAATGCTCGGAGATCCGGAAGTGATTATTCTCGACGAACCGACCGTCGGTCTCGACCCCAAGCAGATAATCGAAATCCGCGAGCTGATAAAATCACTCGGCACGACCCACACGGTTATCTTAAGCTCCCATATTCTTTCCGAGATAAGCGCCGTCTGCGATTATGTGCTTATCATATCAAAAGGCAAACTTGTCGCGCAGGACACGCTTGAAAACCTTTCCGCCCACTATACATCAAGCGCGACCGTTCGCGTATTGGTTTCCGGAGAGGAAGGCGGCCTCCGGATGGCGATAGATACGGTAAAAGACAGCTTAACCGATTATACTTACGGCTATGACAAGGACGAACCTCAGTATCTTGCAGCCGAGATCACTATCCCGCGCGATACCGATATCCGCGCCCGGCTTTCGAACGCCCTCGTTGAAAACGGCTGCACCATTCTTTCGATGACTACGGAAAGCCTTTCGCTTGAAGATGTCTTCCTGATGCTTACTCAGGACAGCCATGACGAAGACGAAGCAGCTTCAAGAGAAGCGGACGCCATGCCTGCGTCGGTTTCCGACGAAACCGAAACCGAAGCGGAGGATGACGAACCGGTCACTTATGATTCATTGTTTAGTGCCGGAGAATCCGAAGCCGGTCTGCGGGATGACGAGTCAGACGATGATGACGAAGAAGATATGACGGACGAGGAACCGGATATTGAAGCGCTTGAAGCCGCCGAAGCCGAAGAAAAGGCAAAGGCGGAGGCGGAGATGGCCGCAAGGCTCCGGAAGAAAGAGCCGCCTGCCGAAAATCAGCCGCGCAAAAAGCAGGATGACGGCGAATACCGTTCGCTCTTCACCATAAGCGACGACGATAAGGGGGAAGATAACAAATGAGAGCCGTATATCGCAAAGAGCTCCGGACCTTTTTCTCAGGCATGGTCGGTTATATATTTATCGCCTTTGTGCTGCTGATAGCCGGCATCTTTATAACCGCAACCAATTTCCGCCAGGGGTATCCGAATTTTGAATATTCCCTCGGCTCGATCTCGATGATACTTCTGTTCGTGGTTCCGATCCTTACAATGCGCATTTTCGCGGAGGAACGCCACTCGAAAACCGACCAGCTGCTCTATTCGCTGCCTATCTCGGTAAAAGAGATAGTGCTGGGCAAATACTTCGCGGCTCTGACGGTCTTTGCCATCCCCTGCGCCGTAATGTGCGTTTATCCGATTATCATGTCGTTTTACGGAAAGGTGAGCTTTGTTTCGGCTTACGGAGCCATGGTCGGCTTCTTCCTGCTCGGAGCGTCGCTTATCGCGGTCGGCGAGTTCATGTCGAGCCTGACCGAAAGCCAGCTGATAGCCGCCGTCATCAGTTTCGGCGCGATGCTGGTCATATATATGATGAGTTCGCTTTCATCACTGATTCCGTCCGCCGCATCGGCGTCATACATATCTTTCGCCGTTGTGATACTTATCCTGGCTCTGATCATATATTATATGACAAAGAGCTATTGGACGGCTTTTGCCGCGGCAGCGATACTTGAGCTTATCCTCGCCGTCTTTTATTTCACCGGAAGCGCGCGCTTTGAAGGTCTGTTCGCAAAAACTCTCAACGCCCTGTCGTTCTGGTCAAGGCTTGATAACTTCGTGTTCGGTATTTTCGATATCACCGCCGTCGTTTACTATATCACCGTCTGCTCGGTTTTCATGGTACTCACGGTTCAGTCCGTCGAAAAGCGCCGCTGGTCATAATTGCGGGGTATTATAATAATGGAAGATAAAATGAATTTGAATGAAAAGGAAAGGAAGCCGGAAAATAACCGGGACAGCCTTTCCGGCCGCAGTCTCCGCATGGGCGGTTACAGCGTCGCTATAACGGCGATAGTCATTATAGCCGCGGTTTTCGTAAACCTCATCGTCAACCGGATTCCTTCGAAATACACAAGAATCGACAACAGCTCGGTCGGTCTTTACTCGATAACTCCCGAATCGGAGGAGATTGCCAAAAGCGTCGGCGAGGATGTCATGATATATCTTGTCGCCGAACAGGGAAGCGAAGACAATACGATAGTCGAGCTGATAGGCAGGTATACCGGGCTCAACAGCAAGATAAAATACCGCCAGATCGACCCGGCGCTTTATCCGAATTTCACCGAGAAATACACAGCCGCGACGCTCTCCGATTCTTCCGTAATCGTTGAAAGCGCCAAGCGTTCCCAGGTAATAGACTACAATGATATCTATGTTACCGATTACAGCATAGACGAGAATACTTATCAGATAAAAACCAGCTCAAGCTACGCCGGCGAAGCGAGGCTTACATCGGCGCTCAAATATGTCACGACCGACGATATACCCAAGATATACATTTTAGGCGGGCACGGCGAAGCCGAACTTACCGAAACGATGAAGAATTATCTCCGCGACGATAACTTCGAGCTTGCCGATCTTAATCTGCTTACATCGGAATCGGTTCCGGCGGACGCCGACTGCGTCCTTATCAATTTCCCGACGGCGGACATCAACCCGACCGAAAGCGATATGCTGCTGAACTACCTTAAGGGCGGCGGCTCTCTGGTGCTGTTTACCGGCTTCTCCGACGACACGCCGAGGCCGAACATTCAGAAGCTCGGCGAATATTTCGGAATGACGGGAGACTGGGGACTTGTCGTTGAAGGTTCGGCAAATCACTATAACACCTACCCCTATTTCCTGCTGCCGAAGATAGGCGCGCATGATATCATAAGCTCGATGCCAACCGAGAACTTCTTTGTCATGATGCCGTATTCGATGGGCATCAAAGTCGCAGAAACGGCTCCGAGGGCGACTGTCAATGTGACGAGCCTTCTTTATACCTCAAACAGCGCCTATTCAAAACACGGTGAAATATCCGACCTTGAACCCGGAGACGGGGATACCGAAGGACCGTTTGCGATAGCCGCAATAGCCGAGGAAGGGAACACCAGATTCCTCTGGTTCACCTCTCCCTATCTGCTTGATGAAACCATCGATCAGTATGTCGCCGGCGGAAACAGCACCTTCTTCCTTACTTCGATGGGCTGGATAGGCGGCAAAAGCGAATCGGTTTCGATCGCGACAAAACAGCTCCAGGTCGCGGCTCTGGTGCTTACCGAAACTGAGAAGAATATCTGGAGCGTCGTGATAGCGGCAATCATCCCGATCACGGTTATCCTTATCGGTCTGCGCGTCTGGATAAAGCGCCGCCGCGCCTGATGGATTTTCGGTATTCTTAAAATGCGAATTAAAAATCTGATAATCGCCGCCGTTGTAATGGCGGCGCTGATAGGCGGGTATTTCCTCGTCAGAGCTCTCACAAAAACCGAAGCGCCGCCCCCGGCTCCCGCGGGAGACATGATGATAGCCGACGACGACCCGTCAAAAATAAAAGAGATAAAATACACGCTGAACGGCGAAATGATAGCTCTCAGATTCGACGACATTCTCTATAAATGGCAGTATACCGAAGATCCTTCCTTCCCGGTAAAATTCGAGCTCCCCGCCTCGATGGCGTCGGCGATAAGCAAGATAAAAGCCAACCGGCTGGTCGAGGAAACGAAAGAGAATTTCGCCGAATACGGTCTCGCTTCCCCCTATCTCGACATCACCGCGGTATTTGAAGACGCCGAGAGAAATTACAAGATCGGCGACTACAACAAGATGCTTGACGGCTACTACTTCAACATCGGCGGCACCGACAAGGTGTATATAATACCGACCGGGCTGAATCCGTTCTTCGAATACTCGCTGCTCGATCTGGCGGATGTCGATATCCCCCCGGTGCTCGACGAAGATAAATATAACTCGATTGAGATGACATTCGCGGCGGAATTGATTGACAGCGAAAAAACCGCAGAACTCGTAACCGCGTTTTCGGATATTGTCCGCGGAGGACTTGCCACAGTCGGCTATATCAGCCCCGGCAGCACCGCAGAAGCCTCGATGACGGCTTACGGCTTCGACCGCGGAGCCACCGTCGATATCGCCTGCAAAGAAGCGCAGACGGTGGAAAACGCCGACAACTCGGGACAGACATCAAGCTACACTTCGACTGTCCATGTCGACAAAACCGCCTCATTTACCGTCGGAGTCGTCGACGGCAGCGGATATTTCACCTGCGGCAGCGGCCTTGTCTACTCGGCGGATGCGGAAGCCGCAAAAACGGTTCTCTCTGTTTTGGGTGTTGAATATTGATAGAAATATAGCCCCGGCTGACCTTAAATTAAGGTCAGCCGTTTTTGTCGATTTCTATGTTAAAACTCATTAGAAATAACATTATATATTGGCAATTCAAAATACAACGCAAAGTTTGTGCAAAATTAATGCAATGTTCCGCCATTGAACATATCGGGATAAAACAACAATCATCCCCTTTGGGGTATTCGTCCCAAAAGGCATAATTTATCCGGCTGCGTGAATAAAAATACCCGGCAAATCGCGGAAAATAAGGTAAAAACCGTATCCCGGGTTTGCCGCGGATAAGAAAAACAATGTTTTTATCCCCGGCCGGCGCCGAAGAAAGAGCGTTTTATCAGCTTTATATATAATGTAGAAATTTTGTAAAAAACTGCCGCCGGTATCCGAAAAAACCGCATTTTATGTGAAAAACGGCCAAAAACAACGCGATTTGCATAAAAATTCCTTCCGATACGAATATTTTTACTATTGACATCCGGCTCAGGCTATGATATCATATTAAGTAATAAGCGGGAATAATCATCAACGGGACGCACCCGGCTTCCTTACCCGGCAAACGATCGGGCAGGCCGAAGCGGGGCTGTGTTCCTTGCCTGTTATTTCCGCATCCGTGAATCCGCCGCCGCTGCATTAAGAGCAGCAGTACCGGATTTTGCGGGTGTTCCGAGGGGATGACCCGTGGAACTTAGCAACAGGGCAAATTACCGAAGGGAAATCCTGCCGGCGCACGGTACGCCGCATACACGGTTGGCTGCCCGGACCGGAAAAGTCAAGTCTCCGGTCTGCGACGCCAAGTGTTTTGTATGGGCAGCATACCATGTATGCAGCGTAGGACATATTTGCCGCATTATGATGCGGCATATGGGCTTGAAGGGCTGAAAGCACGTCCCTTGAAGCGCGCTGTAACTGACCTTACGGCGTCGTGCGGGGCCGACCCGCACGGATCGCCGCGGAATCCCGCTGTAAAGCGTATCCCGACTTGCCCTGAAGCCGGAATAACTCCGGAGAGGCGGAATTCCCGTCCGCCGGGCTCCCGGCCGTCATGAGACGCAGCCGGTGCCGACTACGGGAAACGGTACTTTGTTTACCCGGCATCCCCAATTCTTTTCAGGAGGAAAAGTCCATGAACAAAACCAGAGCAAAACGGATGCTCGCGTTCTCCTTGGTTGCGGTTATGCTGCTCGGTGTTCTCCCGGTCGTGTCAAACGCGGCGGGTGAAACAGATACGACGTCATTCTCGCGCAGCCTGGAAGAAGTTAAGGAACTGCTTGGCACAGATTCCTACAACGAATATCAGGCAAAACATGCGGATGATCCGTACGCAGCGTCAGCCGGTGAAGTAGACGGAACGGCTTACGATTCCGAAAATACCACCGCAGCAGTAAAAACCGAAAACTTCGAAGGGCGCACCGCCCTTTACATTCCGGAAACCGATAAGGTTTCGTGGAAGATCTCGGTTCCGTCCGACGGAAAATACTGTTTCAAGATCGAGTATTATCCCGTCGAAGGCAAAGCAACATCAATCGAGCGCTCGCTTTATATCGACGGCAAAGTTCCGTTTGATGAAGCCCGTTCGCTTAAGATGACCAAAGTATGGGCCGACCGATATCCGGGCGAATTCGGAGTCTTTGGCACCGATATCACCGGAAACGATCTCCGCACAACCAAAGCCGAAACTCCGGAATGGCGCACCTATATCGCCTGCGATTCAACCGGATTCATCGTCGAACCGTTTGAATTCTATCTTACAAAAGGCGAACATACGATTACTCTTGAAGCTGTCCGCGAACCTGTCGGAATAGGCAAGATAAGCTTCATTCCGGTCGTGAATCTGCCTACTTACGAAGAATATCTGGCAGCCGCCCAAGCCGCCGGATATAAGCAGGTTACTCTTGCGGAGCCGATCAAGATTAATGCAGAGAACCCGACCAATACTTCAGAGCAGGTTATATATCCGATATATGACCGCAGCTCGCCGATAACCGAACCGCAGGATGCCAGCCGCATAAAGCTGAACACCATCGGATCGGACAAATGGGAAACCGTCGGACAGTGGATCCGTTACACTGTGACCGTTCCCGAAGATGGTCTTTACAATATCGCCGTCCGTTACCGTCAGGAGATCCTGACCGGTATGTATGTGTCCCGCCAGGTACGCATAAACGGCGAAGTTCCGTTCAAGGAAGCCAGTTATCTCCGTTTCCTTTATAACGACGCATGGCAGTCATGCGCGCTTAACGACGGCTATCACGAAGGTTTCGAATTCCTTCTCAAAGCCGGCGAAAATACCATTGAGTTCGAAGTTAACCTGGGTGAAATGGCTGACATCCTTTCGAGGATTTCCGACAGCCTTGCCACCCTCAACGCAGCTTACCTCAAGATCCTTATGATCACGGGCGCATCGCCTGACGCATACCGCGACTATAACTTCGGACGTCTTATCCCCGAAACCATTATGGCGATGGCGGACGAAGCGAAGGTTATCAGGGAAATAGCCAACAATCTTGCCGAAATCAACAAAGGACGCGGCCAGAACGTCGCGACGCTCGATACCATCGCAAACCTTGTCGAGCGCATGTCGGGAGACGAGGACGAGTTAGCCAAGAACCTCGGAAACCTCAAATCTTACTTAGGTACTTTGGGAACCTGGATTTATACCGCTCAGAAGCAGTCGCTTGAGCTCGACTATATCACGGTACAGCAGGTAGGCTCCAAGCTCCCGCGCGCCAAAGCCACATGGTATCAGGCGGTGTGGTATGAGCTAAGAACCTTTGCCGCTTCCTTCTACAGCGATTATAACACCATCGGAGCAACATCCGAAGTTCAATCCGACGAAGCGGTAACCATGTGGTACACCGCAGGCCGCGACCAGGCTCAGATCCTGCGTCAGCTCATTGACTATGAGTTCACTCCCGAGTCGAACGTCGCAGTCGAGCTCAAGCTCGTCGCCGGCGGCTCACTGCTCCCGTCAATCCTCGCAGGCGTCGGTCCCGACGTCACCTTCCTGGGTTCGGCGGATACCATCAACTATGCTATTCGTTCCGCCGTTCTTCCTCTTAATGATTACGAGGGCTTCGACGAGGTCACGGCAAGGTTCAGCCCTGCCGCAATGATTCCGCTGACCCTTTACGGAACCACTTACGGTATCCCGTCAACGCTCTCCTTCAGCATGATGTTCTATCGCATGGATGTATTTGCGGAGCTTGAAATCAATCTTCCCAATACATGGTCGGATATGTTCAACATCCTGCCGATCCTTCAGAACAACAAGATGGATATTGCATTCCCGTCCAACCTCGGCGGAACTATCTTCACCCTGTATCAGATGGGCGGCGAGCTTTACGCCGATGACGGAAAGCGCATCAACCTTGACTCCAACCTTGCGCTTACTGCCTTCTCAACCATCTGCGACCTCTTTACCGCTTACCGCTTCCCGGTATCCTATGACTTCCCCACACGTTTCCGTACCGGTGAGATGCCGCTCGGAATCGTCGACTACACCACCTACAACACCCTTATAGTATATGCTTCCGAGCTTGCCAATCTCTGGGAAATGGTGCCTGTACTCGGTTGGGAAAGAGATGACGGAACGGTAAGTCACATTTCACCCGCCGGCGTATCCGCGGTAGTCATGCCGAGAGGCGCGAAGAACCTTGAATCCGCCTGGAAGCTTATCGGCTGGTTTACCGACGCCAAGCCTCAGGCTCAGTATGCAAACGAGCTTGTCGCCGTCATGGGACCCGCCGCAAAATACAACACCGCCAACATGGAGGCTCTTGCCGAGCTGCCGTGGACGGCATCCGAGTATAAAGCGCTTCAGGCTCAGATGCAGCATCTTGCCGCGGTTCCGGAATATCCGGGCGGCTACATCATCGCGCGTTATGTTGACTTCGCATTCATGGATGCTTATAACAATAATGCCGACCCCGTTGAATCAATGCTTGACAACATAACCGAAATCAACAAAGAAATCTCCCGTAAGCGCAAGGAGTTTGGCCTTGAATACTACGAGATATCCTATTCGACCAGCTTTGTTGAGAACGCTGAAGGCGAGATCGTCGATCCGAGCTTGGCTGACAGCGACGCCAATGCCGAATAATAAAGAAGGAGAGGATCGTTAATGCCGGATAAAAACACCGAAAAAACCACCGTTGCCGCCGAACAGTCCGGCGGAGCGGCTACTGCTGTAAAACACGCTGTTAACCGCGGCGATATGAGCAGAGCGGCATGGACCTGGAAGGAAATGAAGCGCAACAAAGTAGCATATGCTTTGATAGCGCCGTTCATGATCCTGTTCTTCATATTCACGGTAATCCCGGTCGTGCTTTCGCTTTTACTCAGTTTTACCACATTCAACATGCTTGAATGGCCTAATTTCGTCTTCATGGACAACTATGTAAGACTCTTCCTTGACGACGATATCTTCGTTATAGCCGTAAAGAACACGCTTATCTTCGCCGCTATAACGGGACCGACTTCCTACCTGATGTCTTTCATGATGGCGTGGTTTATAAACGAACTTGCGCCAAAAGTCAGGGCATTTGTAACCCTCATATTCTACGCGCCGTCAATTTCCGGAGCCGTCTACCTTATCTGGGCGACGATGTTCTCGGGCGACGCATACGGATATGTAAACGGTATACTTATCTACCTTGGGCTTATATCGACTCCGATACAATTCTTCAGAAACGAAACATTCGTAATGCCGCTGTGTATCGTAGTCGCGTTATGGACTTCACTTGGAACTGCGTTCCTGAGCTTCATTGCCGGACTGCAGACGGTTGACCGCTCGCTGTATGAAGCGGGAGCTGTCGACGGTGTCCGCAACCGCTGGCAGGAGCTCTGGTTCATTACCCTGCCGTCGATGAAGCCGCAGCTTCTCTTCGGCGCCGTTATGTCAATCACCGGTTCGTTCGGCTTCGGCGGTATTGTTACCGCGCTTGCCGGCTTCCCGTCCGTAAACTACAGCGCGTGGACCATCATGCACCATCTTGAGGACTACGGCGGACAGCGTTTCGAGGTCGGTTACGCCTCGGCAATCGCAACGCTGCTCTTCCTTATAATGATCGGCGCAAACCTGTTGGTTAACAAGCTGCTTTCGAAGGTAGGTCAGTAAGATGGCAAAATTAAGAACAAGAAAACATCGCGTCGTACTGAACCGCTCCGTCGGAGGCGACGTAGGAATAAGCGCCATACTGATAATTATGGGCGCGTTCATGTTCCTGCCGATGCTATATGTCATACTTCAGTCGCTTAAGCCCTTCGACGAGCTCTTCGTGTACCCTCCGCGCTTTTATGTCGTTCGTCCGACGCTTCAGAACTTCTCCGACCTGTTCACTCTAATGAGTGACTCGTGGGTGCCGTTCTCCCGCTACATATTCAACACCGTTCTTATCTCGGTGTTCGGAACCCTCGGAAATCTGATACTCTCGTCCATGTGCGCCTACGCGCTCTCGAAGATTGATTTCCCGGGCCGCGGCTGGATGTTCGAAATGATCATCAAATCCTTGATGTTCAACACCACCGTCTCCGCCATAACCAACTTCATCACCATGACCCTTTTAGGCTGGATAGACACCTATCTTGCGGTTATAGTCCCGGCTTTCTGCTCGACCCTGGGTCTCTTCCTGATGAAGCAGTTTATGGACAGCTCTGTATCCGACTCGGTGCTTGAATCGGCAAGACTCGACGGAGCCTCCGAATTCTATACCTTCCTGAATATTGCAATGCCTATGGTTAAGCCGGCCTGGCTTACGCTTATAGTGTATTCCTTCCAGGGACTCTGGAACTCGGGAGCCTCCATCTATATCTACTCCGAGCAGCTCAAGACCTTCAACTATGCAATCAGCCAGATCATTTCGGGAGGCGTTGCCCGTGCGGGCGCGTCCGCTGCTTCGACGGTGCTGATGATGATCGTTCCGATAACGGTTTTCGTTATCACTCAGTCGAACATCATCGAAACTATGTCGACCTCCGGCCTGAAAGACTGAGGGAGGGTTACATATGAAAAGAAAATTCACAATTTTCACGGCGACTGCCCTCTGCGCCGTAATGCTGTTGGGTTCAATCTCGATGTTCGGTTCGGCATCCTATCTTACCTATACCTACTCGGTTGACGGTTTTGATATGGCTTCCCCGGACGCATATACCCCCGAAATTGAAATAGACTCCGTCTATATGGGCGTCACCGATCTTGAGATTGATAAGACGACAGGCAAGGGCATAGCCCCTCCGATTGACGACCCCCGCGATCTTTTCGTCGACCAGAACAAGAACGTTTACATCGCGGACGGCGCCAACAGCCGGATAGTCGTCCTTAACGAATATTACAAGTATAAATTCGCCATAAAGGAATTCAATAACGACCAGGGCGTTCCGGACAGCCTCAACACTCCCTCCGGCGTCTATGTCACCACCGACGAGATCTTCGTCTGCGATACCGAAAACAACCGTCTCGTTGTTTTCGACCTTGAAGGCGAATTCAAGCGCATCATCCATGAGCCGAAATCCGACGTCATGCCGGCGAACAGCATCTATAAGCCCGTCGCCTGCGCCGTCGACTCGACCGGCCGTATATATGTCATTTCCTCTACCACCTACATGGGCGTTATTTCGCTGAACGCAGACGGATCCTTCGTCGGATTTATCGGCGCGCAGAAAGTAACCGCTTCCTGGTGGCAGATAATCTGGAGACAGTTCCAGACCGAAGAGCAGAGAGCTCTCTCGGTTCAAAACGTATCCACCGAGTTTAACAATATCACAATCGACCATAAGGGCTTCATCTATGTTACCACTTCCTCTATCGAGGAATGGCAGCAGCAGAGTGCCATCCGGTCCAAGTCCGGCGACTACGCCCCGGTAAAGAAGCTCAACAGCTCGGGCGCCGACATCATGCACCGCAACGGCTTCTTTGCTCCGAACGGCGAAGTCAGCGTTCGCGGCATTGCATACGATACCAACACTCCCACAGGCGCGTCAAAGATTATCGACGTTGCGATAGGTCCGGAAAATACCTGGTCCATTATCGACGAGAAGCGCAGCCGCGTTTACACCTATGACGGCGACGGCAAGATGCTCTTCACCTTCGGCGACACCGGAATGCAGCTGGGCAACATCAGCTCCATCGAAGCGGTCGCTTATCAGGGTGACAAACTCCTGCTCCTCGACAAGACCCGCGACAGCTTCACTGTCTATAACCGCACCGAATACGGCGATATCCTCATCAACGCGCTTCGCAACAACAACGACCGTAAGTATGACAAGGCAGTAGATGACTGGCAGGCCATACTCCAGCGCAACTCCAATTTCGACGCCGCTTACGTCGGCATCGGAAAGGCGCTTTATCGCGCCGGCGACTGGGAAGGCGCGATGAAGTATTACAAATTCGCATACGAGACCGAAAATTACTCCGCAGCTTTCAAGATGTGGCGTAAAGACGTTGTCTCCAAGATAATTTGGCTCATACCGATTCTTGTTGTCATAGGCGCAATACTTATAAGCCAGTTCTTCAAATTCGCTGGAAGGGTAAACAGAAGAGTCGCCGTCTCCACCGAAAGACGCACTTTCTGGCAGGAAGTTCTCTATGGATTCCATGTGATCTTCCATCCGTTCGACGGGTTCTGGGACCTCAAGCATGAGCGCCGCGGCTCGGTTCGCGCAGCTTTCTTCTGGCTTGCTGTTACGATTCTTACCTTCACCTATCAGGCGATCGGTAAGTCCTACCTTTTCAACCCGCACGGCGGATATGCCTCCATCTTCATTCAGACGACGGGTCTTCTGGTTCCGCTGCTGCTCTGGGTTACCGCGAACTGGTGTCTTACAACGCTATTCGACGGCGAAGGAAGCTTCAAGGATATCTTCATAGCGACCTGCTATTCGGTTATCCCGCTTCCGCTGCTTATTATACCGTCAGTCATCGCGACCCACATGGTTACCCTCGCCGAAGGCAACGTAGTCACCCTGCTTACCACCTTTGCTTATGTATGGATGGCTATACTGATCTTCACCGGAATGATGACCACGCATGACTACACACTCGGCAAAAACATACTCACCTCAGTCGGAACAATAATCGGCATGGCATTTATAATGTTCATTATCCTGCTCTTTACCGGACTTATCACCAAGATAGTCTCGTTTATAGGCGCGATAGTGACCGAAATATCGTACCGGTTGTAAACGGAAAGAAACAGGAGAAAAATTATGACCGATATGAAAAACAAATTCATAAAATTGGTATCAGTCTTCCTTTCCGTGATTTCCGTTGTCGGAGTATTAAGCTCTGTCGGAATACTTCCGGTTTACGCTGCTCCGGCTAAGAAGGGCGAGGAAGAAGAAAAGAAGATAATCGATTATTATACCCAGGTGTATAATACTCCGGAACAGAAGCTTGAAGCAATGGTGCTCAAACAGAGCAACGATAACTATGAGCTTTATTATGAAGAATATTCCGGAGAGGTCGCCCTTAAGAATAAGAAGAGCGGCCAGATCCTCTTCACAAACCCCTATGATGTAGCCACGACGACCGGCTCGGATGATACAAAGTCTCAGCTGCTCTCGCAGGTAATCATAAAGTTTACCGACAACGATCAGGAAAAGAACTATTATTCTTACATCGAAGCTGCAAAGAGAGAGCAGATTTATGTTAAGAATATAAAGAACGGTATCCGCGTTGAATATACCATAGGTAAAGAAGAAACCCGTTCGCTCATTCCGAGACTTATCGAAAAGTCCCGTTTCGAGGAACAGATTCTTTCCTTAATTACCGATGAAACCGCTCTCAAGAAGATCAGCGCGTTCTATACCTTAAAAGACCCGGCTGACCCGAAACTTACGGTCCGCGGTATCAAGGAGCTTCAAGCTACCTTCCCGATCACCAACAAGATGGCCGTCTACGTCTTTGACCCCTACGCTTCACAGCGTGAAGTCAACCTCATCGAGTCCTATGTCAAGACATACTGCACCCAGTATTCTTACTCCGAGCTCGACTATGACCATCAGATGACCGAATATACCGCCTCCGGAACCGCGCCTGCGATGTTCAAGCTCGCGCTCGAATACCGCCTCCAGGACGACGGACTTGAGGTCAGACTCCCGGCTAACGGAATTCGTTTTGACGAATCCCACTATTCGCTCACTTATATCCAGTTCCTGCCGTATATCGGCTGCGGTTCGTATCTGAATAAGGGTTACACCTTCATTCCGGACGGCTCCGGCTCGATTGTCAGATTCGAAGATTTCGCCGGAAAGAACCTTACGATTTCCGGTAAGATCTACGGTCAGGACTTTGCCTACCACGAAATCAGCGGCGCGCATCAGCAGCCGATGAGACTTCCCGTATACGGCGTTGTTGAAAACGCCAGAGGAACGGTGAAGTACAAAACCACCGAGATGTCCGTTGATGATACCGGCAAAGAAGTAGAAGTTGAAGTCGACAACGAAGCTTCGCTGGATGAAGATCACGGCTACCTCGCAATCATCACCGAGGGCGACGCCATGGCGAATATCACCACCTCTCACGGCGGCGCGCTCCACAAATACGCAACCGTTTATACTCAGTTCTATCCGCGTCCGAAGGACAGCTATAACCTGGCTGAATCTATCTCGGTCGGACAGAACGCAACCTGGACGGTCGTCTCCAAGCGTAAATATACCGGTTCTTACAGAATTAAGTATATTATGCTGACCGACGAAAACAAGGCGAAAGAAAACAACATCAAGGATTATTACTCGGTTTCCTGGGAAGGCATGGCCAAGGCCTACCGCGATTACCTCGTAAACAAGGGCGACCTTGTCCCGCTCGATTCCGCGAGAACCTCCGGTGATATTCCTCTGTATCTTGAGACTTTCGGCGTTATCGATACAAAGACAACGATTCTTTCGATTCCGGTTATGGTTAAGACCCCGCTGACCACTTTCGAGGATATCCAGACGATGACCGACGAACTTGCCGCTTCCGGCATTAAGAACGTCATCTATCGTCTCACCGGATACTACAACGGCGGTATGCAATTCACCATTCCGACCCGTGTTAAGTTTGAAAGAAAAGCGGGCGGCAACAGAGGCTTCAATGAACTGATAGACTATGCCAAATCCAAAGGGATTTCCGTCTATCCCGACTTTGACTTGGCCTATGTTTCCGGCACACGTCTTATAGACGGTTTCAGCCACCGCACCGACGCCATCAAGACCATCGATAACCGTTATACCACCAAACGCCGCTATGACTCCGTTGAACAGACCTACCGCAGAACCTGGCTTGTTGCCATATCTCCCTCGGTATACACCAAACTTTATGAGAAGTTCAACAAATCGTTCGGCAAATTGAATCATATGGGTATCTCAGTCTCGACGCTCGGCTCCGACCTGAACTCCGACTTCGACAAGAAAGATCCCTACAACCGCGAAGACGCAAGAGAGTTTACCATAGACCTCTTTGACAAAATCAAAGCCGATTACGGTTCTCTCATGATCGACTGCGGCAACGCTTATGCTCTGAAATATGCCGACCACATCCTTAATATGTCGCTTGACAGCTCGCTGTATTACTACTCCAGCCAGCCGGTGCCGTTCATGGGCATGATCCTCCACGGTTATGTTCAGTATGCCGGAACTCCGACAAACGAAGCCGGTGATATAAGATATGAGATGCTGAAGATAATCCAGAGCGGCGCATCGCCTTACTTCCTGCTGAGCTATCAGAATATCCAGAAGCTGAAAGAAGACTGGCGCCTTTCGAGATACTATTCCGTATCTTATGAAATCTGGTTCGACGACCTCATAAAATATTATAACATACTGAATGATGCTCTTAAGGATTGCCAGAGTGCGACACTCGAAGGCTGCGAATTCCTTTATGCCGAGCGAATCCCGACAGACGACGAAATCGCTGCCGACAAGGCCGAAGCCGATCTCTTAGCTCAGGAAGAAGCCGAAGCTCTCGCCAAGAAGGAAGAGAAAGCCGCAAGAGCTGCTGCTCTTAAAGAACGTAAAGCCGCTGAGGAAGCTGCTGAGCTGGGCATTGACCTTGAGGCTGAAGCTGCTGCTGCCGAAGCCGCCGCCGAAGAAACCGCTGCCGATGACGCAGCCGCTGCCGAAGGCGAAGCCGATGCTGCCGCCGAAGAAGCAGACGCCGCAGCCGAAGAAGCAGACGCTCCCAAAGAATACGAGAAGACCAAGTATACAACCGCTCTCGGAACTGTTGCAAAAGTCAGCTATTCCAACGGTGTTGTCTTCTACCTCAACTTCAACAGCTTCAATGTTACGGTTGAAGGTCAGACCATCGAAGCTCTGCAGTTCATTCGAGTAGGATGAGGAAGGAGCACGATATACCAATGAATAAAACTGTATCCGCTGCCCCGAAAAAGAAGAGAAGGGGCGCCTCGCTGGCAGCGCGTAAAGCCCGGGCCGGCTGGGTATTTGTAATGCCGTTTATAATCGGACTTGTAATAATTTACTTTCCGATTGTACTCGACTCTATTAAGTACAGCTTCAACAAGATCAACATCCTTCAGGGAGGAGGCTACAGCCTCACCTTCGTAGGCTGGGAGAACTATCAGGAAGCTCTCTTCGTTGACCCGAGCTTTGTGCAGACATTGACATCCGGTGTCCAGCAGCTGCTGTTTGATATCCCGGCGATAGTCATCTTCGCTCTGTTCATGGCGGTTCTTCTGAACCAGGATATGTTCGGACGCGCCGCGTTCCGCGCCATATTCTTCATCCCGGTCATACTCAACACCGGTCTTGTCGCTCGTATCGACGAAGGCAACACCCTGCTTGAGTATATGGAAAACACCTCGGAAACGATTGAAACCGGAACCGAAAACAGCGCGGTTACCGAAATAGTATCGATGACCGATATCAGCTGGCTGTTCCAGACTATGAAAATCGGCGGCGGCATGGTTTCATATGTTACACAGATGATCAACAACATCTATAACATAATCAACCGCGCCGGCGTTCAGATGCTTGTATTCCTGGCCGGTCTTCAGTCTATCAACCCCGCCATCTATGAATCCTGCGCGATAGACGGCGCGACCACCTGGGAAACCTTCTGGAAGATCACCTTCCCGATGGTCTCTCCGATGATTCTCGTCAACACCGTCTATACCGTCATCGACAGCTTTACAAGCTCAACCAACCGGGTTATGACATACATCGGTGATGTTTATAACCAGGCCGGAGGAAACGTGGTAAGCTCCGCGATGTCATGGATATACTTCCTTATAGTTATCCTGATAGTCGCCGCGATTGCAGCAGTGATTTCCGGATACATCTTCTATCAGAGACGTGATTAAAGGAGGAATGAAAAATGAATAACACGGCTGCCTCCGATACCAAGGTCCGCAGGAGAGATAAGGAAGTCTATAATACGGACTATGTGAAAACGTCAAGATGGGAAAGATGGAAGATTAAATATCTTAACGTCGGTTTCCTCGGTCACACGGTTTTCGTTATCTTCCGCACCGTATTCCTTATCGGTATCTCCTATGTCATCCTTTACCCCTTCTTCGCGAAGGTTTCCTCATCATTCATGAGCAGGAACGACTTCGTCGATGTTACGGTAAAGCTGATTCCGCGATATCCGACACTCGATACCTATCGGGCAATTATCAACGACAACTTCTACTTCCAGGCCTTGTTCAATACGTTTATATTGTCTACATTCTGCGCCTTTACTCAAACGTTGATATGTACGATAATCGGCTACGGATTTGCAAAATTCAACTTCAAGGGCAATAAGCTGCTCTTCTTCATCGTTATATTCACGATGGTAGTACCGCATCAGACGCTGCAGCTTTCCATGTTCATGAAGTTCCGCTACTTCGATATCTTCGGCATCTTTAACCTCCTTGGCGGCGGCGATATCAAGCTGTTCGGCAAGGTTCTGGGACACCTGCCCAAGATACTCCCGTTTACCTCGCTCAACCTCAATAACTCCTTCTGGCCGCTGGCGCTCCTCTCTATGACGGGACTCGGCTTCAAGAACGGACTTTACATCTTCATGATGCGTCAGTTCTTCAAAGGCTTCCCCAACGAGCTGGAAGAATCTGCCTACATCGACGGCTATTCGGTTTACCGCACCTTCTGGGCAATTATCATCCCGAACTCCTTTACGATGATGATCACAATATTCCTCTTTGTATTTGCATGGCAGTGGACGGATAACTTCTATACGGAGATATTCTTTACCACCGAAGGAATAAAACTGATGCCCGACGTTGTAGCGGTTCCGAAGTCACTCGACACTCAGTATGCAGGTCAAAACCTGTATGTCGCGGCTATAAGAAATACCTGCGGTCTCATGATTATTGCTCCGCTAATAATCGTATACCTGTTCGGCCAGCAGTTCCTTGTTCAGGGAATTGAGCGTTCGGGTCTTACCGCAGAATAATCCAAAATATAAAGGCACGGCTTCGGCTGTGCCTTTATTGCTTTATGCGGCAAATCGCTTAATAAAATAAAATACTTGACAAACAGGGAAGCGGGTGATATAATTTATCCGTTGATTAATCTTACATACGGAGGCTGTTTTGACAGAAAAGAATAAGAAAACATTTACAATCATCCTTCTTTCGGTTTATCTCCTGGTGTTGATATGGATTATCCTGTTTAAGCTTGATTTCCGCCTAAATTTAGGCTATCAGCGCGAAATTAACCTGATTCCGTTTTATTACGACATAGAAACAACCGGTCATTTCGCCGAGGTCAGGGACAATATACTTATATTCGTCCCGCTCGGTCTGTATCTCAGCCTGCTCGGCGTAAAACCTTTATATTCGATACTTTCCGGCTTCGGACTCAGCGCGGTATTGGAGCTTTTCCAATACATCCTCGGCGTCGGAGTAACCGATATAACCGACCTGATAACAAATACTCTGGGTACCGCGCTGGGAACGCTGATTTTCCTCCTTCTTGCGCGGATATTCAAAAATCGCACGCGGCTTGAAAACGTATTGAGAATCATCGCCACGGCAGCCACTCTCCTTTTCCTGATTTTCGCGGCTGTTGTGCTCGTTTTCAACGAATGACTATAAAATAACAAAGCAACTGAATTATCAAATAAAAGAGGTATTAATCATGAACGTAATGCTGCCGCCAATGGGTTTTAACACCTGGAACACCTTCGGTGCCTCCATAAACGAAAAGGTCGTTATGGAAACCGCCGACGCGATGGTCGCAAACGGTTTGCTCGAAGCCGGATATAAATATCTGGTAATCGACGACTGCTGGAGCGAGTATGAACGCGATCCCGTTACCAAGAAAATCGTCCCGTGCAAGGAAAAATTTCCGAACGGAATGAAGTATGTCAGCGACTATGTCCATTCAAAGGGACTGCTGTTCGGAATGTATTCCTGCGCCGGCGTCCGCACCTGCGCCGATTATCCCGGCAGCTTTGACTATGAATTCCTTGATGCCGAGACATTTGCCGAATACGGCGTTGACTTCCTAAAATACGATTTCTGCTTCAAGCCGCAAACGGCAAACGGTCCTATGCTTTACAGACGCATGGGCATGGCGCTCCGCGCCTGCGGACGCGATATCCTCTTCTCCGCCTGCAACTGGGGCGTAGATGATGTTCACAGCTGGATCCGCTCGACCGGCGCCCACATGTATCGCTCTACCTACGATATCAACGACAGTTTTGAGTCGTTTACCGAAATTGCCGGAAGCCAGATAGACAAGCTTTGCTATTCGGCTCCCAACTGCTTCAACGACATTGATATGCTGACTATCGGAATGTACGGCAAAGGAAATGTCGGAAGCACCGGCTGCAACGATATCGACTATAAGATGCAGTTTGTCCTTTGGTGCATGTATTCGGCTCCGCTCATGATCGGCTGCGATGTCCGCAATATGTCCGACGCCGCAAAAGCGCTGCTGACGAATAAGGATCTGATCGCGATAAACCAGGATCCCGACGTGCGTCCGCCCTTTGTTGCGACGACTCACCCCTGGAACAACCGCTGCAAAGTTCTGGTGAAGATGCTCGCTGACAACGAATACGCCTTCGCGTTCTTCAACATGAGCGATCACAAAGCCAAGGTGCCGCTCTATTTCTTCGACGCCGGCGTTCCCGCCTCCTCCGGATACGGATTTGATATGACGGACGTCTTTACCGGAGAAAACATCGGAATCAAGAGCGATTACATGTGCCCGGTAGTTGACTCCCACGAAACTTTGCTCTATCGCGCGAAGCTTGTTAAGATATAAGCCGCGATGCCTGAAATGCCCCGCTGTTCCGTTTGCGGAAAAACGCTCTTGCAGGACGAGATCGGTCTTACGAGAAAGCTTATTTCCCGCGCCGTAACCGAATTTCTCTGTTTTGACTGCCTCGCGGCGAAATTCAAAACCGACATCCCGCGGCTGAAAGAAATGGTAGAGTATTACCGCTCACAGGGCTGTATGCTGTTCAACTGAAAATAATAAACGGCTCAGACCGGAATTCCGGTCTGAGCCGTATTTTGGTTATATCTGCGTATCAGAATATCAAAATCAGGCGTTTTCTTCCCATGCGGAAAGAGTCTTATCGAGAGCCGTCTGAGCCTTTGTTTCTGCGGATGCGAACTTCGAAGCGAAGTCGGTGTTGTTCTTGGAAACGCAGTTGCTGAATGCGGAGAAGAGACCGCCCCAGCCGTAGATATATCCGAGGTCCCAGCTGCGGGAAGCGAGGATGATATCGAGCATATCTTCCGACTCAACGTCGCGCATGAACTTGCCTTCAAGGCAGATGTCGTAGTAAGCTCTGCGGAGGGTATAGCGGGATTTAGCAGCCATAGCTTCCAGAATTATACCCGCGCGCTCGGTATCTGCGCTGGAAAGCGGTACCGAAACCATGCATCCGGTGGTGTGAACGAAGTGACTGTAACGCTCCTGAGTTTCATCAGCCTTCGGGAAGGGAATGACGCCGAAGTTGGTCTCCATGGCGCGGAGTCGGATAATGCACTGCATAACCTCTCCGTAGAAGAGCGAATGTCCGTTTTCAAATACCGGCTGAAGGTCGGTAAGGCAGTTTGACATTGAGAATTTGTTTGAGCTGAGGTTAAAGGCAATGTTGGTGTCGCACATTATAACGTTAGCCTTCTCGATGACATTGACGATCTTATCGGTATCCATGTCGATATACGGAATGTCTTTGTCATCTTTTGAAGTGGTCTTGAGATCGGCGCCGAAGAAGAGACCTTCAATGGAAGAAGCGTGCGTCGCAAATCCGAGGCGGTCATCTTTCGGAGATATGACGCCGTCGCCGTTAAGATCGGCGGAAACCAGCTCCATGTATTCGATCATCTGGTCGAATGTCCAGACGCCTTCCTTGACCTGATCATAAATGCCGCTGATCTTGAAGTCTTCGGCGATCTGTTTGTTGAACATCAGAATCCAGGTAGCGTCGTTGCACATGATGGATATGTCGCCGGTGCAGAAATAAAGAAGATTTGCCATCGAAAGGTCCTTCACCGACTGCTGATCCCACCAGGGAGCTTCAAGGTTCAGATATGGGATGTCGTAAAGGTTGTAAACAAATCCTTGTGTGGCAAGAGTCGCGGATTCACTTGTGTTGGCCATAAAGATGTCGTAGGACTGATCTCCTGCCTGAACCGCTTTCTTTGCCGAAGCGCCGGGGTCGCCGACACCGGCAGCGGCTATCTCGACATTATATTTTTCGTTGATATAGAGATTGCGGGAGAAAACTGAGTCGTTAACCGGTTCGCCGTTTTCTTCCTCAGCTCCGATATCCTGCGATTCCCATTCGTTGAATGTAGGGCCGCGGACAAGGAAGGTAAAAGTTGCGCCGCCGCAGTCATATTCCGGAAGTTCCGGCTGCAGCTCAACTTCGGCGGTCGTTCCGTCTGCCGAGGTTGCGGTTGCGTCGGCATTTGCCGCCGTCGTAACCGATGCCGGGTTGCCTTTATCGCTCTTTCCGCAGGAAACGGCGAAGGAAAAGAGCATGGCGCTCAACAGTATTGCGGCAATGATTCTCTTTTTCATAATATCCCCCTTACAAGATATGTTATATTTGCGCATTAACAGATTCTTTACTTTATAAAAAGCTCTGTAATAATATGCTGTTATAAAGAATATTATACCTAAAAAACACAAAAAAATCAAGTCAGAAATTAAGCGTTATTTACAAAACGGCAAAAAAACAAAAAAATCTCCGTTATATACAAAATATCGGCTCATAAAGAAAAATGTATTATTAAAGCTTGATACAAAAATTACGGAAGAAGCTTATATAATTAATATGGAATAACATTGCAAAAGAATCAATATATATATTTTAATACAAAAATAATCGTCTGACACCGGAATTCCGATGTCAGACGATACGTTATTTGAAATTATTTTCAAGGCAAGAATCAGGAATTTTCTTCCCATGCGGTAAGGGTCTTATCCAAAGCCGTCTGAGCCTTTGTTTCGGCGGATGCGTATCTTGATGCAAAGTCGGTGTTGTTCTTGGATACGCAGTTGCTGAATGCGGAGAAGAGACCGCCCCAGCCGTATATATATCCGAGGTCCCAGCTGCGGGAAGCGAGAATGATATCGAGCATATCTTCCGACTCAACGTCGCGCATGAACTTGCCTTCAAGACAGATGTCGTAATAAGCGCGGCGGAGGGTATAACGGGATTTCGCGGATATGGCTTCGAGGATTATGCCGGCGCGCTCGGTGTCGGCGCTGGAAAGCGGAACCGAGACCATGCATCCGGTGGTGTGAACGAAGTGGCTGTAATTTTCCTGGTGTTCGTCAGCCTTCGGGAAGGGAATTACGCCGAAGTTTGTCTCCATGGCGCGGAGACGGATGATACACTGCATTACCTCTCCGTAGAAGAGCGAATGTCCGTTTTCAAATACCGGCTGAAGATGCTCTATCGGGCTTGACAGTCCGAATTTATTCGAGCTTAAATTGAATGCGATGTTCGTGTCGCACATAATGGTATTGGCTTTTTCTATGACATTGACGATCTTATCGGTATCCATGTCGATATACGGAATGTCCTTGTCATCCTTTGACGTGGTCTTGAGATCGGCGCCGAAGAAGAGCCCCTCAATAGAGGATGTATGTGTCGCGAAACCGAGGCGGTCATCTTTCGGAGATATGACGCCGTCGCCGTTCAGGTCGGCGGAAACTATTTCCATATATTCGATCATCTGATCGAATGTCCATTTGCCTTCCTTTACCTTATCGTATATGTCATTGAGCTTGAAGTCCTCGGCGATCTGCTTGTTGAACATCAGAATCCAGGTCGCGTCGTTGCACATGATGGATATGTCGCCGGTGCAAAAATAAAGGCGATTAGCCATCGAAAGATCCTTCACCGACTGCTGATCCCACCAGGGAGCTTCAAGGTTCAGATAAGGGATATCGTGGAGATTATAAACAAATCCCTGTGTGGCAAGAGTCGCGGATTCGCTTGTGTTGGCCATGAATATGTCGTAGGACTGGTCTCCCGCCTGTACCGCCTTCTTTGCCGAGTTTCCGGGATCGCCGACACCGGCAGCGGTTATCTCAACATTATACTTTTCGTTGATATAAAGGTTGCGGGAGAAAACCGAGTCATTTACCGGTTCTCCGTTTTCTTCCTCGGCTTTGATGTCCTGCGATTCCCATTCATTGAATGCAGGTCCGCGGACAAGGAAGGTAAATGCAGCGCCGCCGCAGTCATAATCCGGCAGTTCCGGCTGAAGCTCGATTTCGGCGGTTGTGCCGTCTGCAGAGGCGTCGGTAACGTCAGCGTTCGGTGCGGTCGTAATTGACGCCGGATTGCTCTTGTTGTTCTTTCCGCAGGAAACAGCGAAG
Organism: Clostridiales bacterium; assembly: GCA_012841635.1. Lineage (GTDB taxonomy): Bacteria > Bacillota > Clostridia > Oscillospirales > CAG-272 > JAAZGC01. The sequence goes on along the minus strand of DUUJ01000001.1, from coordinate 26,214 downwards.
GAAAAGAGCATAACTCCGAGCAGAAAGGCAGCCATGATTCTTTTTTTCATAATTGCTCCTTCATAAGTGAAAGATTACTGTGAATTAAAAAAATAACAAGATAATAAAACTGTGATTACAGATAGTGTTATCTTGAATATTATACCTAAAAAATACAAAAAAATCAAGTCTGAAATTAAGCATAAATAATTTTATTCTTAAAATGTATGAAAATCTCTGTTATAAACAAAATACAAGCTCGTAAATTATGAAATATTATAAGATAAGAAAAGCCGGAGCGAAATTGTTCGCTCCGGCGCAAAAACCGGCTGTTTTTTCAGAACCATTGATGGATAAGCGGCGAGCCGCTGTCGTCAAACTTTATAAGCAACTCGTGAACATTGTCATTTAAAAACAGCTCCAATTGAGTATCAAATCCGGGAGACAGATCAAGCCGGCGAAGCTCATCGATGCTGACCCAGAAATTCTCCCCCTCTTCGCTCTGCTTCAGCTCTCCTGAAAAGACGGATGTCGAATAGTAAAATATCAGTTCATTGTATCCGGTGTCTGAGTTTGTCCAGTGGACGATACCGCAGAACTTCAGATCGCTTATAACAAGGCCGGTTTCTTCGTATACTTCGCGAATCGCGGACTGCTCGAGGCTCTCGCCGTTTTCGAGATGCCCTCCCGGGAAAGCAACTCCGCACCAGCTCTTGACGCGGCGCTGAGCCAGCACCTTGCCGGCGGCTTTATCCTCGACCATTACCATATTGGTGATGACAATTTCCGTAATCACCGTTTACAGCTCCATAAAACTCAGGTAGCACTGCCAGTCTTCGCGGCTGAAGAAATGCGCGCCGTGCCTCATATGGAATCCGATCGAACCGCCGGAGAAACGCTCTCCGGTTTCCGGACGGCGGTCGGGGAAATCGGCAGGCTTCATTCCGAGCAGGCGGTAAACGTCGTTTGCAAGGTAATATGACATATACTGCGAATAAGGGTCAGCCCAGGTATCCAGAACCGCGGTTCCGCCGTAGACATATCTCGGGGCGACCGCAGCGACAAGCATATGCTGATCAAAGGGCATTTCCTCTTCCCGGCCGCGGTATTCCTTGTATTTTTCGTTTGACCAGACGGGGAAGGCGTTCGTTATATGCACTATCCTCTCGCCGGTCTTGCCGCGGGTTACGGCGTCGCCGGAGCAGCCGCTGTCATTGACGAACACATATTTGAACCGCTCATCCTGAGCGCCGCACCAGAGGGAAGTCTTGCCGAGCCTCGAATGGCCGACGCAGGCGATTTTTCTTTCATCGTATCTGCCGAGCGACAGCGCAAAATCAAGGGTTCTTGACATAGACCAAGCCCACATCCCGATCTTTGACCAGTCGTATTTATCGCGCGGATAGAGCGGTCCTACGCCGGATTTGAAGTCGTCGTTGGCGTCCTGAGCCACGTCGTTGTAGTATATCATCGCGACGGCCGCGCCGCGGTCGGTTATCTCCTCGACCGGCATGTACTCATCGGGCGTCTGCGCGCGGAAGTTGATGAATACAAAAAGCGGTTTTTTGCGTCCGCCGTAGGGGGTGTGAAAAACAACCGGGAAGCTGAATTTGACGTTTTCGGCAGTGTCGCAAACGTTAAGGGTGTATCTTTCGGTCAGCACCTTATTTGCGTAATCGTCCTCACGTTTCGAGACAAGCTCTCCCGTGACTTCAAACGGTCCGCGCGGCGTGCGGCCGTATTCGTGTTCCTCGAAAATTCCGAGGATCTCTTCACGGCGCTGAGGCCAGTTTTCGGCGGTCACATCGCGGCCGTCGGCGAATTTCAGAATCGGCGGCAGATTCAGCCGTCTGATTTCTTCGGAAATGGTCATGATTACCCTCCTCACAGCAGCTCTTCAAGCTGTTTTTTGTTTTCATAAACCTGCTTTGCGGTCCATTCCCGCTTAAGCTCGTAAGTCCAGTCTCCCGGATATCCGGCAGCTTCGAGCGCGTTTATTATCCCTTTCCAGTCGTTTTTACCCATCCCCGGGATCAGGTGCCGCTCGTCGATGAAATCGTAGTCGGATACGTGCAGGGCGATGATTTTATGCCCGATTTCACGGATGAATTCAATGTTATCCTGCATCAGCAGGTGATTTGTGTCGTATACGCAGAAAATGTTCGGCTCGTCTCCGATAAGATAAATAAGATCGCCGGAGCAGCGCCCCAGACAGGTGCGCGGCAGATTCTCAACACAGAGCTTAATTCCGTATTCGGTGCATCTCTCGCCGAGTACCTTCAGATTTTTCTTTGATATCTCCAGCCGCGTAGGTCTGTCTTCGTCTTTTATCGGCTCGGAAGAAGGATGAACCACCATAAGCGGTATCCCGGCTCTTTTGGAAGCTTCGATAAGCCTCAGGTGGAGCTCGACCGTTTTCTCCGCAAATTCGTCGGGACGGCTGAGATCAAGTTCTCCGCTGAAAGGCAGGTGCAGCGAACGCAGCTCGACCCCGTATGAGCGGGTAGTCTCGCCTATATGTTCTGCCCGATCAATAAATAAAAGCTGATTTAAAAGAGAATCGTAACCCTGTGAAAGCTCCATAGACTTTATCCCGGCGTCACGATATTCCGCGCACAACTCGGGTGTCCAGGCGCCGAAACAGGCTGTGGAGGCGCCTACCCGCCAATCGCTGAATTTTCTCATGTAATTTTTTCCCCCTTTAATATTTATATCCGCATTCGTCCATGTCTTCTTTGAAGAAATCAAACATATATTCGCCTTCCGCGGTCTTGTATCTGCCGACCGATTCCGGCCGCATCTCGATTCTTGCAAGCGGTATTCCGAGATAGCTTTCAAGGCTCTTAAGCGTCTTCTCCTGCTCCAAAACCATGTCTTCGAATCGGGTTGTATGCCAGAATCTCGGTCTGGGCGTTGCCTTCACTATTTCACGCTGATATTTCCAGCTTATCGCCCGGCGGAGACGCAGATTATCGGTGTGGTCATAGGGTACGTTGAAAAACGAGAGATCGTCGGTTACATGGGAATTCAAAATGCAGTCGCGCGGGTCGCGGACCCAGTAAATGTAGAATATTTCCGGAAACATCCGCTGTATCCAGGGGTAAACAAGGGTTGTCTCGGGAATTTTCCAGCCGCGGTAAGCCGCTTTCGAGGAAAGCACGGTATGAAGGTAGCTTTCGATCAGCTGCTTGAATTTCGGGTCGATGGGACCTTCAAGCACTCTTGAAAAATCCCACTCAAGGTTTCCCTTATATTTGACATAAAAACTGAAAACCCTCGCCGCCTCATACATATCGTCCGGAGGGATAAGGTCATACGAGCCGTTGAGCGGCTCTCCCATATATACGCCGGAATCCTTAAGAGTGTTGCTTATGGCGCGGGTACCGCTGTGACCGCGGCCGATTATGGTTATTAACATATTATAATACCTTCCGTCTGAACAGTTTGAAATCAGTATACCACACGGGAGAAGAATTGTCAAGCGATTAAAGGTAGATAGCCTGTTTGGCATAATGCACAAATACAGCTATCTGATTTTATGATTATTTACAAAAATAAAATATTTACGCCAAAAGTATAACATTACCGTTCGGAATATGTTATAATAATACAAGCAAAATATTATGATGGGAGTGAAAATTATGGCTATCAAAACACGTGTGCTTGTATATCCGGAAACCGGCAAGATCAGGAGCTACGGCGAAGCTATTTATGATATGCTGGGCGGAGAAAAGCCGGTAGACAAGATACCTCCGGCGTATTCCTGCAACAATGACCGCCTTGTCTATATCGGAGTAAAAGTCGGCAAGCAGCTTCCGGACGATCTTCGGCTTTTCTGCGGCTCGATGGATAAATCGAGGGCAACCTATGTCGCCATCTTCGCCAACGGAGACAAAGCGACGGTTGACGCAGTCGCCAACACTCTTCGCGAAGCCGGGACCCAAGTGGTCGGCGAGACCCTGTATGTCGATGTCCCCTTCCTCAGCTTCATAAAAAAACTTAAACCCGAAGAAAAAGAAAAAATCGAAAGCTGGGCGAAAAAGATATTTGACGACGTGTTATCCAGATAACAAAAAACCAAAACGAGGACAGAAACGGAATCCATTTCCGTACTGTCCTCGTTTTTTTGTTGTCCGTAACCGGCGTTTATATGCCGGCTATCAATGAGTTTTCGCGTTCTTCGTCTATTTCCGCTTCGGCAGCCTTTATCATAAGCGCGCATTCGACACGCTTGCGTTCGATATCGCAGCCTAACTTATAAGGTTTTTCGATATCGCGGTTGAAGCCGTAATTATTCGCGGGACAGCCGCCGCCGCAGAAATATTTGGCCCAGCAGAGCTTGCATTCGCTGTTCCTGGTAATGGCGCAGCGCATGAATTTCCTCTGGGCTGCGCGGTCGACTTTGCCTTCGTTTACATTGCCCATCTTATATTCGGGATATTCAACGAACTGATGGCATGGATAGATATCCCCTCCGGGAGTGACCGCGACATATTCCGCGCCGCATCCGCAGCCCTTGAGCCGTTTGTAAACGCAGGGACCGGCGTCAAGGTCGATCATGAAGTGGAAGAAGGTAAAGGGTCTTCCTTCGCGGTAACGCTCGATCATTTCCTTCGCAAGCCGCTCATATTCCGCCTCAATCACCGGCAGATCTTCTTCTCTCAGCGCCATCGGATTATCTTCCGGCAGCACCACCGGCTCGACCGAGATCTGATCAAACCCTTCGTCATTCAGCGAAAGCACATCCTCGGCAAAATCAAGGTTGTCGCGGGTGTATGTTCCGCGAACATACCAGTCGGCGTTCCTGTCTTTGACAAGCCGCTTGAATTTCGGGATTATCGTATCGTAACTGCCGCTTCCGTCTTCAAAGGGGCGGTTGAGGTCGTTTACTTCGCGGCGGCCGTCAACGCTTAATACGGCGTTGTACATATGTTCGTTGATGAACGCAATGCTGTCGTCGTCAAGCAGGGCGCCGTTGGTGGTTATCGTGAAACGGATATTCTTGCCGAGAGGCGCTTCTTTTTCCCGTCCGTATCTGACAAGCTCTTTTACGACGTCGAAATTCAAAAGCGGCTCTCCGCCGAAAAAGTCAAGCTCGAGATTCTTGATTGGCCCCGATTCTTTTAAAAGGAAATCTATCGCCTTTTTTCCGGTTTCGAGATCCATCAGCTGTCTGCCACGGTGGAAGTCACCGGTACCGGCAAAGCAGTAGCGGCAGCGCATATTGCAGTCATGGCTGACATGCAGGCACATCGACTTGATGAGACCGCTCGCGTATGAGGCGTTCTCCATGTCGATATCATCCGAGAAAAGCGTGCCGTCTTCGTAAAGGGAATAAAGGTCATCCCAGCATTCGGCTTTTTCTTCCGAATAACCCTCCGGCGGCTGCTTTGAAGGCGGCAGGGGCAGGGAAGCCATCTGCCGCAATACCGACGCGGCGAGAGGGCTTAAAACATGGACAGCGCCGGAAGCGCTGTCCAATGCAATGTTATATCCGTTTTGTTCAAACTGATGCAGCATTATTGATTATTTCTTATTCTTCTTCTCGCACTTCTGGTTGGCAACGGTGCAGCTGGTCTTGCATGCAGACTGGCAGCTTACCTGGCATTCGCCGCATCCGGCGTTTACTGACTTCTTTGCGTAGGTGGATTTATTGAGCGTTTTTACGTTTTTCATTTCAGTTACCTCTGAATACTTTAATATTAACTCACTTTTTTGCGTCGTCGGATTTTTTGCCATCTTCGACTTTTTCAGCCTTCTCGGCTTTCTTTAATTTTGCGGGGGTCTTGGGTTCTTCCTTCTTGGGATTGATCGGGACGTCAATTGAACGGATCGAATCGCGGAGAACCCTTATTTTCGTGCGGTCGGCAGAGGTCTCGATGGTGACGGTCTCGCCCTTAATTGAAACCACGGCTCCGATGATGCCGCCGACGGTAGTAACTTCGTCGCCGACTTCAAGGCTGTTGCGCATCTTGTTTGTCTCCGCCTCCTGCTTTTTCTGCGGGCGGTAGAGGAAGAAATAGAACACCGCTGCAACGATTGCCAGCATTATAAGTGTCGTCCAGCTGCCGTACCCGGTCATTCCTGGAGCAGCTGCGGCTTCCGCAAGCGTCAGCGCAAGGATGTTTTCAAAAATCATTTGACTGCATTAACTCCCGATATTGATATAAACTTATCCTTTATTATACAATATATATCGGTTTTATTAAAGCCTTGCCGGGGCAAATAATTGTAAACTTTTTATTGTTTTGATACTCTGATATAAAGAAACTCATTTTTCTGAATTCTCTTGACAAAAAGGGATATTTGTGTTATCATAGGGTTGGAAAACCCGGCTTTCCGACCGGCGCCGGAAAAGTCGGGATGACCGTTTAAAATATACATAAAATGCGTCGGAGAAAGCGGTTTATTATGAGCAAAGTAAGAGTAGCCATCGTCGGATGCGGCGGAATCGGCGGATATCATTTCAGTCACCTCGTAAACTTCGATGATGTAGAGCTTGTCGGTTTTGCCGATACAGTCAAATCGAAGGCTGACAGCTTTAAAGAAAGAGCCGGCACCGGCGAGTCCTATTCCGATTTCCGTCAGATGATCAACGAAACCAAACCGGAAGTGGTTTACATCTGCGTTCCGCCTTATTGCCACGGCGAAATCGAGTATTATGTAATCGATAAAGGCTGCCATTTCTTCGTTGAGAAGCCGATGGCGCTCGATTATGACCTTGCAGCCGACATCTGTGCGCAGGCAGAGAAGAAGGGTCTTCTGACCGGCGTCGGCTTCCAGGACAGATATCAGGACATCACCGACCGCATCAAAGACTTCATCGCCGACCGCAAAGTAGGTCTGGTTCAGGCCGCATGGATCGGCGGAATCCCCGGCGTAGCCTGGTGGAGACGTCAGGGCACATCCGGCGGACAGATCGTTGAGCAGAACGTTCACCTGTTCGATATGGCCCGCTATCTCTTCGGCGAAGTCAAGACGCTTTACTGCGCCGGCGGCCGCGGCATAGTTGAGCCGGAAGCCCCGGAATACAACGTTCCCGGCTACAACGTCGACGATTATTCCTCCTGCGTTCTGACATTTGAAAACGGCGTTATCGCCAATATCTTTACCTCCTGCTACAACGTCGGAGTCGGCGGCATTCCGGGCAGCGGCATGACCATCAACTGCAAGGACGCTACCGTTGAGTATCGTCTCCGCTCGGGAGTCCGTTTCCGCACCGCTGACAGCGATGAGCAGTTCGCCCGCCAGGAAGACCAGGGCGTCACCGAAGACCGCGTATTCATCGACGCAGTCAAATCCGGCGACGGCTCGGCCATCCGTTCTCCCTATTCCGACGCTCTCAAGACTCTCCGTCTCTGCATAGACGCCAACGAGTCGATTAAGACCGGCAAGGTGTTCAACTATTAATAAAATACGCAGGAAAAGGGGGAATCATCCCTCTTTTCCGCATTTGGCGCATAATTAAACCAAATATATTTATTAAAACCGAAAGGAAAAGAAAATGAGAAAGTTTACCGTGCTGCTTGCAGCCGCGCTTATAGCGCTGCTCGCAATCCCCGCATTTGCGGATGTTCCTGTCGCCAAAGCCGCTTACGGCACTCCCGTTGTCGACGGTGTTATGGACGATGTCTGGCAGACTGCCGAAGAGTATAAGATAGACAAACTCAAAGACGGCGAAGACGGCGGCGTTACCGCCGTATGGCGCGCTCTCTGGGATGAGAATGCTTTTTATTTCTACATCGAAGTAAACGATACCGAGCATAATTTTGACGGTAACGTTTCCTGGGGCGACGGCGCCGAGATCTATTTCGACCCGCTCGACACCGATGTAAACGATTACTCGACAGATGACGTCGTTTATTTTGGCTTTAAAGCCGACGATGTTGACAACACCAGCTTCACCGGTACCGACGCCGGCATCGAAGCGTTTCAGAATTGCTATAAGCTGGTTTCCGTCGTAACCGAAACCGGTTTCATATATGAAGCTTCCTTCGCTCTCAAAACCTTCAACGGCGGAGTCAATATGAAAGCCGGAACTGTCATCGGTTTCGATATCCAGATCAACAACCAGTCTGCCGATGCCACCAGCCGCACAGGCGCTTACGGTTGGTCCGACGGGGACAACACCGCCTGGCAGGATCCCTCGGTGTTCGGTAAAGTTATATTTGAGGAACCGGTAATAATTGAAACCGAACCGGCAGCAGAACCGGCAGCCGAAGCAGCTCCCGAAGCAGCAGCAGAACCGGCGCCCGCAGCCGAAGCAGTTCCTGCCGCCGCAGCGCCCTCGCCGCAGACCTTCGATATCTTCGCGCTTACCCTCGCAGCAGCCGCTCTTTCCGGAGCAGTTATCCTTAAAAAGAAGAAATAAACCTTAACAGACTTTAAGAGGGGTTTGGGGGAAAATAACAGTGAACAAAAGTCTTAATCATCTGTGTAAAATTTGTTTTGCATTTATTTTGACTCTTCTTATTGTCGTTTCGATGATAAATCCCGTTTATGCATATGGCGGGGAGAGGCTCTATAAGGCGGGGTTTATCAAGGGGATGAGCGATTCCGCCATGGCGCTGAATGAATCAGAGCCGCTTACGAGAGAACAGCTTGCTTCCATAATTCTTGAGATAAACGCATTAAAAGATGTGGCGCTGATTGTGAATTTGTCCTCGCAATACAGCGACACCGATGAAATCAGCGATTGGGCAAGACCTTTTGTCGCTTATTGTACGCAGAGCGGACTTATGCAGGGCGTCGGGAATAACATATTTGCCCCTAAGAGCGTAGTCAAAGGCAAGCAGCTCGGCGCAGTCATGCTCAGAGCCATGGGGTATGATGTTCCGTGGGATGATGTCGATCAAAAGCTCATGCAGCTCGGGATTCCGATAGAAAATAAAGATCTTTCCCGCAGGGAGGCATTTACTTATATCTGGGATGTTATCACCCGACCACTTTGCAGGGATGGCAGCGCTCTTTCGGCAAAATTGGGGAAGGGCGTTATCACTCTTGAGCCTTTGGACAATAAATACACCAGTTCCTGGGAACCTAACCGCACATGGGGGACGTGCCCCAAGGAAAGCGCCTATTATGATAACGGTTATTATTTCATATTGACCAAATTGCCTGATACATCAGGAGTAACGATAGAAAAATTCGATGAGAACTGGAACCTGGCGGATAAAAAAGAGCTTGCATTTACCGACGGTTATTACGGGGGATTTTACCACGGCATTAATTACAACTATTTTATCCTCGGAAATGAAAATGCGAATGAAAGCGATTCTTTTCCGGTGTTCAGGCTGATTCAAACGGATCACGATTTTAACATCATAAATTCGTTGAATATCGGCAATGCTTTTACCTGCATACCTTTTGATTTCGGCTCGGTATCTTTTGCCGAATACGGAGAATACCTGACCATACACACGGCAAGAAAGAGATATCTTACCGATGACGGTTTGAATCACCAGAGCCAGATAACGATAGTTGTAAATACGAACATAATGCAGGTGGAAAACGATCTCGGACGATTTCAGCCGAATCATGTCAGCCACTCGTTCAATCAGTTTGCCTTTTATAACTATGACAAACTTGTCTTGTTTGACCACGGCGACGCATATCCGAGGAGTTTGATTCTCCATATCATGGATACAACCGGCAGGGAAGTTTTAAAAGGAGTTTCGCTGATCGATATACCGGGAGAGATCGGCGATAACTGGACCGGCATTACCATGGGCGGGGCAGTCGATATGGATGGGGAATATGTCTTCGGTTTCAGCAGAGAAAGCGGAGGCAAAGACAGTTCAAGAGATGTATATATCTGTATAGTCGATAAATTTAACTATTCGTTCAGCATTAAGAAAATCACCGATTGTCAGCTTGATTCACAAAGTTATTCCGAGCCTAAGGTCGTAAAACTTACCGGAGACAGATTTATGCTCCTGTGGAAGAAGCGGTATCAAGACACTGCAAAACCGGCGCGGAAGATCTGGTATACAGACGACGAAACAACGGTCTATGAATATGTTGTCCTTGACGTGCGAGGGAATTTTATCAGCCCTATAATTGAACAGGATTTTAAGCTTTTCAGCCACGATCCCATCTTTGCCGACGGCAAAGTCATCTGGGTCGGCACTCATTGGCAGAATTCATTATGTCACGTTCGTGAAGTTTATATGATAAATGTATCCGACGAGTGGCTTAATCCGTAAATTACAGACAAATTTCAATTCATATACCGCAAATTCCGACCGCGAAAGTGCCGGTAAACCGCCGCATGTCTCTGACTTGTATCATATTTGCGCATTGCTTGTACCGTGCCGCATTCAGGGGCAGTCATCATAAAATAAGAATAAACTCAGTTAAATAAAGAAAAGGAACTCAAATGATCAATCTTTCCGCCTGCATCGAGATGCTCTTTTCTGAGCATGAATTCTACGATCGCTTCAAAGCCGCCCATGACGCCGGCGTAAAAGCGGTGGAATTCTGGGGCTGGAGCCGACTTGATATCGGCAGGATAAAAGAGCTCAAAACCGAATACAAACTTCCGATTGCCGCAATGTGCGTCGATACCCTCGACCTCGCAGTAAAGGAGCAGTGGCACAAGTTCGCCATGCTTCACCGGGAAAGCCCTGAGTATTTCGTAAAGGTTGTCGAGCAGTCGATTACAGTCGCAAAAGAACTTGATGTTAGAACGCTGATAGTAACGACCGGCAACGAACGCAAAGACGCCACCCGCTATGAACAGCATCTCAACGTGGTTCGCTGTCTCAAAGCCGCAGGCCCGATGCTTCTTGACGCCGGAGTAACGCTGGTTCTCGAGCCTCTGAACGTTCTCACCGACCATCACGGCTACTTCCTGCCGTCTTCATATGAAGCTTTCGCAATGATTGAGGAAGCCGATCAGAAGAACGTCCGCGTGCTCTACGACGTCTATCACCAGCAGATAACCGAAGGCAACCTTATTCCGACAATCAGGAAGAATATCGAGCTTATCGGCCACTTCCACACCGCCGACGTTCCGGGACGTCTTGAACCCGGCACCGGCGAGATCAACTACCGCAATGTCTTTGCGGCGATTGCCGAGTCCGGCTATAAGAAATATGTCGGCGTCGAGTCGCGCGTAACAAAGCCGACCGCGGAAGCGTGGAAGGACGTTGCGGCGCTTACCGTTTAAACGGCAACAATAAAAAGAAGAGGCATCGCGCCTCTTCTTTTTTGTTTCAGCGTATATGTTGTCAGGCGATGTATTCGTAAACTTCCCCCGCCTTGAGCGACACCGCTTTTTCTTCGCCGTTTGCCATGAATATAAATTCGGCATCCCTCGCCGCAGTAATCTCGGCAGATTTTATCCTGCCTTTCTGCCAGACGGCGTTTACGGTAAGCCCTCCTCGGGCGCGCAAGCCTCTGAAACTTCCGGACGGCAGCTCCTTCGGCAGGGCGGGGAGCAGCTCGATCCTGCCGTTGTGGCTCTGGAGCAGCATCTCGATTATCGCGGCGCAGCCGCCGAAGTTTCCGTCAATCTGGAAGGGAGGATGAATATCAAAGAGATTGTCCTTGGTTGAATTGGAGAGCAGCTTGCGCAGCATATCCGAAACCCCGGCGCCGTCGCCCAGACGGGCGAACAGACTGATAAGCCATGCGCAGGACCAGCCGGTGTGTCCGCCGCCGTTCGCAAGCCGGAGTTCAATAGTTTTCCTTGCGGCTTCAAAAAGCTCGGGGGTGTCGCGGCTGATTGCAGAATCGGGATAGAGGGCGAACATATGCGAGATATGACGGTGACCGGGTTCCGGCTCATCGTAATCGACCAGCCACTCCATTAAATTCCCCTTGCGGCCGATTTGAAGCTTCGGCATCTTGGCGAGCGCCTTTTCCGCCCGCGCTTTCTGCGCAGGATCGCGAGAGAGCATCTCCTCGCACTCGATATACATCCTGAGAAGCCCGGAAACGATCTGAACATCCATTGTCGGCGACATGCAGAGATACGCGGGCTTGCCTTCCACATCGAAATACCGATTTTCCGGAGAAGCCGAAGGACCGGTCAGCAGGATCGGCTGGCCATCTTCATCCGCCTCGTACATATAGTCGAGGAAGAAGAGCGCCGAGTCGTGAATGAACGTATAAGCAGTGTTTGCGAGGAAATCAAGGTCTCCGGAGTAGAGGTAATGCTCATACATATTGAAGCAGAGCCACGCAGAACCGAGCGGCCAGAGTCCCCAGACCCCGTCCGCCGGAGCGGTGAACTCGTATATATCGCTCAAATGATGGCATACGGTGCCGCGGCAGCGGTAGTTGACCTTTGCCGTTTCCCGCCCCGATTCAAGCAGGTTTGTGTTCATGTAGTCGAACAGCGGGGCGGCGCATTCCTGGATATTAGCCGCTTCGACCGGCCAATAGTTCATCTGGAGATTGATATTCGTGTGATAGTCGGAGTTCCACGGCGCCGTAATAAAACCGTTCCAGACGCCCTGAAGGTTGGCGGGCAGCGTGCCGTAGCGGCTGGAGCCGACAAGCAGGTGTTTTCCGAACTGATAGTAAAGCTCGAGCAGTCCTCCGTCGGTTTTGCCGGCTCGTATGCGGTTAAGCCTTTCACGGATCGGAAGAGTCGCAAGCTCGGGTGAGTCGCCTTCGGACAGCAGTATCTCCGACCGCTCCATAATAGCGCGGTGATCTGCCTCCGATCTTTCGCGTAAGCGTGTCCAGTCTTCGGAAACCGGAAATACCGGAACACGTCCGACCGCCGCGGTAATGAGAAGAAACATATCCGCCGCGCCGGTCAGTTCGAGACTGTTTTCCGCAGCCGTTACTTTGCCGCTCGTAATTACCTTTATAAGCACGGTAAAGTTGTGAAGATCGTCGGCGGTAGCGGCGTCAATCCGCAGAATGTTGCCTTCTGCCTTGACGCTCTTGATGTTTTCCCGCTCGTAACTGATTTTTACCGTTCTTGTCTTGTCAAGACCGGAAAACCGAGCCGCGATTATGTCATCGGGATACGAGGCGAAATACTCGCTCGAGCGGATATGACCTTTGCGGATATACGATACCTGCGCCGAACCGCTTATCAGGTCAAGATACCGGCGGTAGCTCTGAGCAACACCGTCTTCGTCGGTATCGCCGGTGTTGATGATCAGATCGCCGGCGGTTTCATACGAAGAAACGCGGTGAAAATCTCCGGCCATGTTTGCGTTCGCCCATTCGTCCGCCGCCGCGCCTCTTCCTGCGAGCAGCAGCCGCCTCAGATATTCCAGCTTGTCGCGGAACCCGGGATTTACTGCGTCCTGTTTCTTTCCCGCCCAGATGCGCTCCTCGGAGAGCTGTATCCTCTCGCAGCCGGGAATACCGTAAATCATCGCGCCCATCCGGCCGTTGCCTATCGGAGTTGCCGTCTCCCATTCGGCGGCCGGCTGATCCATGTAAATCTTATAAGGTTTCATTTTCATACTCCTCAAAACACATGATTTCTGCTACAATTATATCATATAGCCGCCGGATTTACAATATAAAAAAGAATTTTTATACTTAAAGTGATATAATATACTCGGAAAGATATAAATCGAAAGGAGCGCCTGATATGTCCGTTACATCCCTGCCGCATAATATATACAGCGGCGCCTTCAAAACCCCGCACTGCCAGGGTATCGCCATCGACACCGAGCGAAAATACATCTATTTTTCCTATACCACCATGCTCGTCAAAACCGACCTGTCGGGAAATCTGATAGGAAGCTGCGGAGGGCTCACCGGTCATCTCGGCTGCATTGATTTCAACGACGATGACGGTAAAGTTTACGGCTCGCTTGAATATAAAGCGAAAAAGGCCTTTTACTGCGCCGTATTCGACGTCGATAAAATCGACCGCCCCGGAATGAGCGCCGAAGAAGACGGAATTATGAAAACCGTCTATCTGCCCGATGTCGTAGAGGACTTCTGCGAAGTTACGGACGGCAGCGGAGTATTTGACGGCGACACCGCCGATACCCCCGACCACCGCTACGGCTGCTCCGGCATCGACGGCACCGCCTTCGGCCCGGTGTTCGGAGAAGCCCCCAATTCGCCGAAAATGCTGATGATAGCGTACGGCATCTACCGCAACAACAGCCGCACCGACAACGATTATCAGATAATCGTTCAATACGACTGGCGGCGCTTCAAAGACTGCGAAAAGCCGCTGAATCAGGACGCACCGCATAAGAGCGGTCTTCGCGCCGACGAGAAATACTTCGTTTTCACCGGCAACACGACCTACGGCGTCCAGAACCTCGAATACGACGAATACTCCCGCCGCTGGCTGATGTGCGTTTATCCGGGTAAGAAAAAAACCTTTCCGAATTTCCCTCTGTACATGATCGACGGCGCAAAGGCGCCGGTCAGAACCGCGATTTGGGGACAAAAAACTCCGGAAGTCCATCCGGTGTTAAGCCTTGCCGAAGACGGGATATACGACGGGAAAAGCGGTGTCTGGGGATGGGAATGGCCGCATGGCTCGACCGGCATCGCAAGCCTCGGAGACGGATATTTTTATATCGGTTATCACGGAACAACGCCGGAGGGATTAAGCGATTCCAATGTAAAGCTCTGCCGCTGGACCGGACAGCCGCCTCTGGGTTTTGAAGAAGTATAAAAAACAACGGGCGCTTTCGGGCGCCCGCATTATATTACTGTAATTCTTCTCTCTGAAATTCTTTTGAAATATCGAAAATGGCGGAGAAAAACTCCGTCAGATATTTCTTCGTCCGCTCATCCTCGCCGCAAGTCACCCGCTCAATAATCTCCCGCTCGCGTCCGGCGTCGATTATCGCCGTGCCGCGGGTTTTTTTATATTCGGCGACCTGCTTTACAAGCTCCATCCTTATAAGAAAGGCTCTTTTCAGCTCGTCATCGGCGGCGTTGATTTTCGCTCTAATTTTATTGAGATTCAGGTTCTCTGTATTTTCGCTCATTTATTTCCCTCCGAACGCCGGTTTTGCCAAAAGCATAAGATCGGCTGTCGCGAGCGCGGCGGCAGCTTCTACCGCCGGGACTGCGCGCGGGACAACGCAGGGATCGTGTCGTCCCTTGATCTCAATTTCGGTATTTTCGCGGGTTTTAAGGTTTACGGTGTTCTGTTTTTTACCGATAGAAGGCGTCGGTTTGAAAGCGCAGCGGAAGATAAGCGGTCGGCCGTCGGTTATCCCGCCGGCGCACCCGCCGCAGTTGTTTGACAAAAATGCGGGTCGACCGTCCTTCATTGTCATGCCGTCGTTTACATCAGAGCCGTAAGCTTCGGCAAAACCGAATCCGAGTCCGAATTCAAGCCCCTTTATAGCCGGGATGCCGAAGATTATCCGGGCAACGGCGCTTTCAATTCCGTAATATCGCGGCTCACCGAGCCCGGCAGGCAATCCGATCGCCGCGCACTCAACGGCGCCGCCGACGGAATCAAGCTCCTCCCGCGCCGCTTCTATCACGGCTTTCATCTGCCCGCCTTTGACATCGTCGATTACCGGAAAATCTTTCAAAGCAAGGTTTTCGAGAAATTCAACACTTATGTTCAAAGGGTCAAATCGTAAGTCAGCCACATCGCCTATCCGTTCGATATGCGCCCCGATATGAACGCCGGAGTGTTCGAGAAACTGCAGCGCGCAGGCTCCCGCAAAGCAGAGCGGAGCCGTCAGCCGCCCGGAAAACTGCCCGCCGCCGCGCCTGTCCGAATATACGCCGTATTTGACAAAAGCCGCGTAATCGGCATGATTCGGGCGCGGAGTGTCGGATATAGCCTCATAATCGCCGGAACGAACATCATGATTTTCGAAAATCGCAGCAAACGGCGCGCCGGTAAGATGTCCGTCTTTCAGCCCGGAAATTATCTTTGGTTTGTCCGTCTCGGCTCTGCCGCTTGAAATGCTGCTTTTTCCGGGGGAGCGGCGGGAAAGGAAACGCCCGACCTTTTGAAGATCAAGCGGCATTCCTGCCGGCAATCCCTCGATTACGCAGCCGACAGCTTCCCCGTGAGATTCTCCGAATATCTGAACTCGGAGCGCTTCTCCGAAATTAAAGCCCATATATTTCCCCTCCCAATGATTCATAGTCGGAAAAGAAGCCCGGATAGGATTTTTTGACCGCCTCGGCGCCGCGGATTATAAGCTCTCCGTCAAATTTTCCGTTTTCCGCCGCAGCAGCGGCAGCGACGGCAGCAGCCATAACCATCCGATGGTCGCCGAAAGACGAAACGACAGCGCTGTGAAGCTTATCAGCGCCGCGGATTGCAAGTCCTTCCTCGTAAAGTGATATATCCGCGCCTAAAGCGGTCAAAGTCTCGCAAATAGCCTTGATCCGATCGCTTTCCTTGAATCTCAGCCGTTCTATGTTAAAGAACCTGACAATTCCCCGGCAGGAGGCAGCCGCGGCGGCCAAAGCCGGCGCCAAATCCGGTATCTCCCCGCAGTCTATGTTTAGTTCTCCGCCTTGTAAAGTCCGTATTTTAGAAAGCAGCGGAACAATTTCTTTATCTCTCTGACAGGATTCCGGGTATAGACCGGTCAATTCAACTCCCCGCCCGCAGCTTAAAAGATACGCCGCGCCCGACCAGTCGCCCTCAACATCGACCGAACAGGGAGATTTCAGCCTGCCGCCTTTGATATAAAAGTTTTCCCCTCGAATTTTGATATCTGCGCCGAAAAGCCGAAGCGCTTCGACCGTCATTGCGATATATCCGGAGTTTTCAAGGCTGTCATCAACGGTCAGAACAGATTCACCCGGCAAAACCGACAAAGCCAGCAGCAGTCCGCTTGCGTATTGTGAGCTTATATTTCCGCCGGACATATATTCGCCGGGCCGCAGCCGCCCTTTAATCCTGAACGGCAGGGAATCGCCGTCGGCTGAGCATCCGTGACGCTCCATCTCGGATATAAGCTCACCCATCGGCCGCGCGCGAAGCCCCGCGTCTCCGTCGATTGAAACCTCATCGCATAACGCCGCGGCGGCGGGAAGTATAAATCTCGCGACCGCGCCAGATTCCCGGCAGAAAATATCTGCTTTATTCGGATATTCTTCCGGCGGGGAGATCAGAACATACCCGTCGCCTTCAACAATCCCGCATCCGAGCGCTGCAGCCGCGTCGAGCGCGGCTTTTATGTCGTCCGGTAAAACCCCGCCGATATTGATACGGGTCGGCAAGTCTGCGAGGGCGGCGCAGATAATCAGCCGCACAGCCTGCGACTTCGACGGCGGCGCCTTCACACAGCCGCGCAAGGCATGAGGAACGATGCGGATATTCATCATATCTCCTCTGAGAGCAGTCTTTCCCCTGCTTGCAGATAATCGGAAAAATCAACAGCTTTAATCACTCGAACTTCAGCCTTGTCGTCCGATTTCGGAACAATAATCGCCAGCTTGCCGCCGTCTATTTTCTTATCGAGCATTGCGGCGGCCGCCAGTTCCGCCGCGGTAAAAGCAGTCTTGACCGGCAGTTCCCAAGCCTTATTCGCTTCGGTTATCTCCGTGGCAATGTTTTCGGGACAAAGGTTATCTGCCACCGCGGCAGCGGCTTCATAAACCATCCCCGCCGCGACAGCGTGACCGTGCGGGATTTCATAATCGGAAAGCTTTTCGATCGCGTGTCCGACGGTATGGCCGAAATTGAGCAGCCGCCGCTCTCCCCGGTCGTATAAATCCCGGTCGACGATATCGGCTTTGATTCTGACGCAGGTTTCAACGACATATTCCGCATCAAAATCCGGCTTTCCTTTAAGCATCGCGGAAAACAGCACCCGGTCGGCGATAACGCCGTATTTTATTACCTCCGCCGCTCCGTCGGACAGAATTTTATCCGGCAGTGTCGAAAAAGTGTCAAGATCGCAGATCACAAGCTTCGGCTGATGAAATGCGCCGCAGAGATTTTTCCCGGCTTTTATGTCGATAGCGGTTTTCCCGCCCACCGACGAATCGACGGCGGCAAGCAGGGTAGTGGGAAGCTGAACATAAGCTATCCCGCGCATATATGTCGCCGCGGCAAAACCGGCGATATCGCCGATAACGCCGCCGCCCAGAGCCGCGATCATATCCCCGCGTGTCAGCCCGGCTTCGGCGCAGCGTTCAAGAATCCGGCCGTAGCATCCAAGGCTTTTTGAGCCCTCTCCGTGCGGCAGTATTGCGGTTTCCGTCTCAAATCCGGCGGCGCAGAGGGATGAAACGACTCTGTCAAGCCAAAGCGGAGCGACGTTGTCGTCCGTTACGATTAGTATCTTGCAAACCAGATGACATAGGGATATAAGCCGACCCGCGTCATAAAGCAGCCCCCGGCCGATAAGGACATCATAACCGCCGGATGCTACTCGGACGGTTTTATATTCGTTCATCTGATTTAATTAATGATATAAAATTGCAAGCCGCGGCGGTATGCCGCGGCAAACGGTATGATCTGATCAACTGAGTTTTGCGAGTATCGGTTTCAGCCTTTCGTCGCGGCGGACATCGGCGAAGTTGTCGGAGGTATTTACGGCATCTTTTATGATTTCGGCGATGTTTGTTCCGCCGTAATTTGCCCTACGCTGAATTCTGTCGACAAAAACCGAACTGCGCTTACCGCTGTCTTCGGATGTATTATAGCGCTCTGCCAGGTCAACGGCGCGTTCAAGCGATGAAATCGAACCTTCGATATCGCCGCACTTTGCCTTTATGGAGGCGATATCGAGGGCGCACACCGCCATATCAGAAAGATAAGGTCCGCACTCGTCTCCCTCATATAAAAGCTCATACAAGTCGATGGTTTTTTCAAGGAGCCGGCAGGCTTTCTCCCCGCTTTCGCGGAAAGCAAGCTGTTTTGCGGTAGTGGCGGCAGCGATTATGTAGTTTTCGATGTTGCGCTGGAGCTGAGCCTTCAGCTCATTTCCGTCCATGACATAAGCGGCGTATAATTCGCGTGTCGCATCCAGGGAAGGAAGCCGGTCATAATATTTTTTGGCTTCTTCCGTGTTTCCGTGAAGCGCCTCTATGAAGCAGAGGTTTCGGTTGACCGAGTTTATAATTTCATAATTATCCGAGCTTTTGACAAGCGCTTCGCCGATTTCAAGCGCCAGCTTTTCGCGGTAGTAATCCGGACGGTTGCGTCGGATCAGCTGAAACATGACCGAAATAAGCCTTTCTTTGAGCTCCTCGCTTTCGGGATAAGCTTCTATTGCGGTTTTGAGCAGCCTTTCGGCGTCGATCCAAAGCAGCTTGGATTCAAGCGTTTCAAGCTCGGCAAAAATTGCATCGATTGTCATATGACCTTTCCTCTTTTATATTAAAATGAAGCGGTGAAAAACTTTCTTGCCCTTGCGGATTATTGCGTCGTCTACGAAATCCGCAGGGGTAAAAGAAGCGGCGATATCGGCGACGGTATCGCCTTTGAATGCGACGCCGTTCTGCGTGATGAGCCGACGCGCCTCGCCCTTTGATGAGCAGAGTTTTGCCTTGACAAGCATATCGATCAGAGTGATGGCGCCGTCGGTAAAGTCTTCCGGGGAAAGTTCGGTAGTCGGCATATGCTCTGCATCGCCGTCGGATGCAAAGAGCGCCCGGGCGGCGTCAAGCGCCTTGTCGGCTTCAGCTTGGTTGTGAACCAGTCTCGTCAGCTCATAAGCCAATGTTTCCTTCGCTTCGTTAAGCGCCGCGCCTTCAAGCTTGGCGTATTCGTTTATCTTTTCGATAGGCAGGAAGGTAAGCATCTTGAGGCATTTAATTACGTCTGCGTCGCCGACATTGCGCCAATACTGGAAGAAGTCGTAAGGAGAGGTCTTCTCCGGATCCAGCCAGACGGCGCCGCGCTCGGTCTTACCCATCTTGTTGCCCTCGGAGTTGGTGAGGAGCCGGAAGGTCATGCCGTAAGCTTCTTTGCCGGATTTGCGGCGGATAAGGTCAACGCCGCCTAAAATATTCGACCACTGATCATCGCCGCCGAACTCAAGCTTGCAGCCGTAATCCTGATTCAGCTTGTAGAAATCATAGCTCTGCATCAGCATATAGTTGAATTCAAGGAAGGTAAGACCGGTCTCGAGGCGTTTTTTGTAACACTCGGCGCCGAGCATGCGGTTTACCGAGAAATGCACTCCGATCTCGCGGATAAATTCGATGTAATTGAGATCGAGCAGCCAGTCGCCGTTGTTCAGAAACAGCGCCTTGCCGTCTGATGTGTCGATGAATTTCGACATCTGCTTCTTAAAGCAGCCGATGTTGTGATCGATAATCTCCTTTGTCAGCAGCTTGCGCATATCGCTCTTTCCGGAGGGATCGCCGATCATACCGGTTCCGCCGCCGAAAAGAGCTATCGGACGGTGTCCCGCGCGCTGCATCCGCGCCATGATCATCATCTGCAGGAAATGACCGACATGAAGCGAATCGGCGGTCGGGTCGAAGCCGATATAGAAAGTGACCTGTTCGGTTTCAAGCAGTTTCGCTATGGCTTCTTCATCGGTGGCCTGAGCTATCAGATCCCGTTCGACGAATTCATTGTAAACATTAGACATTTATCTGTCTCCCGATTATAATATTGTTCTTTTGAGTTTCCGTATTATATTATACCAGATTCGGCGGGAATTTTCAACAAAAATCCATGAATCAGGCGGTATTTATCAATTTTCTTCAAGCACGTCCTTTGCGGGAGCTATGACTTTCTCTTCCATGCAGGCGAATATCTTGTCGACATAACCGGCGTCAAGACGCGGTGTGAACAGCGATACTACCGGTACTATAACAAGCGAAGCCAGCATCGCGACAGAGCCTGCCATCGAAGGGCTGAGGAAATGGAATATCTGATTCGCCGTCACAAATCCGACGCCGAATATCATCGATGCAAGGCAGGCTGCGGTGGTAGTTTTCTTCCAGAAGAGACCGTAGATAAACGGCCCTAAGAATGCGCCTGCCAGCGCGCCCCAGGAAAGTCCCATAAGCGCCGTGATAAGTGAATTCGGAATAACGGCGACTATAACCGATACGAGTATGAATATTCCGCAGACCGCTTTAACCGCAAGGACCTCTTTTTTCGGTTCAAGCTTCTCTTTTTTCACGCTTTGCACAAGATCGACTATAAATGTCGAGCCGGCAGTCAGCGCAAGCGCGGCAAGCGAGCTTATCGAAGCCGAGAGCACCATCAGCAGCACAAGGCCTATCATTGCATCCGGCAAAGCTTTGGAGATCATATTCGGCACAAGCAGGTCAAATACCGGTTCTCCTTTGTCCCAGAAAAGCCGGGCGAAGGCGCCGATGAAGTAAGATCCGCCGGCGATAACAGTGGCAAATACAGTTGAGATTATAGTTCCGGTGCGTATCGCTTTCTCGTTTTTTATCGCGTAGAATTTGGATACCATCTGAGGCAATCCGAGGGTTCCGAGTGATGTCAGAATGAAGACGGATATAAGGTCGATCGGGGAAGTTCCCAGCAATGAAACATAGACCCCGTCGAATTCCGGCATAGCGTCGGAGCGGAATTTTGAAAGCGCTTCAAATGAGCCCTGCAGTCCGCCGTTTGCGCGGAGTACGCCTGCGATGACGAGCGCCATTCCGACGAGCATTATAATGCCCTGAATAAAGGTGTTGACCGCCGTGCCCATGTAGCCGCCGGCGATGACGAAAGCTCCCGTCAGAACCGCCATTCCGATAATGCACCAGATAAAGTCGATGTTGAAAGTCCGGGCAAAGATTTCGGAAAGACCTTTGTAGACCGAAGCTGAGTAGGGAACGAGGAATATCACAATAATAAGCGAAGAAAAGAGCTTAAGCCCGCGGCTGTTGTAGCGCTGTTCGAAGAAGTTCGGCATCGTCGAACTGTTCGTCCATTTTGTCATGATACGGGTGCGGCGTCCGAGGAGCATCCAGGCAAGCAGCGAGCCTATAAGGGCATTTCCGATTCCGACCCATACGGCGGATACGCCGAATGTCCAGCCAAACTGTCCCGCATATCCGACGAATACCGTGGCGGAGAAATAAGTGGTGCCGTAAGCGAAGGCGGAAAGCCAGGGGCCTACATTACGGCCGCCGAGCATAAAGTCGGACGAATTTTTGGCTGATTTGCGATAATAAATACCGATTCCGAAAGTGACGATGAAGAAGATCGCAATCATCATAATTTTCCAGAACATGGCGGGTATCCTCCGTATAAATAAAAAAATAAATAAAAATGATATAAAAAATCCGCCCTTGTATCTTTCGATACGAGGACGGATAATATCCGCGGTGCCACCTCGATTGCAGACGTATAATCTGTCTGCCGCTTGTCGGGATACGGTTCCTTTGCTCATCACGCGGACTTATATCCCCTGCGCTATAACGGTCGCGGCCGCTGCAGCCTACTTAAGCCATTTTTCGGTGCAGAGCTCTCGAAAAGTAACCACATGATCGTGTGCGGCGCGCCTTTCACCAACCGGCAGCTCTCTGTGTCCTACAAGATCCGTGTCAGAGCGGTTTGCCTTTATCCGCGCTTTTTGGCATTCTGCCGGGGTTTCCGGCGGCGGAGGCATTGACTCTGTTTTTCGGTCATCGCTTTTTGATTATTTTATATTATAACACTTTCACGATCCCTTGTCAAGACAATTTTTATTATTTACCGTCAATTCACAATTTGCGCCCACGGTTTCTGCCCCGGCGAATCAGCCGTCTGACAAGCCGTTCCCTTGCGATTTTAACCGGATATGAAAGGGGATCCTTCAATGCCGGTTCGGTTTTGATAGGCGCGGCTGCGGCGGAAATTGCCCTGAAAAGTTCCTGGTTTTTTGTCTTTATTTTTACGATGTCGGCAAGACAGAGCCGCGCAGTTGCCGATACGATAAAGGAAAGCGCGTCATTTTCTTCCGGAAAGAATCCCAAAAGGGATATGTCTCCGTATTTCTGCGGTTTCCCGCCGCTTATCACCCGGCTGAATTTCGATGAGGAATTGATATAAAAAACCGTGCCGTCAATATTCTCGGCCTCCGACATCGCTTCAGCCGTCTGAGTATCCGAAGCAAATAAAACATCGGTCATAAGCGCTCCGGATATAAGCTCTCCGAGGTCGCCTCCCGCCGATGTCCGGGCCGATGACAGCCGCCCGGTTTCGGCATCGGATATGAGGTCGTCGGCCAAAATAACGCAGCAGGAAGGATGCGCTTTCATATTATCGCAAAGAGTTCTAAGAGCCGTGAATATCGCCCTTCCGTCCTTTGTGTTTACCGCCGCCGTTTCTTTTTTTTGAAGCTCCGGAACAAGACTGTATAAGGAAAGGGCAATATGCCCTTCGAACAGTTCCGCGGCGGCAATCTGTACTTTTGGGTTCGGGGAAAACAGCACTGCTTTGCGTCCGGCTTCCGCCCCGCCGTCTTTCGTCATTTCGACAAGACCGGCTTTGTAAAGCTCGTCAGACACCTTTCCGACCGTCATAACACTTAACCGGGTCAGGTCGGCGATCTCCGCCTTGCTCAGAGGTACGCGGGATTTGAGTATAACATCGGAAATGATCATAACATTTTCCGGTCTGACAGGATATCCGGCAGAATCGGTCATAAAATCCCCCTTTTTCCTGTTTAATGCGCCGATATTCGACAACAATCAAAAAAAATCTAAAAAAGGTATTGCAAATTGTATAGACATAAGATATAATAAAGCCAAGAAACGAAAACCGTTCCGAAAACAGATAAAATGCCGGCTTTAAAGAGCAGGATATATAAATATACTTTTTAAGTTATAAAGCATAAGTGCAACAAGGGCGAAAAAGACTGAATCAGAATAACAGGCGCCCTGCAAGAGGTGAAACATTATGGATGAAACGATTAAGGATACGATTCGCGATATTTTAATTGACAAGCTGCACGCCGACCCGGATGATATAAACGATTTCACCGACATTATGGACGATCTGGGAGCCGACTCGCTTGACGTCATTGAAATGCTGATGGCGATCGAAGAGGATTTCGGCGTAAACATTCCCGACGAGGACCTCATAGAGCTGCATACCTTCCGGGACGTCTGCGATTATATCGAGCGCAATATGTAAGCCCGCCTCTTATTTCTTTGGATCGAGGCGGCCGGTTTTGTCGGTTCTGATAAAGAAGAACCAGAGAACGATCGACAGAACCGAGAGCCCGGCGCAGATAAGCATCGCTCCGGGAAAGCTGAGATACTGACAGAGAAACCCGCCGAGCAGCGCCGCCAGAACGCGCGTTCCGCCCATCGGAAGCGCCTGGCTCAGGCTGTGTCCGGTCGCTTTGAGTTCCGGCTCGACATACCTGTTGCAGAAGACCGCCGCGCAATACATGGTAATGGTTATTGCCGGTCCGGTAAGGAGAGCCGTCAAAAAGATGCCGCCGGAGGTTTTGAAAAAAGCGACCATAACGCAGCGAAGGGTTAAAACGACCGAGCTTGAAAGCAGCACGCCCTTGATCCCGAGCCTGTCGAATATCCGGTCAAAAAACAGGAAGAAGGGTATCTCTCCGAATACCGACAGCGCGACATTCACCCCCCAGACCCAGCCGGGAAGTCCGAGCGTCTCCGTCATGTAAGTAGGGAAGAAGTTGGAATAAACGCTCCACCCGAACATCGAAAGCGACAAAATCGCGTAGATAACAAAAAGCTTTTTATATTTGAACAGCGGCTTTATATCAAATTTCTTTCGCCCGTGGCTGTGTCCCTCAACTTTCGGCGAGATCATTATTCCGAAAGCGCAGACGGCCGCCGTTACGACGAATGCAGGAAAAATAGCCTTCATGCCGCTTCCGGTTATAAGGCTGAGTATTATCCCGATAATACCGTACATAACGGTTCCGGTGTTGCGGATCGGACCGTATTTTACCCCCGCCGAGGAGCTGTATTCAAGGGTTATCGTGTCGATAAGCCCGGCAAAAGGCGACATCACGGCCATCAGCAGCATAAGTATCAGCAACAGATACGGAAAGGACTGGTTCAGCCCGACAAGGGTGAAGACCACGGCAGAAAGCAGGACCGCCGTCAGCAGCACGTTGTTTTTATATTTCGCCCGGTCCGCCGCCATTCCCCAGATCAGCGGAAAAACAATGGCAACCATGGAAGCCGATGCGATTATTATCCCGACGCGGCTCTCGGAATGATACTTTCCGAGGTAGAGCGGGATGAAGCAGTTGTAGAAGGTGTTGAGCCCGTAAACAAGACCGTTCGCTATGAACAGTCCCAAGATGCGATGTTTTGCGGATGGCAGTTGTGACATATTTTATCTCCGGTCATAGATATCAAATAATATTTTACCATATATATTATTAAATTTCAATATCAATAATTTAAAAACAGAAATCAGGCAGCAAAGGAAAGGCGGTAAACATGAGTAAATTCAGATGGGTTTATCTTGCGCACCTCGGATATAATATGTGGGGCGATCCGGCGGTCGATAAAAACGGACTTCGCGGTCAGCCGACGACAATGCCGCAGACCATCGCATCATATAAGCTGCGTTTCGATGAGGACGCATGGCATAAGATCACCGACGACCTGAAAGCCGCCGGCGCAAACACGATAGTGCTTGACCTTGGCGAGGGAGTCAAATACGACAGCCACCCCGAACTTGCGGTCGAAGGCTCCTGGTCAAAGCAGAAGCTCTATGATGAGCTTTCAAGGCTCAGAGGAATGGGATTTGAAGTGATCCCGAAGCTGAACTTCTCCGCCTGCCACGACTACTGGCTCGGCGAATGGGCGTATATGCTGTCGACAAAGGGCTATTATAAAACCGTCCGCGACCTTATTGCCGAAACAGCCGAACTCTTCTCCCATCCGGAGCTTTTCCATATCGGAATGGATGAAGAGACCTATTCGCACCAGCAGAACTACAACTACTGCGTTATCCGGCAGGGCGACCAGTGGTGGTATGATTTCGGGATTATGTGCGAGGCGGTGGAACAGGCGGGAGCGCGTCCGTGGATCTGGTCGGATTATGTCTGGCATCACCCGGAGGAATTCTACGCCCGCATGTCAAAAGAAGTGGTTCAGTCCAACTGGTACTACGGTAATTTCAATCCCGACGACAAATATCAGGGTTACTATAACGAGCTTGCCGACCGCGGTTTCGATCAGATTCCGACTGGCTCCAACTGGTCGTACGCCGGCAACCTCCAAAAGACAGTCGAATATATAAAGGAGCTGCCGCAGGATAACATCCTCGGAATCCAGCAAACCGTCTGGTATCCGACCTTGAACGAAAAGCTGGACAGACACGCCGGCGCAATAAAGGATCTTGCCGAAGCCAGAAGTATTTTTGAAAGCTGAATTGCATTAAAATATAAATCAGGACAG
>DUUJ01000132.1 GCA_012841635.1 Clostridiales bacterium | reverse complement strand
TTGGCTATCGCCGAAAAGGGGCAGACTTTGGCGCAGGCGCCGCACTCAATGCACTTTTCCTTATCGATATGCGCCTCATAGCGTTCATTGAAGATGATAGCGTCCCGCGGGCAGACGTCCGCGCAGCGGTGCGCAAGACAGCCGCGGCAGGAGGACGCCACAACCTCATAGCCGCCGAATGGGCATTCTTCGCAGGCGATATCGATCACTTCAATCACATGCGGATTTTCCGGTTCCGACTCTTTGACCGCCCGTCCCTCTCCCATCGCGATCTTCACCCGCTCAAAAAGAATCGCCCTCTCTTTATAGACGCAGCAGCGCATGGTGGGCTTATTGCCGGGGATGATTACCCGCGGTATATCCGTCCACTCCGCTTCGAGGGCGCCCGCCCATTTGCGGCGCGCGACCTCGCGGAGCACCATGTATTTGATATACTGGACTTTGGTTTCGAATTTTCTGTTGTCAAACGGTTCGTTTGCCATATTATCTCCCCCTTTGTTTAAGGTTTTTTCTCATGATAATCTTCCCGCCGGCTTCGTAAAACGGCTCAAATCCTGCTTTTTCGTACATTCCCACGGCGCCCATGAAATCATCTTCCTCGCTGACAAATAACCTGTTCGGGTAGGCTTCGACAAAATCAAAGCCGTCTTCGGCGGCGTCATCGCAAACGCGGGAGAGCAGCTGCGCGGCGATACCTTTTCTGCGCATTTCGGGAGCGACGGCATAGCAGAAGACGGATTTTACCCTTATCCCCGGCTCGTCTTTCTTTATATCCTGCATAAACATCTTCCAGGATAAGCAATCATAGCAGTCGGATTTTGCGTTGGCGTTGCACCAGCCGACGACTTTATGACCTATGTAGGCAAGATAGCCCTGAAGCGCGCCGCTCTTTATATATTCCGCGGCAACCGCTCTGCGTTTTTCGGCAGTTGTAAAGTCGCGCCCGCCGCAGTCTTCCCCCGCCCAGCAAACGCAGTAACACCTGTGTTCGTCTTTGCCGGTCGAATGCGGCGTGACATCGAAAAAATGAAGATAATCCCCGGCTCGATCCTCTGTCAGTTTCCGTATCTCGATATTGACCGCCTTTCCCGCCTTAACAGAAAGCCCCGGCTCACCCCAGGCGGCTATACGTTCGCCGTTCCACCCGAAATAGGTATTTCCGGCAGCGCAGACCGGCGCGATGCGCTTCATTTTTTCTTCAAGCGTTTCGCTGCCGAAAAGCTCCTCGTCCGCAAGCACATTGCGGATGCGGCAGAGATAAACCCGCCCCGAATCAAGCTCGACCTTGCGGTAAACTTCAAGCTCAAAAGCGACCGGGCTGTCCGACAGCACCGGAACATCAAGCACCCGGCCGTTCCCGATATTGACGTCAATATCCATTTTCCCTTTGTCATAACCCGAATTGCAGCCGAAATAGTCGGCAAGCGCAAGCGTTTTTTCGGTGACAAGATTCGCAGAGAAGACACCGGTCCTCTCGATATTGTCGCGGGTCAGCTTGTCTTCGGAAATACCCGCCATCATGCAAAGCCCGCCGTCGGCATAATAGCTGATCCAGCAGAAAAGCCCGAAGTCAGCTCCGCCGTCCTCCCGCCGCGTTCCGTAGACAAAAAGCGTCTGCGGACAGAAAAGGTTAGAAATTTCAGCTGATATTTTACTCATGGATCCGATCCTTTATTTATGTTTCAACTGTCCGGTGTTTTGAAGCAGAAAAGCGAAAACTTTTACTTACCCTATCGTCTCGAATTTCGCCAGCGTTTTTTCCATGAATCTGTCGCTTTTGACGGTATACCGCTCATGCTCGCCTTCGCCTATCAGCCCGGCTTCGTCGCAGACCCTGGCATAAAACAGGAATCTCCGCCCGTCGGTCTCTTTAAGCTCGCATTCGCACCTGACTTCCATGCCGACCGGCGTCGCGGAAAGGTGCTTTATGTTGACCGCCGTCCCGACGGAAGTTATGCCGTCCGGAAGATACGGGGCAAGCAGCTCGCAGGCGGTAAGCTCGACGAGAGTTATCATCGACGGCGTCGCAAAGACGGGCAGCAGCCCGGAACCTACCTTTTCGGCGGTAACATCCGGGGTGACCGTCATTTTGTGTTCGCCTTTTGCTCCTATGTTTATTTCTTTCATCTTAGTTTATTCCTTTCGCGGAAGAGAAACGGCTTGACTTTAAATGCCGCCGCCGCGACAGCCGCGTCAGCTGTGTGTGATTTCGGCGGCTGCCGCACAATATTTTTTCTTCCGCTTATATTATACTATTTTTCTCCTTTTTTGTAAAGCTGTTTATTTGAACAATCGATATATTATGTTCCGGGAGAGCAGTCGGCCTCGGAACATACCCTTCCCGCAAAAACCGCTCGCGGAGCGATATGATTCTTACATAATTATGCATTTTGACGCGGCGCGGCGGCGGTTTTTTTATTCCGAAATCAGGATATCCGGCGGCTTCTGTCCTTATTCTTTATATAAATTAACCGCTTTTGTTGAATATCGCAGAAATTAATAAAAAGATGTATTTTTTGCTTTAAATCGCCGAATTATCTTGACAAAAGAATGAAAATGTTCTATAATAGGATTAGACTGGGTTTAAGCGCAGTTATCTCGGCTTTTTCCCGGTATTTGCGATGCGTCTTATTCTCACCGGTCAGAACATTTCGGCATTAAAGCCGATAACAGAAAGGATGACATACATGAAGAAGCTCTTACCCCTTATCATCAGCATGCTGCTCGTCATTTCATCGCTGACGTTTGTCAGCTCCGCCGCCAACGCCCCGACCGTTCTCTGGGACTTCGGCAAAGCAACCGCGAATGATATGGAAGCAGCCATCGCTGAATTCAACAGCATCAACGCGGATTACGATCTCTCGCACCCCGACTACGCCGTCATCACCGCAACGAACTCCGACCCCTATGTCGGCATAGCCGTTGACGTAGACGATGTGGCAAAGATTCAGTGGGCGAAGATCCGCGTTAAGAACCCGAGCCCGGCGACCGCAGTCGAGTTCTTCGCGAAGACCGACGGTTCCGGCCACTCCCTCGCGGGTCCGGAATGCACTCACGTTGATATCGTCCCGAACGACAACACCTGGCGCACCTATATCTGCTATCTGCCGAATGCAAACCTCTACACCGCCAACACCTTCAAGGCGAACGTATCGATAGACGCCTGGAACTGGCAGGGCACCTGCAGCGGCATCCGCTTTGACGCGATGTGGCAGGAAGGCGACGACGGCTCCGACGCCGGCGGATCGATGAACGAAGGCGACTACATCAAAGTCGACTATGTCGCGTTCTTTGCAAGCAAGGACGACGCGATCAACTTCCGCCCGGAAATGGACTCCGCCATTACCCCCATCGAATTTGAAGAAGGAACCACTCCTCCCGACCTCACCCAAGGTCTTGTAAACGAAAATCCTCCGGTTGACCCCGACGTTCAGCTGCTCTGGGACTTCGGCAAATATACCGGTTCGGCGATCGAAAAGGCAATAGCAGACGCCGGATCTGCCGTCAGCGCTCTCGAATATGACACCTCCGAGCGCGATTACTGGACATTCACGGCAAAAGGCCTTGACCCGAACGTCATGATTGCCGCCGATATACCCGACGTTTCGATGATTCAGTGGGCGAAAGTCCGCGTTAAGAACCCGAGCCCGGCAACTTCAATCGAGCTGTTCGCGAAGACCGACGGCTCCGGCCACTCCCTTGCCGGCCCGGAATGCACCCATATAAGCATTGTCCCGAACGTTGACGTATGGCAGACCTATATAGTCTACCTGCCGAACGCCAATATCTATACATCCACCAACATTAAAGGCACCGCGCTTGACGCCTGGAACTGGCAGGGAACCTGCAGCGGAATCCGCCTCGACCCGATGTGGCAGGGCGCTGACGGCGACATGGCCGACGGAGATAAGATCTATATCGACTATATCGCATTCTTCGCGGTCAAATCCGGCGCCGAAGCTTTCCGCACGAAAGACGACTCCGCCATAACTCCGGTTGAGTTTGAAGCCGCCGCCGAGCTGCCCGATCTTTCCGCCGCTGCCGCTGCTGCTAAGGAAGCCGCCGATGCCGTCGCTGCCGAAGCTGCTGCCGCAGCCGAGGCTGAAGCCGCCGATGCCGCAGAAGCCGAAGCCGCTGCCGCAGAAGAAGCTCCCGCAGCCGAGGAAGCTCCCGCAGCCGAAGAGGCTCCCGCCGACGCTGCCGCTGAGCCTGCCGAAACCGCCCCCGCCGAAACGGAAGCCGCCGGCATGAACACCGGACTTATCGTCGGCATCGCGATCGTCGCGGTTGTAATAATCGTCGCTCTGATAGTCTTCCTCGTTTCCAGGAAGAAGAACGCAGACGACGGCGAAGCCGCTTCCGAAGAGAAAAAGGAAGAATAAACAGACCAATCTCCGCCTTACGGGCTTTAGAATAAAGCCGCAGGGCGTCCCGGATAAACCCGGGTAAATAAAGCAGAGGAACTCAAGAGAGTTCCTCTGCTTTTTGTTTTTCTGATTATTTCTTTTTTTTGTCGGTCGAAAAACCGAAGCGGCCGAGCTTTCGGCCGGCGGCGAAATATTCGCCGTGGGTATAGCTCATAAGCTTTGCTTTATCCAGCATCAGCCGGCCGTTTTTATCAATCAATCCGGATTTTGCCCGGACGCTTATTATCCGCGCCCAGAACATATCATGCGTCCCGAGCGGCGTCGGATTTTTTGCGATGCCGTCCGGCTTTTCCATTACGCAGGCAAGCGAGAGCGGACAGTCTTTGATATACGGAGCCGGGAAATTTTCGAAATATCCCTTTTCAAAGCCGCATTTGGCGAATTTATCAACTTTTTTACCGGTGTAAATTCCGCAGAAATCGGTTTTCCTCGCCATCGTCTCGTCCGGCAGGTTGATGACAAAGCAGCCGGACGCGAGGATAAGTCCGTATGAATACCGGCTCGGGCGAAGCGAGATATATGTGAGCGGCGGCTTGGTACAGAGCATGCCCGTCCAGGCGACGGTTACTATGTCGGTCTTGCCGCCCTCATCGGCGCAGGAGACGAGCACCGCGGGGAGCGGAGAGAGCAGCGCGCCGGGCGTGAGAAAGACGTCGGCGGTTTCTTTATTCTTTATTTCCATTTGCAAATCACAAAATCCACTTGCGGCTTATATTATATCGGCAGACAATAAACAATCCCGCCATAAATGCCAGCAGGACTCCGAAAGACAAGACAAAAGAGAGATTATTTGCCCCCCTGAAAGCGCCGTTCAGGATATCGTTTCCGTAAGTGAGCGGCAGGCAATAGGAAACCGGCCGCAAAAACATCGGCAGCTTTGAAATCGGGATAAAGAGCCCGCAAAGAAACAGCATCGGAAAGCGGAAGAAGTTTGAAAAGGTCTGCGCTTCAAACACCTGCTCCGCCGAAACGGCAATCAGCAGCCCCAGCAGCGCCGAAGTTATAGCGATCATCAAAACCGCCGCCAGCGCCAGACCCCAGTTTACGGCGCTTAAATCGATAAAAAAGCTTGCAAATATGACCGGAACAAACGCATTGAAAATACCGAACAAGACAGTACCGGCAATTTTTGCCAGCACCATCGTGTTTAAGCCGATCGGAGCCAAAAGCAGCCGCTCAAACGCCCTTCCGCTCCTTTCAAAGGTAATAGTGACGGCAAGCATTGAAGTCGTTCCGAATAAAACGCTCATCGAAATCAGACCGGGAAGCAGCTCCAAAACATTTTGACCGGGAGAACGGATCAGCTGCATCAATGTCCAGGAAAGAGGGAAAATGATGCCCCAGCTGATATTCGGCGGTTTCAGATAATAGTTCCTGATATCTTTTTTCAGGATATTCCAGAACGCAATACGGCTATTCATCGTCCTCCTCCTTTTTCCTTTTCCTTTTTCAGAACCGAGGACTCAATACCGGTAAGCTTTACGAAGACATCTTCGAGCGAAGGGCGAATTTCTCTTCCTTCGTATACCTCAATCCCCTGCTCGTGAAAAATCTCGATTACCGGGAATAACGGAATACGCCGCTCAGATACCATCACAAGCGAATTTTCCGATTCGGCTTTGACCTCAACTCCATCAAAGCGGGACTGTAAAACGGCGGTCATATCTTCGGCTTTGCCGTTTATGAGAAAACGAACGGTATGGTTATGGGTAATGCTCTCCATCAGCTCGGCGACAGTACCTGACGCAACAATTTGCCCCTCCGCCATAAAAGCGATCCTGTCGCAGATGCGCTCGGCTTCTTCAATGTAATGTGTGGTAAAAAGAGTGGTGGTTCCCTGTTCTTTCAGTCCGACTATCATCTCACGGATTTGCCGGGAGCTTTCAACGTCAATGCCGGTTGTCGGCTCGTCCAAAACCAAGACTTTCGGAGAATGAATCAGCGCCGCGGCTATCGTCAGCTTGCGGCGCATTCCTTTTGAATAAGCTTTAAACGGCCGCTTTCCCGCAGTGTCCAACTTGAACCGCGAAAGAAGCTGACGGGCTTTACTCTCTCTTTCTTCTTTGCGCATCCCGTAAAGAGCGGCGGAAAAACAGAGATTGTCAAAACCGTCCATTTCGTTGTAAAGATTGCTTTCGTCCGGGACTACTCCGATTATCGCCTGCGCCTTTTTCGTCTCTTTCTTTACATCTATGCCGTCGAGTATAATCTCTCCGGCAGTCGGACGGGAAAGCCCGATAATCATGTTGATGGTGGATGTTTTTCCGGCTCCGTTCGGGCCCAACAAACCGAATATCTCGCCTTTCCGGATATCGAAAGAAATATCATTGACAGCGGTAAGGCTGCCGTATGTCTTCTTCAGATTTTTTACATTAACCATTTCCATGTCACATTAAATTATCAATTCAAAGTTTCCGCCGGCTTGTCCGAGGGGCGGGAAAGGTCGGTCGGAACGACTTCCGCTGTTTCTTCCGGCGTCACGGGCGGCAGCTTCGCTTCAAATTCAGGCTCGGCTGCGGCAGTTTCCGCGGCGGAGGCGGCGCGTCCGAGGCGGGTGCAGATATCCGTCATACGCGGGTCATACGCAAGAGACGATGCCCACGGCGTTTTAAGCACCTTATCGCGGATCCAGACGGTGAGAGGCGCGCTTTCATAGTCGCTTTTCTTCATCGTCGCGCCTTTGGCGGTCGGTGTCCGGAAAACATGGTTTTCATCGAGCGCGTCGAAAGCCATCGCCGCTTCCGCCGCGGCGGAAAAGGCTTCAATCGCCGAATCGAGCTGTGAGCGGCTGCCGTATATCTCGGCCAGCCGCAGCCTTGCCCGGCAGACCTGCGACCACAAAGGACCGCATTCGCCGCCCAGAAGCGCCGGGAGCGCCTCCGCCGCCGCTTCCGCGGCTGCCGCCGCAGAGGGCAGGTCGCCCTTCGTCGTTTCAAAAAGGTCGTTTAAGTCTCTGACGGCTTCGACGGCGGTCGAGACTATGTTTCTGCGCAGGTAATCCGCCTTCTTTTCCGGCGGGCAGACCATCGGCAAAAGGTTCTGCCGCGATTCGGAGCGGTCGGGCAGCCGCATCGCTTCCTGCTCTGCCCCGACGGTATCGCCCAGATCGCTTGCAAGATGGAGAGCGTAGAGCCGGCGCGCCGTCGTGCGCAGCGAGTCGTCGGGACAGGCGGCTATAATCGAATCGTGGAGCTGCCTTATCTCGGATGCGTAAAAACGCACCATCGACGGCTGATCGCAGGCGAGATAGAGCGCGTACATCAGCATGCAGCGGAAATTCCAGTTGTTCGGATGCGCTTTCAGCGCCGAGCGCATTGCGTTTGCCGCGTCGGAAACGCGGTTTTCCGATATCAGCCGACGGAATTCGGCGGTGACGCTTTTTATGTATTTGTCGTCTTCAAAGCTGTCCATGCAGAGCAGCTCGTCGGTCGTTGTCTCAAAACGGAACGCCATCCGCCGGATTATATCGAGCGGCGGCTGCTCGCCGTCTTTTTCCCAGAAATCGACGTCCCGGACACCGACGCCGAGATATCCGGCGAGCGCCTTCTGAGTCATATCCTTTTCCATCCGCAGCCGGCGGATCCGGGAACCGATGGTCATATCAGTTTCTCCTTTTTAATGGCTTTTTATCAGTTTCTTTGCGTATTCACAGCTTATCGCCGCTTCCTTCAGCGACCGGCGGGTGAAGAAATAGTGGTTCGTCGATTCGAACCCGACGCCGGGATGGCGGCTCTGCGCGTCCGCCGCTTCATATATGCAGCGGAGTTCGGCGTCGAGCAGTTCCAAAAGCTCATCGCGGTTCGATTCGATGTCTCCGCGCAGGCGGATAAATCTCGTCTGGATATACATCGAGCGGAATATCGCCGCCGCGGCTTCGGCGCAGACGAGGACATCCTCCGCCATTTCTGACAGCGGCCTGCCTTTAAGCCGCTTAAGCGTTTCAACACCCTTGTCCCAGCCGTCGGAAAGCAGTTTTAACTGATTTTCAAAGACTTCTTCGGGATATATCGCTCTCCAGGCTGTCAGACAGTCATGCGGCCAGCAGGTCATGGTTGCCCACAGCCCCGTCGGCTCTATGTGTATCGGATTTGACGGTCCCATATGCTGAGGGCCGTTGTAAAGCGTTCCGATATGGAAGGGCCAGCTGTCGTACGCGGCGGAAAGCTGCGACGCGCCGGCTCTGATTATCTCCCGCTCGGATTCCGGGAAGAACTTTTCGTAAAATTCCGCGAGAACCGCTTCCCTCTCCGGATTTTCCTGCCCCATAACGAGCGAGGCGAGGGCGAAAGTCGGGGACGGATATCCGCCGACCGTCCAGTCGAGGATAAGATTTTCGACCCCCGCGGCTTTCAGCCGGCAGAGGTGCAGCGCGACGGTGTCAAACACCGGGATAAACGGCAGCGAGCCTTCCTCCCAGCAGCAGTTGAGCTGCGTCTTGGCGCAGACCTGATGCCCCAGCTCCCGCGCCTTTTTCCAGGACGCAAGCGCGTGCTCGCCGGGACCGAC
The DNA here is from genome assembly GCA_012841635.1 of Clostridiales bacterium. Taxonomy (GTDB): domain Bacteria; phylum Bacillota; class Clostridia; order Oscillospirales; family CAG-272; genus JAAZGC01. The sequence continues at coordinate 15,163 of DUUJ01000132.1, read as the reverse complement.
GACTGAAATCGAATAGTCGGAAACGGAAGTCTTTATCCCGCCGATGACCTTTTCGACCCGGTGTTCGGATACCTCCGAGAGGATTATCCCGCGGTCAAGTTTTTCTGTTATATCCCCGACCATATCGTCCGGCCAGCCCCATGTCCAGGCGATAAAGCGGAAATCCGGGATGACCGATGAAGCTCCCCTGTAAAGCAGGTTGTTGCACTCCGCCGTCACCTCCGCCCTCGGGCGCTTCGAGCAGCGCGGGCAGTCGGGTTCTCCGGTATGCGAATAGCAATGAGTCAGGTTTTCCGAACCGGAAATCGTCATAAATCCGCCTAAGAGCGGCGCTTTTTCCGCAATGAAGCGGGCGGTGTCGTATAGGTATTTTTTGACCGGTTCGGAGGAGATGCAGAGGCTGGTAAGCCCGCCGCTCGTATGCCCCTTGATGTCGTCATGCGCGCCATCGCTGAAATATGACGACGGCAGCGCGCGCGGCTCGTTAAGATAGAGATACAGCTTTATACCGTATCCGGCAAGCCTTTCCGTCAGCGCGCGAAGCCCGGCAAGCCGCTCCTCCCAGCCGTCGTCCATACCTTCAAGGAAAGGATACGGCGCGAGACGGTAAAGAACCGCCTGGCACCAGATGCCGTTGACTCCGTAGTCACGGTAAGCGGCGAGAAGCTCATCCGAGAAGCAGTAATCGACGTTTGAGGTAAAAACATCGCCGTATAAGGCGCAGTAGGAATAAGCGAGGCGGATTCCGCCGGAAAGATCCGCCGCCGTTTCCGGGCGTTTATACACATTTGAAAAGCCGAACGGACGGCTTTCATACTCTCCGACTTTGCCGTCAAAGCTTTCGGAAATCGCTTTTATCTCGGCGGTATGCAGTTTCTGTTCGGGTGAAAGCGGCGTTGCTTTGAGCCGCGGCAGGTCCGGCTTGAAGCCGCCGAGCTTGACATGAAGAAAATCGTCTTCTTTTATCGTGTAAAACAGCTCGTCCGGCGTCATCGAGACGATTTCGCGGATCTGGTCGTAATCGACAAGATGCCAGCTGTCGCGGATAAGCGTGATGTAGCCCTTTGTTGTCCATTCCCGCTCGACATCTTCGCAGGCGGGCGCGCCGAGACCCATATCTTCGGCGGCTTTAATGATGTCCGCTTCGTCCGCCGAAAGGACGGAGGCGATGCGCCGGGGCGTCAGCCGTCCCCACATCCGGAAAACAAACGCCTGCCAGTCGGTCGGCATATATTCGACGGGGCAGCGCTTGGGGTTCGGCGGGCAAAGCTCGTGAAGTCTTTTCAGTTGTCGTTCGGTCATGTCATGCTCCGATCAGTTCTGATTGTTTTTCCATATCCGCCAAAGGCCGTCAAGACAGAGGCTTTCGCGGAATTCCGCTTTGTTTTTAAGATACGGCGCGACGAACTTCGCGCATCCGCCGGTAATTACGGCGGTAACAGCCGCGTCGGAAGTCCCGGATTTTACAAGCGCCTCCGCGGCGATATCTATATAGCCGTCGACGGCTCCCGCCGCGCCTAATATCGCGCCGGAATTCATCGAATCAACGGTGTTGCGTCCGAACGGGGATTTGACTTTCCCCAAAGCTATCGGCGACAGCTCGGACGCCTTCTCGGCAAGCGCGTCAAGTCCCATCAGGAGTCCCGGCATTATCGCGACGCCTATCATCATAGCGTCGGAGTCGATACCGGTAAAAGTGGTGGCGGTGCCCATGTTTATTATAAGCAGCGGCGGGCGGAACTCGCTCAGAGCCCCGACCGCGCCGATAACGATGTCGGCGCCGACGGAAGCCGCGTTTTCTACCCGTATATTCAGCCCCGTTTTAACTCCGGGGCCGATGACAAGCGGCGTGACTCCGAAATGCTTTTCGAGGGCGCCGTAAAAAGAGGGGGTCAGAGTCGGCACGACCGAGCTTATCGCGGCTCCGTCGATAAATGGGGATTTGCCGTAAAGCAGGTACAAATGCTTCAGAGCCGCCGCGCAGTCGTCAACCGACGCGCGCCGCGGCAGGGTGAAGGAAGATTTGAAGCTTCGGCTGCCGTCGGGGGCGTAGTCGGCCACTTTAATCCGCGAGTTGCCTATATCAACAGCTAACATTTCACACCTTACTGCTTGTCCGAGTCGTCGTCGATCTTGAGGACCGCGATGAAGGCCTCCGGCGATACCTCGACGGAACCGAGCTTGCGCATCCTCTTCTTGCCTTCCTTCTGCTTTTCGAGCAGCTTTTTCTTTCTTGTGATGTCTCCGCCGTAGCATTTCGCTAAAACGTCCTTGCGGAGCGCCCTTACCGTCTCGCGGGCGATTATCCGTCCGCCGACCGCCGCCTGTACCGGTATTTCAAACAAAGTTCGCGGGATATTGTCGCGCAGCTTCTCGCAGATGCGGCGGGCGCGGGTATACGCCTTGTCTTTATGGACGATGAAGCTGAGCGCGTCGACGTTTTCGCCGTTCAGCAGTATCTCCAGCTTCGCAAGCTCGGACGGGCGGTATTCGAGCAGCTCGTAATCGAGGGAGGCGTAGCCCTTGGAATGGCTTTTAAGCGTATCGAAAAAGTCGTATATAATCTCGTTCAGCGGCATTTCGTAGTGCAGCTCGACGCGCTTGGGATCGATATATGTCATGTTGATGTAGCTGCCGCGCCGCTCCTTGCAGATATCCATCAGAGTGCCCATGTAGTCGGAGGGAGTTATGATGGATGCCTTGACGATGGGTTCCTCGGCTTCCTCGATAAGGTCGGCTTCGGGGTAGTCGGCGGGGTTGTCAACCGAAAGCTCTCTGCCGTCGCGCATTTTGAGCTTATAAATAACGCTCGGCGCCGTGGTAATCAGGTCAAGGTTGAATTCCCGTTCAAGCCGCTGCTGGATTATCTCCATGTGGAGCAGTCCCAGAAAGCCGCAGCGGAAACCGAAGCCGAGGGCGTTTGAATTCTCCGGCTCGTAGTGCAGCGCGGCGTCGTTGAGCTGGAGCTTCTCGAGAGCGTCCTTGAGATCGCCGTAGCGGGCGCCGTCCGCCGGATAGATTCCCGAATAGACCATCGGCCTTGCTTCTTTGAATCCCGGCAGGGGTTCCGGCGCCGGGTTTTCGACGCCGGTTACGGTGTCGCCGACGCGGGTGTCGCCGATGTCTTTAATCTGCGCGGTCAGGTAGCCGACGTCGCCGGCAAGCAAAATATCCGTCTTGCGAAGTCCGAAAGGCGCCATGACGCCGACTTCGAGGACTTCAAACTCCTCGCCGGAGTTCATCATGCGGATAAAATCGCCTTCCTTGACGCTGCCCGTCTTCACCCGGATATAAACGATAACTCCGCGGTAGGAGTCGTAGTGCGAGTCGAAGATAAGGGCGCGCAGCGGGCCTTCCTCGTCGCCGTCGGGCGGCGGGACGTGGTCGACGACGGCGCGGAGCACCGATTCGATATTTATGCCGTTTTTGGCGGAGATGGCGGGGCAGCCTTCGGCGGGGATACCTATGATGTCTTCGATTTCCTTGCGCGTCCCCTCGACGTCGGCGGCTAAAAGGTCGATTTTGTTTATGACGGGGACGATTTCAAGCCCGGCGTCGACGGCAAGATAGGCGTTCGCCAGCGTCTGCGCTTCGATTCCCTGCGTCGCGTCGACGATTAAAAGCGCGCCCTCGCAGGCGTTGAGAGAGCGGTTGACTTCGTAGTTGAAGTCGACGTGTCCGGGGGTATCGATCAGATTGAAGCTGTAGGTGCTGCCGTCTTCCGCGTCGTAATGGACGCTGACGGCGCGCGCTTTTATCGTGATGCCGCGCTCCCGCTCAAGGTCCATGTTGTCGAGAAGCTGCTCTTCCATCTCGCGGGTGGGAACCGCGCGGGTGTATTCGAGGATACGGTCGGCAAGAGTGGATTTGCCGTGGTCGATGTGGGCGATTATCGAGAAATTTCTTATGTATTTCTGTCTTTCGGTCATATATTTATCATAAATGGGGGTTCTGTTGGTTTATTCTTGTATTTTTATGTATAACGGCTGCGGTCTTCATCGCGTAAGATAAAAATAAGTCCGAAAGCCGACGGAGCGTGAAAGCCCGTTTCCCGGCTGGCTTAAGCCTGCCGTATTCGGTTTCGGACGAATCGCTTTTTTATTATTCCGCGGCGGCGGTTTCTGCCGCAGAGGGGTTAATTGCCGCATCGATCGCGGCGCCGGCTCCCGCGGTATCCGCAGATACGACGGCTATGATATATCCGCCGGCTGTCTTTATCGTCGCCGAGCGGAGCAAGACCGCCTGATCCGGCGCGTAATCATCGTAAATTGCCGCCTGATCGGAAAGCCAGCTGTCAAGCGAGCTTTTCGCTTTGTCTGTCGCTCCCGATTTGGTCTTTATCACGATGACCTGCTCCGCCGTCGCGGCTCCGGACGACCAGACTGCGATCTTTTCCGTATCGGCGATGCTGTAATTCAAAGCGATATAGTCGTCGGGAAGCTCTATCATCTCCCCCGAAAAGGCGGTCGCCGATGTTATCGATTCCGCCGTCTTTTTAACGTCCAGCTCAACCGGCGCCGAATCGCCTCCGTTCGGCTTCCCGCCGCAGGAGATCATCGCTGCCGCCAGAACAATGCAGAGAAGCAAGGCGGCGATTTTCTTGAAATTCATCATTTCGAAGCCTTTCATTCGCCCCATTCGTAGAGGCTTTCATTCACGACATGGCACTTGAGATAATCGAGCCACTGCCGCACTCCCTCAGAACCCATGTGTATTCCGTCGGGGCTCTTGGCGCTGAGGTCGCCGTTTTCGTCTTTGAAATCTTCGTTTACCGCGAGGTAGTAATACTTTCCGTCGCGGCACATCGCGGCGAGCTCTGCGTTTACGTTGTTTATCTTGGTGTTGTTGATGCCGTACGGCGACTTCCTCGCCGCGGCAGAGGTTATCGGCAGCACCGCCTGGACGTAGATCGGAGTTCCCTCAGGCAATACGCCGCGGATGGTTTCAAGCACATGCTCGTATGTGGTGCGGAAGGTTCTCATATCCCAGCCGCATTCGTTGAGCCCGAAGCAGATATAGACTTTCTTGAAAGAATGGGGGTATTTCTTTACCGTTTCGGCGATGGTAAGCCGTTCCTCTCCGTCGGGGATGATCCTCTGCGTCGTCACGCCGCGGATGGTCAGGGCGACTTTGGCGTAGTAATACGCCTTGACCCGGCCGTAAAGCTGGATGCCGACGGTGCGGCTGTCGCCGATAAAGAGAGCGTCCGCGAAGTAATCATCGTTGTAAACCGTCCGGCTGAGCGGAACGGGGGCGGAAAAATCATACGGCGGCTTGACTTCTGCATCCGGCAAAGGCTCTGTTACGGCAGGCTCGGTAACCGGCGGCTCCGTCACCGGCGGCTCCGTCTCGGCCGGTTCGGCAACCGAAGGCCGCGGTTCGGCGGTTCCGGTGTTCGACGGCACTGACTCCGTTGTGGAAGTCGTTCTTTCGGCGGGCGTTTTCGTCGTTTCGGATGTTTCGGGTATCTCCCTCGCCTTCAGCTCTTCGGTTTCGGGAGCCGTTGTTTCGGGAGCGGTGGTGACGCGCGCCTCCGCGTCGGCGATCGCAAGCTCGACCGGGATTCCGATCTTTTGAGATGAGGATACCTGCATATCCGCCGCGTTTACATGGAACGCGCGGGCGGTAAGCGACGCCGGCACCGGCGGGTTTATAACCGCGACGCCGGCGCAGCCGCTGACTCCCGACACGGCCGCCGCAAGCGCCAGCGCAAAAGCTCCCGCAGAAAGGCGCTTTAAAGCCGGGCTCTTTGTCTTTTTGGTTTTCTTCAACTTCTTCACTTCCGTTTCTCTGTTGTCTGGAAGCGTATATTCAAATCGGGAAGTTATTTCCCGAAGACATTATTTAATGTTTCCAGCGCCGATCATACATCGAAAGACATTTTGCAATGTATAACCTTACTGTACTAAATTATATCATACATTATGTAAAATTGCAATAACTTGTTCGAATATTTGCGTTATTATTTTATGAATAGAAACAAAATCTTTGGCTTTTTGCCGTATACAAAAAATAAACTCAACAATCTGCCCCGGAAGAACCTTGTTAATCATTTGTCAACCGATTGAGCGTTTTTCGTTCATTTAATACCATCTCGGTGTAACAATTTCATGTCAAGTGGAATTTTTCACGATTTTTACCGACATTTTTTGTGTAATATTCTCCCTTGACTTTTTCTCCGGGATGATATATAATAGTATTCGTCCCGGTTTACCACAAGATGTTGTGGTTTTGAAAATCCGATGACCATATAAAGTATACTTGATTCGGCGACTAACCCGCTTATCATATAGATTAAACCAAAAAAACACACCCCCGGGGAACATTCAGGAGTAACATCATGCTTACCAAAATCATCAAGCGCGACGGACGAGAGGTCCCGTTTAACGTCGAAAAAATATCGCAGGCCATCTACAAGGCGGCGCAGGCGATAGGCGGAAAGGATTACGACACCGCCTTGAAGCTCGCCTTCCAGGTCGAAGAGAGGGTCGACAAAATGATGAAGCCGGGCGAATACCCGACCGTTGAACAGATTCAGGACGTTGTCGAGAAGGTGCTTATCGACAACGGTCACGCCGCGACCGCAAAAGAGTATATCCTCTACCGCGCCGAGCGTACCCGCCTCCGCGAGATGGATACCAAGCTCATGAAGATATACGAAGGGCTTACCTTCAAGAGCGCAAAGGAAAACGACATCAAGCGCGAAAACGCCAACATCGACGGCGACACCGCGATGGGAACCATGCTCCGCTACGGCTCCGAGGGCGCGAAGATGTTCAACGAGCTCTATGTCCTCGACCCGAAGATCGCCAAAGCGCACCAGGAAGGCGACATCCATATTCACGACTTCGACTTCTACACCCTCACAACCACCTGCACCCAGATCGACATCGAGAAGCTCTTCAAGGGCGGCTTCTCCACCGGTCACGGCCATCTGCGCGAGCCGCAGGACATCGCCTCCTATTCGGCGCTCTGCTGCATCGCGATTCAGTCGAACCAGAACGATCAGCACGGCGGACAGTCGATTCCCAACTTTGATTACGGCATGGCGCCCGGCGTCGCAAAGACCTACCGCCGCCACTTCCGCGCAAATCTTGCGAAGGCGCTCGACCTTCTGACCGACGAGGGCAAAGACGCCGATCTGAAAGATGTTGCGCAGGATATCATCGACGCCGCCGGCACCCCCTCTTACGGCGACAACGCCGCTTTCAGAGAACAGCTTACAAAGGACCTTTCTGAAAAATACGGCAGTGATACCGCCGATAAGCTCTGCGACTTCACATTCAGATATTCGCAGGCGGAAACCGAGCGCTCGACTTATCAGGCGATGGAGGCGCTTATCCACAACCTCAACACAATGCACAGCCGCGCCGGCGCGCAGATCCCGTTCAGCTCGCTGAACTACGGCACCGACATAAGCCCGGAAGGCCGTCTTGTCGTGAAGAAGCTGCTTGAGGCGACATACGCCGGTCTCGGATTCGGTGAAACCCCTATCTTCCCGATACAGATCTTCAAGGTCCGCGAAGGAACCAACTACAATCCGGGCGATCCGAACTACGACCTTTTCAAGCTGGCCTGCAAAGTCTCCGCCAAGCGTCTCTTCCCGAACTTCAGCTTCCTTGACGCTCCCTTCAACAAAGCTTACTACAAAGAAGGCGACCACAACACCGAAGTCGCTTACATGGGCTGCCGCACCCGCGTCATAGCCAACGTATTCGATCCCTCCCGCGAAGTTACCAGCGGCAGAGGAAACCTCAGCTTCACATCGATCAACCTGCCGCGCCTCGCGATAGAAGCCGGCGGCAACATAAACCGCTTCTTCGACAGCCTCGACGCGATGCACGCGCTGGTAGTCGAGCAGCTGCTTGCCCGCTTCAAGATCCAGAGCACGAAGAAAGTCCGCAACTTCCCCTTCATGATGGGTCAGGGCATCTGGCTTGACTCGGAAAACTTAGGGCCCGACGACTGCATCTCCGAATCGCTCAAGCACGGCACCCTTACCATCGGTTTCATCGGTCTTGCCGAAACCCTCAAGGCGCTCATCGGCAAGCACCACGGCGAATCGGACGACGCTCAGAATCTGGGTCTCGAGATCGTCGGTTTCATGCGCAAGCGCACCGATGAAGCAGCCAAGAAATACGGGCTCAACTTCTCGTTTATCGCGACTCCGGCGGAAGGACTTTCCGGCCGCTTCGTCAGCATCGACGCGAAGAAATACGGCGTCATAGAAGGCGTCACCGACCGTCCGTATTATACGAACAGCTTCCATATCCCGGTTTACTACAAGCTCTCCGCCTTCGACAAGATCAAAAGGGAAGCTCCATACCACACCCTCACCAACGGCGGACACATCAGCTATGTCGAGCTTGACGGCGACACTCAGACGAATCTTCAGGCGTTTGAAGACACTATCCGCTGCATGAAGGAATCCGGAATCGGCTACGGCTCGATCAACCATCCGGTCGACCGTGATCCCGTCTGCGGCTACACCGGCATCATCGGCAATAAATGCCCAAAGTGCGGCCGCACCGAGGACGACGGCAAGGGTCACTTTGAACGCATCCGCCGCATCACCGGCTACCTCGTCGGCACCGTCGACAACTGGAACGACGCCAAGCGCGCCGAACTCGGCGACCGCGTCAAGCATGGCGCCAGATCCGACATCGAGCATATCTGAAAAATAACAGGCCGGTAAAGGCTTGTGAAATATATTTGCCCCGCCGCGGATGTTAGTCTGCGGCGGGGGTGTTATATAGGAAAAACGAATGTCTTTAGTTGATTAATTTAAACTAAATAAAATAAATGATTGACAATAAGCAGGAAATTGCCTATAATATTGTGTAAGATAGATTTTGACGTAAGCAGTTAAAACACAAGATTCCGGGCATTGTTTATACAAACAATATTTCCGCGGAAACGAAAAGCCGAAAGAATTACAAAGAGGCATTGATTAATGGCAAAAGATTTAACTTCTTCAAGGATAGACAGACAAAACATACTGAATAATGATTTGGCTGTTCAGGAATTAAATGAATCATCAAATATCAAAGGCATTATGTTTGAAGGGAAAGTCTGCCTTACCAAGAACATGGTTGCCGCATTTTTCGATGTTGAAACAAGAACAATCGAAAGGTATGTAAGCGAAAATGCAGACGAGCTTATGAAAAACGGCTATGAAATTCTGCGGGGACAGCGTCTGAAGAACTTCATAAAGTGTATACATGAACAGGATGTTCCCGACATTAATGTCGGGAACATCAGCAATCGCACGCCGCAGCTTGCGATATTCGATTTTCGGGCATTCCTCAATCTCGCGATGCTGCTGACAGAGAGCGAAAACGCAAGAATACTTCGACAGCTTATTTTAGACACCGTCATTGATTTAGTTAACCTGAAAACCGGCGGCAGCACCAAATTTATAAATCAGCGGGATAAAGATTTTATCGGAAGCTATTTGCAGGAGGAAAACTATCGCAAAGAGTTTACGGATGCTCTTCATGATTACGTTGACATGGGCAACGCCAAATATGCAATATATACCGATAAAATCTATCAAAGCATTTTTAAAGAAAAGTCCAGAGAATACCGCGCCATCCTGCGTCTTCAAAAGAAAGACAAAATAAGAGATACGCTTTATTCCGAAGTCCTTAACTTAGTTGCTTCATATGAGTGCGGTTTAGCCGCCTTGATAAAAGAGCAAGCGGAACAGCTTGGCAGGAAACTGAACAACTGGGAAACGGATGATGTTTTCCGGGCATTCGAACAGCTTCCGTTGTGGAAGCCGCTTATCCACAGTGCAAGAACAAAAATGGCTAGCCGGGATCTGGCATTGCGGGATGCTTTTCATCGACAGTTGGAAGAATATATTCAGCCGCTTGAATCTGATGAATATCACCGTTTCCTCGGAGCCGAAGGTGACGAGATAGAGCGTTTAATGACAGAAAACGAAGATGTTCTAAGGCGATTAAAGGAGCGGGAGTGATGGATGAAATAAAATATATCTCGCTCGAAAACGCCCGGGAAATTCATCGATCAACCATCACTCACAGCGGCGGCGGCATGTATGAACACCTTGACTTAGACAGATTGGACAGCGTCCTTGTAAACATTCAGAATGACGACTATTATCCTGACTTCGTTGATAAATTGACGCATCTGTTTTACTGTGTATGCCAATTCCATTGTTTTGCGGACGGAAACAAACGGCTTGCAATTACATTATCAGCGCAATTTTTGTTAATAAACGGGTATATGTCAGTTGCAAAAAGATTCTTTGAAATTACCGAAAACATCAGCTATCATGTTGCCTCAGGAAAAATTAACCGGGATTTATTGCATCGCATTTTAACCGCAGTAATGAAAAATGCATATGAAGAAGATGAAGAATTGAAACTTGACATCTTCAACGCAATCAGATGACAACAAAAAAGCCTACACTTTTAACAGTGCAGGCTTTTAAAATTCAATATCTTTCCGGACTTCCGGCTGATATCACCCGTCGATCTCTGCGAAAGCGGTGTTTATCTTATCTATCAGCTTATACGCGCTCTTGGTTCTCTTTTCGTACATCGACGTGAAATCGGGCTTGAAGTTGCGCAGCAGGTTCATGACTTCCTCGTTGTAGCCGCCGATCGCGTAGAACCAGCCGAGGTCGTAGCAGCGGGATTCGAGGATGATATCGAGCATATCGAGCGACTCTTCGTCGCGGGCGTATTTGCCCTTGAGGGCGACGTCGTAATAAGCCGGAGTGACGGTATACATCGACTCGGCCGCCATCGCCTCGAGCACGATGCCGGTACGCTCCGGATCGGAGGTAGTCATCGGAACGCAGAGGAACACCGAGTGCCAGGAGCCGAGCGTCTGATAATAGGCGTCGACCGTCTCGTCAGATTTCGGATAAGGCAAGAGTCCGAAGTCGGCTTCCATGTTGCGGAGGTTGGCGACGTCAAGCAGCAGGCGCATGAAGAAGAGCGCCTGGTCATTCGAGAACATATCAAGCGACAGAACGCCGTCCCAGCCGGAATACTTTGACCGCTGATAGGTAAGACTGATCTGGTTGTCGAAAGCGACTTCAAAGAAGGACGCAATCGCGTTTACAACCTTGTCGTTGTAAATGGTAAGCTCGATTTCGCCGCTGGGATTGACGGTGCAGCATTTGGTGCCGGTCGAGTTTACGATTCCCATCATCGAGTCGTCCCAGATAAGGATGCCGAAGCGGTCTTCGACGTCGGCTTCGCCGTTGCCGTTGAGGTCCTCATGGACGGAGGAGGCGGCAACTTTGAAGACATCAAGCGTCCACTTGCCGTCATATACATCCTGATAGAAGTCTTCAAGTCCGTAGTTTTTCACCAGCGTCTTGTTGAACATGATGACATAAGTCGCGTCGTTGTCTGCGGTGCTGATGTCGCCGGTTGTGTAGAACATCCGGCCTTTTATCGTAAGGTCGGCGTTGGCCTTCTGATCCCACCATTCATTTGTAAGATCGATATAAGGCAGCGAGTTGAGGTCGTAGAGCATTCCCTCCTGCGCCAGCACGCAGGCGTCATATCCGCCCATGAAGGCGGCGTCAAAGCTGGCGTCTCCCGCCGCGACGGAGGCTCTGAACTTCTTGAGGCCGTCTCCGCCGGTACCGGCGTTGCATTCGAGAGTTGAAAGCTTAATGCCGTATTTTTCTTCGGTTTTGAGATTGCGCTCGTAGCGCGCGTCGTTTACCGTGTCACCGGTCTGCTCGTCGGCTTTGATGTCGTTTTTCACCTTGCCGAGCTCGTCGTTTGAGCTGATGAGAAAATTAAACTCATAGCCGCCCCAGTCATTTTCCGGCAGATCCGGCATATGAAGGGTGGTTTCGGCTTCGGTTGCGACATCGGTTTCCCCGCCTTCGGGGACGGTATCCGCCGCGGGTGAAGCTTCTTTGCTGCCGCAGGCAGCGATAACAGGGAGAAGCAGCAGCAGGGACAAAACGGCGCAGAAAATTCGCAGGGTTTCAGGTTTCATTACATATCCTCCTCGGTATATAAATAGCAATGTCAAAAATGCGGCTGCCGACTTATTGTATAAATTACCGGCAGAAAATGCGTTCGATGTTATTATTATACAGTTTTATTTACCTTATGTCAATACGCCGTACGGAATTTTAATATATAAACACGGAAGAAAATTGCGCGATTATGCATACCGTATGCCGGATTGCTTACGCAGATGCGGAAGTTATTCCAGCGGCGCAAAAAACTCCCCGCGGCGCAAAAGCTGCTCCGCGGGTTAAAAATCAACGCTTGATATTATTTATTGGTTGTCGGCTGTATCGTCCGATGCTTCGGGAGTCTCGGCGGGCGCTTCGACGGATGCCTCGGCAGGCGCTTCGACGGGTGTTTCGACTGGTGTCTCTACGGGCGTCTCGACAGGTGTTTCGTCGGACGTTTCGTCGGACGCCTCTTCGATCTTCACAGCCGCATCATCGGTTTTGTCGACTTCAAGAAGCGCGCGTATCGAAAGGCTGATCTTCTGATTCTCTTCGTCGATGTCGGTGATCTTCGCATCGACCTCCTGACCCAGGCTCAGCACCTCGCCGGGATGAGCTATCTTATGGTCGGTGATCTGCGAGATGTGGATAAGTCCGTCGGTTCCCGGGACTACTTCGGCGAAAGCTCCGAAGGGCATAAGATTCACGATCTTAACGCGGGTTATGTCGCCCTTCTTGTACTTCTCGATGAAGATGTTCCACGGGTTGCTTTCCTCGGTCTTATATCCGAGCGATATGCGGCGGCGGTCGGGATCGAAATCCTTGACATAGACGTCGATCTTCTGTCCGAGCGAAACGACGTCGGACGGATGCTTGATCCGCTTCCACGCAAGCTCTGACGTGTGGACCATGCCGTCCACTTCGCCCAGGTCGACAAAGGCGCCGTAAGGCATAAACGACTTGACGATTCCTTCGTAGCGCTTGCCCTTTTCAATCTCTGCCCAGAATTGAGCCTCTATCGCCTTGCGCTCCTCGCGGATTACCGCTCTGATAGAAGCAACCGCGCGGCGGCGCTGTTCGTTAAGATCGATTATCTTGACGCGCTGAGTCGTTCCGACAAGAGTAGCGAGATCTCCGTCACGCGGCACTCCCGACTGGGAAGCCGGTATAAAGACTCTTATGCTCTCAAGCAGTATGATGACGCCGCTCTTGACGACTTCAACGATTTTCCCTTCAAGGGGGGTCTGCTCGTTGTAAGCCGCAACGATTCGTCGCCAGTTGATGATGTTCTCGACGCGCTTGCGCGACAGAGTCGCAACGCCGTCAAGATCGCTTACCTTAACAACTATAGCTTCAATCTCGTCGCCGACATTAAACATTTCTTCAAGATCAGCGCCGGATTCGTCGGTAATCTCGGAAATCGGGATGATACCGGTGCACTTTGATGCGAGATCGACGTGGATCTCGTTTGCGCTGATGCTGGTGATTATGCCGTTGACGGTCTCGCCCGTTGTAAGGGGTTTCAGCGATTCTTCAAGCATCTGCTCAAAATTTTCTTCCGTTACAGCCATTCCTTTCTCCTCGTTTATCGAGGCGTTGATGTTCTCGTTCTGTTCCATGGTTCGTATGACCTCCTCTATAATACCGCCGGGCGTTGAGGCGCCCGCGGCGATGCCCACTTTTGTCCCGCCCGGAACGTGGAGCTCCGCTGCGGCTCCGGCTCCGTCCACAAACACTGTCCTGCAGTTCTTCTTCGAGATCTTATACAGTTTGGCGGTATTGGAGCTTGATCTGTCGCCGATGATAACCATGAGGTCCGCTCTGCGGGAAAGTAGTTCGACCTCATTCTGTCGCAATTCGGTTACTCTACATATTGTATCAAAAATTATAGCATTTGTATATAGGTTTTTGATAAATTTTCGACATTTTTTCCATTCCGTTAACATTTGGGTAGTCTGCGCAACTACCACGACAGCCGCTGCCATATCGGATAAATCGCTCTCTCCCTGCCGATCCGTCATATTTCCGTCATTTGTAAATTTTTTATGACGGAGCAGTTCTTCGAGTTCGGCAAGGGAATTTACCGCAACAGCCGCGCCGTGAGCGTAGGACATTATCGCCCTGACTTCGGGATGTCCCGGCGATCCGATGACGATGAGCGGCTTTTGAATACCGCCGCCTTCGACAGAAACAGTATTCTCGTCGACAATCTTATGTATCCGGCTGACTTCCGGGCAGGTGCCGTCGTATACATGAAAGCGCGGATCCGCTTCTTCGAGCCGACGGAGTTTTTCGTAAAGCGTCTTTTCGATGCCGTGCGCCCTTATCACCACCGTAAGCCTTTCGGCGTCCTGTGATGCTTTGTATATCGAGTCGAGTTCGTCCGGCATGACTATCTCGGCGCCGAGTCGCTGAAGCTCCTCCATTACCAGGTGATTGTGGATAAGCTCCTCAAGCAGAAGCAGCCGCTCTCCCGGTTTTTTTGCCTCGGCAAGCTTCTTCGCCGCCGAAACGGCGCGGCTGACGCCGAAACAGAAACCGGAATGAGGGCAAAGTTCATAATTCAAGTGTCCCACCTCACCTGGGGCTTCGGTCCCTCTATCAGCTCAAATTTTTCCTTCGGCGCGGGGAGCAGCAGGCTGTCGCCGCCGTCGGGATCGGTTATAAGTTCGGTTATCCGCTCGAAGATAAGCGCCGACGCGTTGTCGTATTCGGTTTTGTTGCCGGTGGTAAAACCGAACTCGTCAAAGGTGATGAGCCGGCCGATTATAACATTAACCCGCTTGAACGGGGAAATCTTCCAGCCTTTTGTCTGGATAAGCACCGGCAGCACCGGAGATTTCGCCCGCCAGGCTATCATGCCGACGCCGGATTTCACATCGGTTTCGCGGGGGTTTACGCCCGGATGGCGGGTTCCCTGCGGGAACATCCCGACGACCTCGCCGTTTTCGAGTATCTCAACCGTCTTGCGGATGGCGCGGACATCGGACATTCCTCTTCTTACCGGATAAGCGCCGAGCGCGATTATCAGCCGGCGGAAAAGCGGGATGCGGAAAAGCTCCTCTTTGGCAAAGTAGCGAAGCTGATGATGCAGCGCCGCGTCAAGAATTATCGGATCGCTGTCGGAAAGATGGTTCGCGCAGACGATGAACGGCCCTTTCTCCGGCTCGTTTTCGGTACCCGAAACCCGGATATTGAAAAACC
>DUUJ01000131.1 GCA_012841635.1 Clostridiales bacterium | reverse complement strand
CTTACCGAATCCATCGAAAAAATTTTAAAGGAGCTTATTTGACATGAAAAAACTGACAAAATTCCTCTCAATCCTGCTTGCGGCGGTTCTTGTTTCCGCCGTCCTCATATCCTGCGGCGCCGAAGCGCCGAAAACCGGCACCCGAGTCGTGACCGACCATCTCGACCGGCAAGTCGAAGTGCCTGCCGAGATAAACCGCATCGCCGTCTGCGATATCTATCCGGTTCCGGCGGCGCTCTCCGTCTTCTTCAATTCCGCGTCAAAGATAATCGCTATGCCGGGACAGGCGATGACGGCGGCGGAAAATTCGCTTTTGGGCGAGCTGTATCCCGAAATCCTCAAAGCCGAAACCGGCTGGATAGACGGGACGAACATCAACATAGAGGAGCTTTTAAAGCTCGACCCGGATATAGTGTTCTATTCGGCCTCCCGCCCGGAAGAGGGCGATCTGCTCCGCGGCGCCGGACTTCCCGCCGTCGGCATTTCGGTAAACAAATGGGATTATAACTGCATCGAGACGCTGAATCACTGGGTCAAACTCTTTTCCGAAATCTTCCCGGAAAACGACCGCGCCGATAAGGTAGCCGATTATTCAAAAAAGGCGTTTGACCTTGTCCGGGAAAGAGTCGGCGGACTTTCCGACGAAGAACGCCTCTCCGTCTTCTTCCTGTTCGGGTATTCCGATTCGAATATCACGACCTCCGGCTCAAAGTTCTTCGGCCAGTGGTGGGCGGACTCGATAGGGGCGAAAAACGCCGCCGCTGAAATCGACAAAGACAACGCAGTTCCGGTCAACATGGAACAGATTTACGAGTGGAACCCGGAACTGATCTTCATCACAAACTTCAACCCGGCAAAGCCGGACGACCTTAAAAACAACGAAATCGGCGCGTGGGACTGGAGCGGCGTCGGCGCCGTCAAAAACGGGCGGGTTTACAAAATGCCGCTCGGCATCTACCGCAGCTACACCCCCGGCATCGACACCCCGATAACGCTGCTCTGGATGGCGCAGACCGCCTATCCCGAACTCTTTTCCGATATAGATATCATCGGCGAGACGAAAAAATACTACAAGGACGTCTTCGATATCGAGCTGACGGACGAACAGGCGGCTAAGATATTCTCGCCGTCTTCTGCTGCGAGCGCGGGAATGTAATTTATATTAACAAAATCGGAGAACAAAAATATGTCGCTTAACGCAACTCCGTCGGGCGAGCGGATACACATCGCCTTCTTCGGCTGCCGCAACGCCGGAAAATCTTCCCTTATAAACGCGGTGACGGGGCAGGAGCTTTCCGTTGTCTCCGATATCGCCGGAACCACGACCGATCCGGTTTATAAAGCGATGGAGCTGCTCCCCCTCGGTCCCTGCATGATGATAGACACCCCCGGTTTTGACGACCGGGGGGAGCTGGGGGAGCTTCGGGTAAAGAGAACCCGACAGGTGCTGAATAAAACCGATATTGCGGTGCTTGTCGCCGACGCCGCGACGGGGATAACCGATACAGATAAAGAGCTGCTCCGGCTTTTTAAAGAAAAGGAGCTGACTCACATCATTGCTTACAACAAATCCGACCTGCTGACGGCAATTCCCGAAGCCGGAGACGGCGAGATATACGTAAGCGCGAAAACCGGATACAACATAAACGAACTGCGGCTGCTCCTCGGACGCTTTGCGCCGAAAGAGGAGGATTCGCCTATCTGCCGCGACCTTGTTTCGGCGGGAGACATCGCCGTTTTGGTTGCGCCGATCGACTCGGCGGCGCCGAAAGGGCGGCTGATACTGCCGCAACAGCAGACTATCCGCGACCTGCTTGACGCCGGCGCGTCGGCTCTCGTCTTAAAGGACGACACGCTCAAATCCGGACTTGAAAAGCTGGCAGCTCCGCCGAAAATGGTGATAACCGACAGCCAGGTCTTTCCCAAAGCGGCTGATGCGACCCCCGAAGAGGTGCCGCTGACAAGCTTCTCTATCCTCATGGCGCGGCACAAGGGCTTTCTCGAAACCGCCGTACTCGGCGTCACCGCGATAGAACGCCTTTGCGACGGCGACACCGTGCTTGTCGCCGAGGGCTGCACCCATCACCGCCAGTGCGAAGACATCGGAACGGTGAAAATCCCCGGCTGGCTGCGCGAATACACCGGAAAAGAGCTGAAAATCGAATCGACCGGCGGCGGCAGCTTCCCCGACGACCTCTCCCCCTATTCGCTCGTGATCCATTGCGGCGGCTGCATGCTCAGCTCGAGGGAGGTGAAATACCGGATGAAATGTTCCGTCGACGCAGGAGTTCCCTTCACCAACTACGGCACCGCGATTGCTTATCTCAACGGGATTCTTGAGCGGAGTCTTTCGGTATTTCCGGAACTGCTCGGGAAGTATCGGGAAATGAAGGAGAGAAATTCCGCGGAAAGGTGATATTTCCTTAAATATTTTACAGTTTGTCAATATATCTCCCCGCAGACAAATATATAATATGCTTGCAGGAATTTGCAATGTAATAGTATATCGATTTTTTGCGGGGAGGTATATTAATGTCAGCTTTTTTGAAACGATTGTCCGCGCTTATGCTTGCCGCGCTGCTCATCGCCGCCGTTTTCGGCTGCGGGGGAGACAAAGGCGCAGTTTCCGGCGAAACCTCGGCCGAAATAACCGAAGCCGAGGCGGAAGAAGCCGAAACGACATATCCGCCGCCGGACGCTTCCGACCTTGACCTTAAAGGTCAGAAGGTCAATTTTATCGCGCCGCAATGGTCGACCTGCAAATATCTTTTTGCCGAGGAGCTTGACGGCGACGCGGTAAACGACGAAGCTTATCGGAGAGCCGCAAATGTCGAGGAAGTTCTGGGCATCGAGATAGAGAATTTCTGGGGGCAGGACACAGACACGCACCAGATGGTTCTTAAGACGGTAAAAGCCGGTGACGACGCCTATCAGATAGTATTCACCCACTGCATTTACGGTCTTCAGGATTATGTCGTATCCGGGGCGCTTTATCCGCTCGACGACCTGCCGAGAGTCGATCTGGATGCGCCCTGGTGGGACAAGCCGGTCATCGAATCGATGCGGCTGGGCGGAAAGATATTCTACGCCGCCGGGGATCTGCTGCTTCAGAACCCGTCCTGCATGGTTTTCAACAAGTCAATTTCCGACAACTACGGCTTTGACAATCACTACGAAACGGTAAACAAAGGAAAATGGACCTTCGACCGCTTTTACGAGGAAGCCCGCGGCGTCTCGGTCGACCTTGACGGCGACGGAGAGATCGGGATAAACGATCAGAGCGGATATGCGGGCGACCTTACCGAGTCGCTCTGCGTCATCACCTACGCCTGCGGCGAGAAATGCTCGATTGCCGACGGAGATTGGATAAAGCTGGTATTTTACAGCGAAAAGATGCTCGATATGTTCGAAAAGGCCTATTCATATTTCACCGACTCCTCCGTCTGCCAGGGATATTTCCGTCATGTCGCTGACGGTCAGAATTTTTCAAGCGGTCTTTCGCTGTTTTCGATAACCAGTCTTCCCGGCGTTGTCGGACTTCGCAGCGCCGATGTCGACTTCGGCATACTGCCGCTGCCGAAATACAGCGAGGAGCAGGAGCAGCATTATGTCTTCCCCTGGCCCATCTTCGTCTGCGTGCCGACGACGGTACAGTCGCCCGAGCTTGTCGGCGCGACGCTTGAGCGGTTCTGCTATGAAAGCACTCCGGTTCTGACCGCTCAGAACGAAATCCTCATCCGCGGCAAGAGTACCCGCGACGAGGAATCGCTCGCCATGATCGACATAATCCAGGCAAGCTATGTTTCCGACATAGGAGCCAGCTATCTCGGTTTCGACCCGAATTTCAGCAAGGTCTTCTACTCCTTCACGACGCTTATTCAGAAGAAAAACGAAAACTTGGCCTCCGAATACACAAAAGCGGAAAAGGCGATATTGAAGGCCATCGACAAGCTCTGCGAAAAGATAGCCGAAGTGAGCGAGGAATAAATCCGCCAGCGAGGTATGATATTCTGATAAACCCAAAGAAAGGCGCGTTAAAATGGAAAAAATCTGGAAACAATTATACAACGCCGCGAAAAAGGCGCTGAATCCCGGCGTTTTGTCGGGAATGATTGAAGCCGGAGGCGTCGCGGCGGCGGTGGAATCGGCGTCCGGGAAGATTTACGTCGGAGTCTGCGTCGATACCGCCTGTTCTTTAGGCGTCTGCGCCGAGAGAAACGCGCTTTTCAACATGATCACCAACGGCGAGACGGAAATACGGCGGGTGATAGCGATTTCATCGGACGGGACAATGCCTCCCTGCGGCGCCTGCCGCGAGTTCATGGCGCAAATGATGCCGGAAAAATACCGGGATATCGAGATTATGATCGATTACGATAACAACCGGGTAGTTAAATTGGGAGAGCTGACCCCCGACTGGTGGTTTTAATAAATTTGCTTAAAAATTCGTCACATTTTATTCCTTGATTTATCTGCTTGAATGTGGTATACTAAATCAGTACAAAGGTTTTTTTCATTTCCTTGTACACTCCTTTTCGCCCGGCGGTTTCCTTACGCCGGGTGTTTTTTATGCAAGAGGCAAAATGCCGCCTGTCGATCAATAATTATAAACGAAACGCCGCGATTTCCCGAAAAGGAAACGCGGCGTAATTTTTGATATTGTCAGGTCAGCGCGGTTTTTGCGAAAGCCGAAGCAAGACGGCGGATATTGTCTCTGTCAGTCGGCTCGCCTCCGCAGAATTTAATATCTTCCGGGCGGTCGGCAATCTCGCGCAGACGCGGCAACGACGCCTTGTCTTTTATCCTCGACAGCAGAATAACCGCTTTCAGGAAGTTGCAGCAGACGGGATAATTCAGCCAGCCGTAAATTGATTTATACGGCATTTCGTGGGTTACTATAACCGCGTCTTCGTTTATAATACTGCGTAATACCGGCAGGGCGCGGCCGTCTCCCATCAGCGCAAGCGCGGCGGCGGCGTTTTCGCTCAAAAAGTCTCCGCCGGAAAGCCATCCGGCGATGTCGTCTTCGCATCCTTTAAAGCGGCCGAGCAGAACCGCAAGCAGCCCCGGCGACGGATAATCGGACGCAAGGACAGATTTCAGCTCATCCAAATCCTCCGGCATGACGGCGGGCTCGCACCTTCTCCGCCCCATCCTTGTAAGGTCGGTAAAGGGGATGTTGTCGCCGGGATCGGAACAGCCGCTCGATTCAAGCGCCGCCCTGATTTCATCGAACCGCAGAGAGGCGGCGGCGCGGATATCGATTCCCACGCTCAAAGCCTCCGCCGCGATAAGTCCGGCGGCTTCGCCGACGCGCTCCATGTCCGACTTCATCCGCACGCAGGAGCAGAGCGGATGACCGGTGCCGACGGCTTTTCCGCAGACAAGCAGGTTCTCGGCGCCTTTTGCGATAAGCATTCCCGCCGTTACGCCGACGGTCGCGCCGACGCTTTTTAAGCCGCAGATTAGCTGCCAGTCGACAAACTCGACGTCTTCGTATTCAAGGTCGGGGTTTACGTTGTCAATCGGCGCGGTGGCGTAAAGCAGGACGTTTTCCTGCCTCTCGCCGCGCAGCAGCATCTCCATCGTGTAGCTTTCGTCGGTTTCGCAGCAGCGCGTTTCGCGAAAGCCGATCTGCTGCGGCGGGACGCTTAAAAGCGAGCTGCCGTCGTATTTTTCGGCGAGGCAGGGCGGCGCGCAGGCTTCCCGATAGAACCCCTCCGCTTTCTCGAATTCGTTTTCGAGCGCGGCGTCTCCGCCGAAGCGCCAGATACCGCGGACGGTGTCTCCGCCGTAAAGCCCGACAGTTCTCGAATAGCGGTTCAGCTGTCCGTCCGAGCGGCGGCCGCGCATCATCGGAAGGCCGAGTATCCTTGAAACAGCTCCGTCGGCGCCGTCTATCGCGATTTTCGCCGAAATGCGTATGCGAATACCGCCGCGGATGAAGGTAAGTCCTTTTATCTTCCTGCCGGCGCTGTCGGTGATAACGCCGGAAAGCGTCGAATTGTAAAACGCCTTTACCCCCGCCGCGTCAAAGGCTTCGCAGAGCGCCAGCGCTTTCGGCGACGCCGGAACGCTGTCAAGCAGGCCGGGGAATTTCGAGCCGTAAAATATGCTTTCGCAAAGCTCACTCGCCCTTTCGTTTATCCTTTCGTAAAGCCCGCCGCGGATACCGAAATAATAGTCGAAGACAGCGCCGCTGACCCCGACGCCGCCCGGCTGAGGGCAGCGCTCAATTCCGGCGACGGAAGCGCCGCCGCGAGCGGCTGAAATGGCGGCTATCGCCCCGGCGGTGCCGAGCCCGACGACGGCGACGTCGGTTTGGCAGTCAAATCTGCCGTCAAATTCCCGGCGGGTTGATTTTCCGTTTTCAAGTATATACTCAAACATTCAGCTTCACCCCCGCGTCGATTGCTTCGAGCAGGCTCGGCTGACCGGCAGACGGGATATAGATTATCCCGACTTCGTCTTTATATCCGTCATACGGCTTTAAAAGCCGATAACTGAATCCGGCGGCAAGCCAGCATATTTTTGCGCCTTTAAAAATCGGGTCGGAAAAGAGCTCAAGCAGCCGCTTATGCGCTTCAAAAAGCGAATCTTCCCGTCCGACAGGCGCTCTCATAACGAATTCTTTGTCAAAAGCTCCCCGGATAAGCTCGAAGCCGGGATAAATTCCCTCTTTGAGGTCGCCGCGAACAGAGGCGGCGCAGCTCTTTTCGTATTCCATGAAATCGTGAATCCGCGTGTCGACGACGGCGGAGGCGGTGAATTTCATATATCCCGAATCGCCCGCGTGCATTTCAACAAAGAAGTCTTCCCCGTCCCGGCCGGTTTCGGTGACAGATACCGAAGTCAGTAGTTGACAGCCGCTTTCAAGAAACGCGGCGGCAAGCTCCCCTCCGGCGGCCCCGATGTGTATCCGCCCCTCGTCGGTCATTATGCCGCGGCGGAAAAGCCGCTTTCCGAAATCCGCGGCAAAGCCGGAAAGTCCCGCCGTCGGGCAGACGTCGGCTCTTAGCGCGTCGACAAATTCAGCGCCGGGGCTTATCCCCTCGTCCGCTGCAAGGCATCGCGCGCCGAAGCGGGCGGCGAGCGGCAGCGCCGACGCCGAAGCGCCTAAAATTATAAGGTCGTAATCAGCCATAATACGCCTCCGCGAATTTTACCAGCTTCTCGCCGATAGCCGACTCGTTCTCGGCATACCAGGAGGAAAACTCGTTTTTTCCGGATTTGAACATCTGACCGTAGGTATACCCGGAAACTCCGGTGATAACCGAATTGACCCAGCCGGTATCAAAGCTGACGCTCGCGCGGATAAGCGAAAGCATTTCGGACGACTCCTCGTCGCGGGCGTATTTGCCGTTCAGCGCGGTGTCGTAAAAGGCGTGCGCCACGGTGTCCGTCGACGCGCGGCAGAGCGCCTCCAGAAGATACGCCGAAGCCGAGGGGTCTTTCGCCGTCAGCGGAATCGCCATCATGGTAATTTCATTCAGGGTGGTGGTATGATAGTCCGACTGCTTTTCGTCGTACAGCGGGTAAGGGATTATCCCGAAATCGTCCTCCATCGCCCTCATCCTTGCCGCGATGCCTATCCTTGACGGGACAAGCAGAACTCTGCCGTCGGCGAAGAGCTTTTCTATCGCTTCCCTGTCCGGGGCGGCGAAGATATCCGGATTCGCCTTCATCGCGGTTATCTTATCGACAACGTTTGCGGTATGCTCGGTGTTCCAGACGCATTTTATCCCGTCGGTGCCGCATTCGAGCGTCGGAGTTTCGTAAATCACGACATACGGGCGGATATAGGTATCTTCCGTCGCAAAGCCCCAGAAATCCTCCTTTTTCATCTCGTTGTCACCGTCAAGATCTCGGGAAACGCCGGAAATCAGCGAAAGCAGCTTCTCATGCGTCCAGCCGCGGCTGCGGACAAGCTCGTAAAAATCGTCGGTATTGTAATCTTCGGCGACGCGCTTGTTGAAGAACATACAGTAGATGTCTTCAAGCATAGTCACGGCGATGTCGCCGCCCGCCATATAGCAGCGGCCGTTGATTTTAAGCGCGTTCATCCCCTTATCCGACCACCATTTTCCGTCGAGGGTGAGATAGGGCAGCGACGCCAAATCGAAAAGGTCTCCCTGAGCGATGTTGAAAGGCAGCACCGCCTGATATCCGGCGATAAAATCAAATTCGCCGTCTGCTGCCAGCACGCTTGCGTGAATTATCTGAGTGAATTTCTCATGCGCTCCCCACGCGCCGTTTTTCAAAACAAAACTTATCTCGCATTCCGCTTCTTCTTCAACGGCGCGGTTGCGCCGGTATATCGCGTCGTTCACGCTGTCGCCGTCTTCCGCTTCGATGTCGAATTCATAGCTCCATTCGGTGCGGATAAGTCCGACCATCTCCCTGCCGCCGAGGCTGATTTTTTCGAGCGGAGGTACTTCCGGGACTTCTTCCGCGGTCTCGGCTGAAGCGGTTTCGGATTTTTCTCTTTCATTTACGGTACTTTCCGGCGCGGAATCGGAACCGCAGGACGCGGCAAACGAAAGCAGCAACAGCGCCGCGAGTAAAAAAGACATTTTTTTCATGATTTTTCCAGCTCCTTTACATATTCATCATATTGATTATATCAGAAAACCGTGATATAATGAATATACGAACCAAACCCCTTACTTTTATATTTCAAACTTTTTTTGCCGACCGGAGGTGAGAAAAACGGAGCTTTGCGAAATCAATCCCTTTCTGCGCTCAACCGGGAGCTTTAACTGGACATGGGAAAACAATGAGCTTACCGCCGCGTACGATATGCGGATTTTCACGATAAACGAGGGAAGATGCGATTTAAAGCTGGAAAGCAGGGAGGCGCAGAGGCTCTCGGCGGGGGCGGCGGTCTTTCTTGCCGCCGGTCAGCCTTACGATTTTATGATGATCGGCGGCGAGAGCTTCCGGCTCAAATGCGTAAGCTACGACCTGACGCAGAAATACCGGGAACTCGACAGGGTGATGCTGCCTAAGCTGCTTTCAAGCTTTGAGCCGGATAAAATCATTGACAAAGAGCACACGGCGGAAGACCCGGATTCCCTGCCCTTCCCGATGCCGCTGATACTGCATGAAGCGGCGGGGATCGTCTCGACGGTTGGCGAACTTATAACCGAATATCTCCGCCGCGAGCCGATGTATGAGGAGATCTGCTCGGGAATGTTAAAGCAGATAATCGCCCGCGCGCTGCGGGTCAGCCGGGCGGCGGGCGGCTCAGCCGGCGGAAAAGAGGCGCTGGCGCGGGAAGTGATGAGCTACATCGACCTGCACTACGGCGACAAAATTGATTCAAACACCATCGCGGGGCTGTTCGGCTACCATCCTTATTATCTTTCAAGGGTGATGACCGGGACTTTCGGCACAACGATTTATAAATACCTTATCCGCCGACGCTCCGAAGAAGCTATCCGCCTGCTGACACACACCGGACTTGCGATATCAAAAATAGCCGAAGACTGCGGCTTTGCCGACGCGTCGCACCTGTCGGTGGCGATAAGGCGGTTTACCGGTTCGTCTCCGTCGGAGATACGCCGGGGTTCTGGAAAGGCGTAAAGTCCCGAACGAAAATCTCCGCCGCGCCCGTTTTAATAAGGGCGCGGCGGCTTTTTCATTTCAAACACAAAAAACAGCCGGACATTTTTGTGTCCGGCCGGATAAAATCACTTATTCTTGATATACTCGTCTATCGCAAAGGCGGCTTTCTTTCCGGCACCCATCGCCAGAATTACCGTCGCCGCGCCGCTCACCGCGTCCCCTCCGGCGAAGACTCCGGGGCGGGTGGTGCTGACGCCGTCGTCTTTCGTGACAAGGCAGCCGCGGGAGTTGGCTTCGATTCCGGGGGTCGTCATCCGTATCAGCGGGTTCGGCGATGTGCCGATTGCGACTATCAGGGTGTCGACGGCGATATCGAATTCGGAATCGGGTATCCGGACGGGACGGCGGCGGCCGGAGGAATCAAGCTCTCCCGGCCGCATCCGCTCGCAGGTAACCGAAACTACATTGCCCTTCTCGTCCGCGTTTACCCGAACCGGATTTACAAAGGCGCAGAGCTCGACGCCCTCTTCTTTCGCGTGTTCGATTTCCTCGCGGCGGGCGGGCATTTCCTCTTCAGAACGGCGGTAGAGTATGTATACCTTCCCGGCGCCCAGCCTCAGCGCGCATCTTGCCGCGTCCATCGCGACGTTTCCACCCCCGACAACCGCCGCCGCGGCGGGGACTTTGATGGGGGTGTCGTATTCCGGGTCATAAGCTTTCATCAGGTTTATCCGGGTCAGAAATTCGTTCGCGCTCATAACTCCGACCGAGTTTTCGCCGGGGATGCCGAGGAAGCCGGGCAGACCTGCGCCGGTGCCGATGAAAATCGCTTCAAAGCCGCGGGAAAACAGCTCGTCAATCGTAAAGGTGCGGCCGACCACGGCGTCGAGGACGAATTCAACTCCCCGCCGCCGAAGGTCATCGACCTGATTCTCTACTATGCTTTTCGGCAGTCGGAATTCGGGTATGCCGTAGGTCAGAACGCCGCCGGCGCGGTGAAGCGCTTCGAAAACGGTGACTTCATAGCCCATCCGGCGAAGGTCGGAGGCGCAGGTAAGTCCTGCGGGACCCGAACCGACGACGGCGACTTTTTTGCCGTTTAAGGCGGCGTCGGCAGTTGTCTCCGGTTGATTTTTTCCGGCTCCGGCTTCGGCCGCGTAGCGCTCAAGGCGCCCTATCGCGACCGGCTCTCCCTTTATTCCCCGGACGCAGAGCTTCTCGCACTGCGTCTCCTGAGGGCATACCCGGCCGCAGACGGCGGCGAGGGCAGATGATTCTTCAATGACGCCGAGAGCCGAGCCGGGATTCCCCTTTGCAATCTCGGAGATAAACCGAGGGATATCTATTGCGACGGGGCAGCCTTCGATACACGGCTTGTGTCGGCAGTTGAGACAGCGCGTCGCTTCGTTTGCCGCTTCTTCGTCGGTGTAGCCGAGGGCGACTTCCTCCCAGTTTTTGGCGCGGACGGCAGGGTCCTGCACCCTCATCGGGGTTTTGTCCTTCTGCATGTTCGCCATCGGTCAGCCCCCCTTTTTCTCGTTTTCGAGGGCGCGGGCGGCCTTGTAAAGATTGCAGGCTTCCCCCTCCATCTCGATATAGCTTCTGTTGCGAAGCATAAGCTCGTCGAAGTCGACTTCGTGGCCGTCGAAGTCAGGCCCGTCGACGCAGGCGAATTTAAGCTCGCCGCCGACGGTTACCCGGCAGCCGCCGCACATCCCGGTGCCGTCAACCATGATCGGGTTAAGCGAGACAATCGTCTTTATGCCGTATTCCTTTGTCATAATCGAGACGAATTTCATCATTATCGGCGGGCCGATGGCGATGACGACGTCGTATTCGGCGCCTTCTTCAAGCTTTTTGCGGAGCGCGTCGGTGACAAGCCCTTTGCTGCCGTTTGAGCCGTCGTCGGTCATTATCGTCAGGGAGTCGGATGCCGCTTTCATCTCCGGTTCAAGAATAATTATGTCTTTGTTTCGGAATCCCGCGATGATATCCACCTTCGCGCCTTTTTTGTGCAGGTATTTCGCCTGAGGCAGGGCGATGGCGCAGCCGAGGCCGCCGCCGATGACGCAGGCGGACTTATATCCGTCAAGCTCGGACGCGCGGCCGAGAGGCCCGACGAAATTGGCGATATAATCGCCCGTCTCCATATCGGCGAGTTTATAAGTCGACTCGCCCACCGTCTGAAAGATTATCGAAACCGCGCCGGTATCCGGATCGGTTTCCGAGACTGTAAAAGGAACCCGCTCCGCCGTCTCGGATGCGCGCAGGATAATGAACTGCCCGGGTTTTGCCTTGCGGGCAACGTCCGGCGCTTCAACGGTCATCAGCACCGTTATGTCGGTCAGACGGCGCTTTTCAAGTATCTTATACAAATCAATTCACCTTATAATGCAGCTGTTTTGAAACAATATTTTAACACCGCCGAAAATCACAAGTATTTTCGCGGATTTCAATACCATGAAAAAACCGCCTTGAGGCGGCTTTGCGGTCGGGAAAGACCGGTTTCATTGCTCGTTTCCGTCCGCGGCTTCTTCGCCGTTGAAGCGCCGCAGCCAGAATATGCTTGTGTCGAGCGCTTCGTAAAGCCCGGAACGATTGAACTGCTTGACCATCCTGTCAGCCTCCGATTTGGTTTTGTCGGTCGAGCGGATCTGGACGATGATCATATCCGGCAGCTCGGGGGCGTCCGGCGCGTCGCCTGCTTTTTTGGTCGAGAGCACCATGAGATAGGCGATATACGGATCCGCCATATCGCCGTAGATATATTGATTTTCCGAGCGAACCAGCGGTTTGCCGCGGAAATAAGTGTATTTGATGTCGTTTTGTTCTGCCATATATAAATTGTTTCCTCCGGTAAATGGGGGTGACTTGTTTTCGGCAATTCGGAATAAAAAATTTCTCCGAATCACTTTGAATAATCCGTTTCCGTGAAACGGATTATTCAAGAATTGGCTTTTCCGAAGCCAATTCAAAGAAGCGGCTTTATATATTTCTCCGCGAAAAATTCGAGGGTCTTGTTTTCCGACGCCGGAGTCGTGATTCCGTCCGCGAGAATCCAGCGCTCCGTATGGGTTATCGACTGTCCCGGCTGCATATCGTAGAGCGGGGAGAGAGTTTCCGCTTCGAGGAAATGCTCGTTTGTGAATATCTCGCAGTCGCAGCCCCAGTCGGGATAACGGCCGTCTTCGTATTCCGGCTCAAATGCTTTTATCAGCATCTGGCCGTGGTTTATGTAAGCAAGCCAGCCCTCGGTATTATTTGAGCCTAATTTGAATTTCTCTTTTACCGCCTTGTCCTGAGTGAGGGTGATATAATCGTCGCCGAAGAAGGCGCGGCGGTCGGTAAGCCTTGTATACGGCCAGAGGGCGAGCAGCCGGTTGGAAAGCAGCCCGGTATCGTCTTTTGACTGAGGCAGGATGACGGTTCCCCCGGCGTCGGTGACGGTAAGGCACCAGATCGCGCCGGTTATTGTTTCTTCGGAGCCGTTGGATATCTTGTGAATGACGTCGAAGAAGGGCTTTTCCTCGTCCATGCGAATCTCCATCGACTCGCAGAGGCCGGTGACTTCCTGCTTTTGCGGAGTGAAAACGGCGCCGTGCTGATTCACGCAGTATTTTACCGGGTCGTTGTCGGGATAATAGGAGAGCGGCATATGCTCGGGGGAAAGCCAGATACGGTGACCGCCGTAGATATACCAGCGCTTGCCCTCGCCGAATGCGGAGGATACGTCTTCGGAAAACTCGCGGGCGTCGTCGTTCCACATAAGATTCGGCTTGCCCGGAACGCAGCATTTGATTATCCTCGGTCCTACGTCAACGGTAACGGCAACATTGACCGCTCCGTTTGAGATCTCGATGCAGCGGCCGAAACTGCCGTGCCGGATTTCCTTTATCTGTACCATAAAGAACTTCCTTTCACCGGTTTTTTTCATACGTTATTATTATATCACAAGCCGGACGTTTTGTCGATAGAAATTTGGTTAATTTACGAAAAATATCAAAAAATACGCAAAAATTGAAAAACCGGTCAAACAAGGCCGCCGTTCTTCTTCGTTTTTAACTTTTCCGGGGACGGGAAGACGCGGACTTGTTGACAAAAAGTAAAATATTCAGAATTGACCTTTACAAAACGCGGATAAAAGTGTAAAATATACCTGATCCGAAACGATTAAAATATGTTCGGTCATTAAATTGACCGGAAAGGATAAAATATGAGCATACCGAGACCCGAATACCCGCGCCCGCAATTCGAGCGCCCCGACTGGAAAAACCTCAACGGCGAATGGCAGTTTGAGTTTGATTTCGGCATCACCGGCCGTGAGAGAGGTCTTATCGAAGCCGACAGCCTTAAAGACGTCATCACCCTCCCCTTCTGCCCCGAATCCGAACTGTCCGGAATCGGATACAAGGACTTCATCCCCTGCGTCTGGTACAAAAAGAAGATAGACGTTAAGGAAGAAGACCTCAGCGGCTCAAAGCGGATTATCTTCCATATCGGCGCCTGCGACTGGAAGACCGAAGTTTATGCAAACGGAAAATCTGTCGGCACCCATATCGGCGGCTATGTCGCTTTCTCTTTTGACATCACCGACAAGCTCCACGCGGGAGAGAACATCATCACCATCTGCGCCGAGGACCGCCTCCGCTCCGGACGCCAGCCCTACGGCAAGCAGTGCTACGGATATCATTCCGCCGGCTGCTCCTATACCCGCACCACCGGTATCTGGCAGACGGTATGGCTTGAGACGGTCCCCGCCTCCTATATCAAATCCGCCCGCTATACCCCCGACATCGCGGCGAAGAAGCTTTATGTCGAAGCGGCCTGCGAAAACGCCGACGGCATGACTCTGAAGCTTGAAGCGACTTATCGCGGCGACATCGTCGGATACGCCGAAGCGAAGGTTCACGGAGGCCTCTGCCTCGCCGAGATCGCTCTCGAGAAGCTGCATCTCTGGGATGTCGGACAGCCAAGGCTTTATGACCTCAGCCTTAAGCTCGGCGACGACCGCGTCAAGTCCTACTTCGGAATGCGCAAGATAGTTTACAAAGAAGGAAAATTCTTCCTCAACGAAAAGCCGGTTTTCCAGCGGCTGATTCTCGACCAGGGCTTCTATCCCGACGGCATCTACACCGCTCCGACCGACGCCGCGCTTGAAAAAGACATCACCATGTGCATGGATATGGGCTTCAACGGCGCCCGCCTGCATCAGAAGATATTCGAGCCGCGCTTCCTTTATCACTGCGACAGACACGGCTATATTGTCTGGGGCGAGCACGCCTCCTGGGGACTTGATATCTCCGCCGACTCGGCATACGAAGGCTTTATCCCCGAATGGATCGAAGCCGTCGAGCGCGATTACAACCATCCTTCCATCGTAGGCTGGTGCCCGCTGAACGAGACCGGAAGAAATCAGAATCCCGAGTTCCTCCGCACCCTCTACAAGCTAACCCGCGCGCTTGACGGAACCCGGCCGATAATCGACACCTCCGGATATATCCACGTCATGACCGACGTTCCGGATGAGCACGACTACGACCAGAATCCCGAAACCTTCGCCGCCCGCTACCTGCCCGGCGGAGAGAGAGCGCATGTCACCTTTGTCTCCGAATACGGCGGCATCTGGTGGGACCCGCAGAATCCGGAACGCGGATGGGGTTACGGCAGCCGTCCGAAGGACGAAGAGGAATTCCTCGCCCGCTACAAGGCGCTCACCGATTCGCTGCTTGACAATCCCAACATGGCGGCCTTCTGCTACACCCAGCTCACCAACGTCGAGCAGGAAGTCAACGGTCTTTACACCTACGACCGCAAGCCGAAGTTCGATCCTGCCATAATCAAGGAAATAAACACCCGCCGCGCGGCGATAGAAGAATAAACTCCGCCTTTTAAGGCAAGTATCATGGAATTTGCAAAATCCGCCGGAGAGCGGTGGATAATCACAGCCGACAGCTACGAAAGCTGCCCCCGCGCCGTCGACATAGTTTCGGCGGCGCTGAGGGCGTTTCTGCCATATGTCGTGCCGGTGTATCGGGAAGTTCCGGAGGGCTTTGACGGCGGCATCGTCCGCGTTTATGTCGACCCGGCGCTCGAATATGACCGGATAGCCGTCGTATGCGGCGGCAGGACCGCCGAAATTTCCGGCGGCTCGGAAATAAGCGCGATGTACGCCGCTTACCTCTTTGCCGACAGCTATCTTCCCTCTTTTATGACATCGAGGAGAACGGCCGGCGCGCTCGCCGGGCTTTCGCTGCCGCGGTATTCCCATTCGTCGGGACCTGTGATAAAATCCCGCGGGGTATGGACCTGGGGACACGTTATCTACGATTACCGCCGGTTCATGACCGTTATGGCGCGGCTGCGGCTCAACCGCCTGACAATATGGAACGACTTCCCGCCGCTCAACGGCCGGGATATAGTCGAATACGCGCATTCGCTCGGAATCGAGCTTATCTGGGGATTTTCCTGGGGCTGGGGCGAGGAGCACGACCTGTCCGATCCCGATTCGCTCGAGCGGATGCGGAAAACCGTCGCCGACCGCGCCGACGCATTTCTGCAAAACGGCGGGGACGGAGTCTATTTCCAGTTATTTACCGAAACGACCGACGAATACAAAGACGGCCGGCTGATAGCCGCCGAAGCGGTGAAGTGGGCGAACGTCATCTCCTCCGATCTGCTTTCCCGCCGCCCGGGTCTCAAAATCTGCTTCGGGCTGCACGCGATGTCGGTCGACCGGCGCCTTGACGAGATAGAAAAAGTCGACCCGCGCATCGATATAATCTGGGAGGACTGCGGCTCCTTCCCCTGGGGATACTGCGTCGGCGAATACGACGAAAAAACAAGAGCCTTCACCGACTCGATATTCCGCCTGCGGGGCGGAAAGGGTTTCGGCGGAGTCCTGAAAGGTCAGACCAACCTCGACTGGTCGAAATTCGAGCATCAGCGGGGGCCTTCCCCGCTGGGAGAAAGCTCCGAATACGAAATAAAGGAAAAAACCGCCCTGCGGGACGGCTGGATCCGCCGCGACCAGGCAGACTGGATAAGATACGGTTACGGATGCGCCGAAGCCGCCGCGCAGATAGCCGCCTCGGGTGGTAATGCCGCCCGGGGGGCGGTACTCGAATCGCTGACCGAAGACAACCTTATCGAGACCGGCGCGACGCTGCCGCTGGCGATATTCGCCGAATCCTGCTGGGACCCGCGCCGCGACTGGGAGGATATCCTGTCCGCCTGCCTTAATAACGCGTCGGTCAGACTGAGATAAAAAACAGGAAGGGAATTCCCTTCCTGTTGCTTGATGTTTTATTTCTCTTCGCGGCTTTTGTGAAGCTCCGGATTGAAGACGCTCTTATACGCGACGCGGTTGTAAAGCTCAAAATCAGCCTCGCGGAGCATGGTTTCAAGCTCCCCGTCGCCCATTACGGTGGTGCGGCCGGAGGCGTATTCCGCGTCTATCATTTTGTGCATTTTCTCTATCGCCGGATGGCGCTTGTCGACGGCGGCGGGGCTGCCGTTCAGCTCGTAAAAGCTGTTGAGCCAATGCGCGATGCCGGCAAGTCCCGAATGCGAATCGACGGCGACGAGCGGCGGACGCCCGAGCAGCTTTTCGGTGTCGAAGATGTTGTATATCTCCTCGTCCTTCAAAAGGCCGTCGGCGTGTATGCCGGCTCTCGTTACGTTGAAGCTGCGGCCGACAAAGGGGGTGCGGGCGGGGATATCGTAGCCGATCTCGTCTTCGAAATAATGGGCTATCTCGGTTATCACCCTCAAATCCATTCCGTCGGTGGTACCCCGGAGCGATGCGTATTCAATGACCATCGCCTCGAGCGGGCAGTTTCCGGTGCGCTCCCCGATGCCGAGCAGCGAGCAGTTGACGCCGGATGCGCCGTAGATCCATGCGGTCGAGGCGTTGGTGACGACTTTATAAAAGTCGTTGTGGCCGTGCCACTCAAGCATCGAAGAATCGATGCCGGCGTAATGCTGCAGTCCGTAAATAATGCCGGGGACCGAACGCGGCAGCGCGGTACCCGGGAAGGTAACGCCGAAGCCCATCGTGTCGCAGGCGCGGACGCGCAGCGGCATTCCCGCGTCAACTCCCCTCTGATTAAGCGCGGATACCAGCGGGATAACGAAGCCGTAGAAATCGGCGCGGGTGATGTCTTCAAGGTGTATTCTCGGACGGATGCCGTATTCAAGGATGCTGTCGATGACGCCTAAATATTTGTTAAGAGCCTGACTGCGGTTAAGCCCCATTTTGTTGTAGATATGATAGTCAGAGCAGGAAACGAGCACGCCGGTTTCCTTTATCCCTATGCTCTTTACCAGAGCGAAGTCCTTTTCGTTTGCGCGGATCCAAGTCGTGACCTCCGGGAATTCATAGCCGAGGGCGAGGCATTTTTCAACCGCGCGGCGATCCTTTTCGGTGTATACGAAGAATTCGCTCTGACGGACTTTTCCCTTCGGACCTCCCAATTTATGCAGCAGCGAGAAAAGATGCACGATCTGTTCTTCGGAAAACGGGGATGTCGACTGCTGGCCGTCGCGGAAGGTGGTATCGGTGATCCAGATCTCCGGCGGCATATTTGCAGGCACGAAACGGTGATTGAAACTCACCTTCGGCACCGATTCATAATCGAAAAGATAACGGTAAAGATTAGGGGTCGCTCTGTCCTGAAGC
Source organism: Clostridiales bacterium (assembly GCA_012841635.1). Taxonomy (GTDB): domain Bacteria; phylum Bacillota; class Clostridia; order Oscillospirales; family CAG-272; genus JAAZGC01. Next base: position 8,329 of record DUUJ01000131.1, on the reverse strand, counting down.
TGGAATTTATACGCCGCCTGTTCGAGCAGATTCGTTTTGTCGGAGAATTCGAGTTCCCTGTGACCCGTCATAATGTGCGGAACATGCTCCTCGGCGCCGGTTTCGTTTGTAAGCTTTTTCTCTTCGGACATTTTGCCACCTCTGTTCTGTAATAAAAAATAGGTATTTATTATTTTACCACATTTGCTAATTAAAATCTATAATCTTTTAAATGTTTTGTGTTAATTTTTCCCCGAAAATGACCGGATTTTAAATATTTTCAAGAAAAAAACAGGAAATTACATGAAGTTTAACTCAAGCGACATCCGCCCGGACAAAAACATAAACGCCGAATCTTCCCTTATCGGAACCGCGGTCACCTCCGTCGAAGGCTCATACACCGTCCTGCTTGACAATTCGGAACGGACGGAAGCCGTTCCCCGCGGGGTCTTCCGCCACGACGGAACCACCCTGCTTGTCGGCGACCGGGTAAAAATCGAGCCGGCGGGAGAAAGCGGCGGAAAGGCGGTCATAGTCGAAGTGCTGCCGAGAGGAACCGAGCTGATCCGTCCGCCAGTTTCAAACGTCGACCGGCTGCTTATCATGACCGCCGCCGCAAGACCGAGACCGCTTCAGCTGACCGCCGACAAGCTGCTTTCGATAGCCGAACACAATGGCATCGAGCCGGTAATTATCATTTCAAAAGCCGATCTCGCCCCGAAAAGGGCGGAGGAAATGGCGGAATTATACCGCAAAGTCGGATATACGGTATTTGTGACAAGCGGAGTCGGATCCGCCGGCGCCGGCGCCGATGGAGCGGCGGAGCTGAAGAAATGGCTGACGGAAAATCCCAAAGTCATAACCGCCTTCGCCGGGGTATCCGGCGTCGGAAAATCAACGCTGCTCCACGCCCTTTTCCCGCAATACGAGCCGCGGCGCGGCGCCGTCGGGCGGCAGGGGCGGGGACGGCACACCACCCGCGAGGTAACCCTGCACAAAATCGGCAAAAGAAAGGACATATCCGACGGCCGCGGGCCTTACGAATTTTTAGCCGATACCCCCGGCTTTTCGCTTATCGACTTGAGGCGCTTCGACTTCTTCGAGCTTTCCGACCTGCCCTACACCTTCCGCGATTTTCTCCCGTATCTGCCCGAATGCCGCTACACCGACTGCCGGCATCTGCGCGACGAAGACTGCGCCGTGCTCGCCGCCGTGGCCGAAGGAAAAATAGCCGCTTCTCGGCACGAGAGTTACAAGGCGATGTACGAGGAGCTCGAATCGAAGAATCCTTACTGACCGCGATATTACAAAGATACAAAATTCCGCGAATGAAAAAGACGCAAGATTATTATTTTGACCTGATACTTATAACATCATGAAAAAAATCGGCAACAATTCACTCGACAGAGAAGCAAAAAACCGGCTGAGATTTCCGCATCTGCGGAGGCTCGCCCGCCGGAGAATCGTCATCATCCTGATGCTGCTTGCCCAGCTTTTTATCCTGATTCTCCTTCTTCACGACGGCACGAGAAAATCCCGGATAGCCGAGAGGATCCTGATAGTCTTCTCGGTCGCCTGCGCCTATTTTGTCATGGGCACCGACGACAAAAGCGACTACAAGCTGTCGTGGGTCATGATTATCCTGACCGCAAAGCTGTTCGGCGGAATATTTTATCTGCTTTTCCGCCTTCAGTCGCTTGAAAAGCCGCTGCGCGAGCGCGACAGGCAGAAAAGCATAAAGGCGGCGGGATATCTCTCCTCAACCGCCGATACCGGCGAAAGTTCCGCGGCGGCGGACCGCCCCGGTTATCAGGCGCAGATAAACTACCTCACCCGTTCCGTCGGATATCCGATGTATAAAGACAGCGAAGTTACGTGGTTCCCGACGGGAGAAAGCCTTATCGAAAGCATCTTTGCCGAAATGGAAAAGGCGGAAAAGTCGCTCTTTGTCGAAACGTTCATCCTCTCCGTCTCCGACCTCTGGGATGAGATCTTTGAGCTGATGAAACGCAAAGCCGCCGAAGGCGTCGACATCCGGCTGATTTATGACGACATCGGCTCCTTTCTGCGGCTTCCGACAAACGATCTCGAAGAGCTGCAGAAAATCGGCGTCAAAGTCGCCGCGTACCACCCCTTCAACCCGGTCTGGTCGATGCTGCAGAACAACCGCGACCACCGCAAAATGGTAATAGTCGACGGCAAGACAGCCTACACCGGCGGGGTTAATATCGGCGATGAATACATAAACCGCCTTGTCAGATTCGGCCACTGGAAGGACGGCGGGATAAAGATCACCGGACCCGCGGTTGACAGCTTCACCGTGATGTTCCTGCGCATGTTCGAGACGATCGAAGGCACGGACGAAGACTATTCCCTCTTTTTCGGCGAGCATGAAAAAATCGACTCCAAAAACCTTATCATCCCATACGACGACTCGCCCCTCGACCGCGAACAGGTCTCGGAAAACGTCTATCTGCAGATAATCAACGGAGCGCAGAAATATCTCTACATCGAAACGCCGTATCTCATCCTTGACGACATCATGCTGACGGCGCTGCAGCTTTCGGCGAAAAGCGGAGTCGACGTCCGGATACTCACCCCGCACATCCCGGACAAGAAATTCACCTTCCGCGTGACCCGCAGTTATTACCGCCCGCTCATCGACGCCGGCGTCAGGATATACGAATACACCCCCGGCTTCAACCACGCGAAGATAATCGTCTCCGACGACCTCACCGCCAACGTCGGCACCGCGAATTTCGACTACCGCAGCTTTTATCTGATGTATGAATGCGGCGTCTGGATGCAGGGGGAGATCGCCTCCGAGATAAGCCGCGATTTCCTCGAGACTTTGAAAGTCTCCGAAGAGATAAAATCTGACAACCCGATAGTCTCAAATACCGGGCTGAATCTGCTGCTCCGCCCCCTCTGCCGTATCCTTGCGCCGCTGCTCTGAGCGGCATCGCCGATTAACGACAAAAAACCGCCGCCGTTAACTGCCTTATATCCTGCAGTTTTACGGCGGCGGACTTTTTTTATTCCGATTTTTCAGTCAACCGTTATCGACTGTATGACCTGGTCGACGAGCGGACGGTCGTTTGCGTCGGTATCGATCGCGGCTATCCTGTCTACCACATCCATTCCTTCGGTGACGGCGCCGAAAGCGGCGTACTGGCCGTCAAGGAAGGTTGAGTCTGCGTGGCAGATGAAGAACTGCGAGCTTGCCGAGTCGTATTTCTGCGAACGCGCCATTGAGATAACTCCTCTTACATGGCTTATGTCGTTCTTGACTCCGTTGTCGGCAAATTCGCCTTTGATAGTCTTGTCCGAACCGCCCATACCGGTTCCGGTCGGGTCTCCGCCCTGAATCATAAATCCGCTGATAACCCGGTGGAAGATAAGGCCATCATAAAAGCCTTCTTTTGCGAGCTTGGTGAAGTTCTCCACCGTAATCGGCGCCTTGTCCGGGTAAAGCTCCAGCTTGATTACGCCGCCGTCCTGCATTGTTATTGTCACGTTTACTGCCTCCGTATTTTTTCCTGAACCTTCGCCGCGGCTGGGACAGTCAGCGCGCGGGCAATACATGCAGGATTTGAAGTCGTGGTCGGATTCGAAGCCTATCGAGCTGCCGGATTTGCGCGGCAGCATCAGCATCGAGTCGGTCAAAGTTACCCCTATGCCCTCCCGGACGGCGTCTTCGCCGAAAAGCGAGAATAGATAGGTCTGTCCGGAAAGCGGCCATACAGCCAGCGAGCCGGGCGACATGTAGTTGAAATGTCCTTCTATGCGGTATTCTTCGAGTATCTTCTTCCGAACGTAAGCGGAAGCTATGCCGACATAGGCGTTCATCAGCCGATCGATAAGGTAGGCTTCGAGCGGGTCTTTTATCTCGCTGTCCGCCCAGGAGACAAGCTCGACTCCGGCGGTGGCTATGGCCGGAAAGCAGCGGCCGCAGCCGCGAAGCTGCTTTAAAAGCAGAGGGTTGTCCGACTTCTTGCCGTCTATCATGACGCAGTCATCGGAAAACTCAACCGGCAGCATCGCGTAAATGCCCTTCGGAACGGCTACTTCGGCGGCTTTGTCGATAAGCTCGCTCAGTTCCGCCAGAAGGTCCTCGTCTTCGCCGCATTGTTCTTTTAAGCTGTCGGTAAGCGCCTGCGGGATGACTATCTCCTCCCGCGGGACAGTTAATACGACATTATCGGATACTGACATTTGAAAACCTGCCTTTCGGTTTTAAGGGTCATATCATAACTGTACAAATCACCTGCGCGTATACCCGCGCCAGCCAGTCGTTGGGGTGGTTTATGTTGTTGCCGGTCATGTCGGCAAAGCGCTTTCGGGTGAGCAGATACCTGTGCATATTGGTGACCGGCGCCAGCGCCGCGATATCTCCCATCTCTCCCGCAAGCTCCGCCAGAAGCGCTTCATGCTCAAAGTGAAGCCCGGTTGTGAATCCGGCGGCTATCGGGTTGGGCAGCGTGGTCGAAACGAAGATAAATTCGCAGTCGGGATTTATATCAAGCAGAATTTCGGCGATCTTCCGATAATTCTCCTTGACAAACAGCGAGGTATATCGGCCGGAGGCGTCGTTCATGCCGTAGGCGATGACGCAGAGGTCCGGCGATTCCTTCCCGAACGACTCGCGGGCGGTCTCGACTCCCCAGTCGGAACAGACGCCGCCGCGGGAGCGGTTGATATTGACCGTCTTCCCTTCTTTTGCCGGGCAGCTGTCGTCGATAAAATCGGTCACCATATCCGGCCACATCGGCAGATACGGCGGGGCGTTTACGACGGCCGAGGAATTGGCGCCGGTGGTTATCGAGTCGCCGGTGAAGGCAACCCGCACCTGCTTTCCCGCCCTCAGCTTCGCCCGGAATTTCGGCAGCTTTTCTTCCGCCGCGCGGGGGACGGGGCCGAGCCAGGAGCCGCCGTGCTTATAGCTGACGGCGTATTGAAGCCGGTGCATCATATCGCCTTCGCCGAAGAGCAGATATCCGCCGTTTATCGAGGCAAAGCCCGTCGGCGTCATTGAATTCGGCTGTTCGGCTTTCGGATTGTAGCTCTCCCACGGCACCGTTTTTATCGCGGAACCCGGCGGAATTATCAGCTCCCCGCCGCAAAGCAGGTAATCTTCTCCCTCAGAAAAAACGGTTTTCAGAGATGAGGACCGCACTTCAAGTATCTCGTCCGCAGAGTAAAGCAGCGGGATTCGCAAAGGCTCGTCCTTCGCCCCGCGCCTGTCGGCAAGCGGCATGAACGATTCGAAAAGAGAGGTGTCGCCCGTCCAGACGGGAACCATGTAATCATAAGACTGATTTCTCATAATTTGCCACATCGCTTTCGTTTATGAGCTGAATTTCAGCGGCAGAATTCTTCGGCGGCGGAGATAACGGCGTATCTGCCGCTTTCATAGGTAAGGCCGCCCTGCAGAAAGGCGGTGTAGGGAGGACGCATCGGGCCGTCGGCGGAAAGCTCTATCGAGCTGCCCTGAGTGAAGGCGCCCGCCGCCATGATGACTTTGTCGTCATAACCGGGCATCTCCCACGGCTCGGGGGTGACATAGGAATCGACCGGCGACGCCGCCTGTATGCCGCGGCAGAAGGCGCAGAGCCGTTCCGGAGTTCCGCATTCGAGGGTCTGGATGATGTCGTGGCGGGGGCCGTCCCAGGCGGGGCTGACATTGCAGCCGAGAGCCGAGAAGACATACGCCGCCAGAGCCGCCGTCTTTTTTGCCTGCGCGACGACATGGGGCGCGAAGAAAAGCCCGCGGTAGAGCGATTTATTCGCTCCGAGCGAAGCGCCGACTTCAACTCCGGCGCCGACGGTGGTAAGCCGGTATCCGGCAAGCTCGACGGCGCGGGATGTGCCGACGATATATCCGCCCGACTCGGCGATGCCGCCTCCGGGGTTTTTGATAAGAGAGCCGGCGACAAGGTCGGCTTTCGGCTCAGTTTCATCGGCGAACTCGCCGTAGCAGTTGTCGACGATGACAAAGGCGTCGGACAGCTCTCTCACCCTTGCGATCATTTCGTTTATTTCCTCAGCCGGGAGGGTGCGGCGGAGGCTGTAGCCGCGGCTGCGCTGGATGTAGACGACTTTGACGTCGGGCTTGCTTTTTAAAACAGTCTCCCAGTCGCCGCCGAAGGGAACGTCCTGGTATTTTATCCCGAAATCGGCGAGGGAGCCGTCGGGTACGGCGGGACGAGCGCCGTCCGGCCGCGGTTTTTCCGCATCCGAAAGACCGATGACGCCCATCAGAGTGTCATACGGCTTGCCGGTTATCGAAAGCATGGTATCGCCGGGACGGAGAACCGCCCAGAGGGCGATCGCGATCGCGTGGGTGCCGTTGGCTATCGTATGGCGGACAAAGCCGTCTTCGGCGCCGAAAACGCGGGCGTAAATTTTATCAAGGGTGTCCCTGCCTTTGTCACCGTAGCCGTAGCCGTCGGTCGGGGCGAACATCGACTGGTCGACCCGGAATTCGCGGAAGGCGTCAAGGATGCGGGCGGTAACGGCGGCGGATATTTTGTCAAAACCGGCGAACACCGGCGCAAGCCGCTCCTCCGCTTCAAGGACTATGTCCGTAATTTTGCGGGAATCCATTTTCAGTCGTTCAGCGCCTCGACCATCGATTTGTAAGCTTCCTGGATAAGGCGGCAGGTACCTTCGTCGCGGCCGCCTATCTTTTCGCCGTCGAGCATGACGGCGCGGCGGATCATCGAGAAGGAAGCCGTCACCAGCGCTTCGTCGCAAGAGCGAAGCTCGTCGAGGGTGAAAGCGCGCTCGATTACCGGGATGCCTTTTTTCGAGCATATATTAAGCATATCGTGGCGGACGGTTCCGGGCAGGATGAAATTGTCGGCGGGATGGGTATATAAAACGCCGTTTTTAAGGATAGAGATGTTCGAATGGGCGCATTCTGTAACGACTCCGCTGCGGTGCAGCACCGTCTCGTCGGCGCCGTTCTTACGGGCTTCCTCCGACGCAAGGATCGAGGGGATGAGGTTCAGGGTCTTGATGTTGCAGATTTCAAAGCGGATGTCGGGGCGGGAGATAAGCTTTATCTCGCGGAAGAAATCCGCAAGCGCCGCCGGGTTGACGAAGACAAGCAGGTTCGCCTTCGTATCGGCGGGGAAAACGTGGGCGCGCTTAGCAGTGCCGCGGTCGGCCTGCCAGTAGAGATGCCCCGTCGGCGAGTCGAGCTTTGCGACGAGGGATTTAAGTATCTCGCAGAGCTCCTCCCGCGTCCATGCCGGCTCTATCTTTAAAAGCTTCATCGAAGCGAAGAAGCGGTTGACATGATTTTCAAGCTGATAGATTTTGCGGTTCACGACAAGCGCCGCTTCGTAGCAGCCGTCGCCGAAATAGACCGCCCGGCTCAGGGCGGGTATCATAAGATCTTCCGTCTCGGCGATCTCACCGTTAAAATAACCAACAGTCCGCATTATATCCTCCGGTCTTTATGTAAAAAAGTATTTTCAATATTATGTTGTTGCCGCGCTTTTTGCATGGCATACGGAATAATTATATCTTTTATTCGAATTTCATTCAATTTTTTTAAGTTAATATAATGTTAATTTATCAAACCGCGGAACCCGAGCACGGTGAGGCAATTTTCGGCGTCTTAAGCGAAAATCCGACGAATTTACATTTTTTCCATATATATTTCCCGCTCGGAGTGATATCATTTATCAGGAACAATCAATACAAAGAACAGTCATATAAGAGGAAAAGAAAATGAAAAGGATAAGAATAACAGGAAGAACAAATTGAAGGCGGTTGTGGCGGTAGTGTTGGTTATGCCCTCCCTGTTTGCCATGTCGTCCCTTGTCAACGCAGGCATCGTGGAACTGATTCTCGGTTAGGAGTACGCTGAGGTAGCGGCTGCGACATCGAGTAGCTCTAATTCATTTAGCCTTTATGGACCTGCAAATGGTAGTGCCGCTTTATATTATGAAGATGGCTCTATTAAACAAATCAGATATTATGATAGCGAGGGACGTGCATACATGGATAACGGATTATACGGATCATGGAAGCCCAGGCACACATACGAATCCCCACGATCACTATTCGACATGGGATGAGAACGGAAATCCTACGAGGACTTGAATAATGGATGATTTATTTGAGATAAAAAACGAAAAAGATATAGTGTATTTTCTTGATCAATGTGGATATTTTCATGACAGCTGTATATTTGAAATTCACTATAAAAGCGGAGCCTATGTGAGTGAAAATCTGACAATGCATCCTGTAAACTCTGTCAATACACTGACTATCCAATTTCACAGTCAAAATGAAACATGCAGAAGATTTGATGTAGTATTTACGGATTTGATTCATT
>DUUJ01000130.1 GCA_012841635.1 Clostridiales bacterium | reverse complement strand
TTTTCAATAAATTGATTTATAATTTGATTTCGCCTTTGGCGAAATCGACCTTAGAAAAAACATAAATAATGACTGAACTTTGGAACGGAGATGTTTTTTCCGAAGGAAAAAACTCTCGACTTGCACCGGAAGGTGCAAGTCATGGGCGAGCGACATATTTCCGATGGAAATATTCGCAGAATAACCCGCTCCTGCGGAGCGGGTTATTAATTTGCACTTGAAAATTCCCGCGATTTGTGGTATCATATATATTAGATTTCAGTATTTTGCTTTTCAGAGCTTTTTAGCCGGGGGGGCCTGTTGAATAATAACAGATGCGCGGCGGGGATAGACAACTTTTCAACAATCAGCCATAAACTGAACAACGCAAGGGTGGGACTGCTTACGGGACCGTCGGCGCAGACGCGCGCCTTCAGGTCAACGCCCGATGTCATCGCATCGAACTGCCGTCTTAAATATATCTTTGCTTCCGAACACGGTCTTTACGGCGATCTCCAGGACGGACTCGGCGACGGCGAAAAATATATCGACCGCGAGACCGGCGCGGAAGTGATATCGCTTTATGAAAGCCATCAGCCTCCGCCGGCCGACCTTTTGCTGGAACTCGATTATCTGCTCTATGATATCCAGGACGTCGGCGCAAGATTTTACACCTATCTTTCCACGCTTACCGACGGCATGACCGCCGCCGCTTCGGCCGGGATACCGATAATCGTATTTGACCGCCCGGGAATGATAGGACTCGACCGCATTGAGGGAAACATTCTCAATCCTAAATTTTCATCATATGTCGGAAGATTCCCGGTGCCGACGCGATACGGTCTTACCATCGGCGAATACGCAAGATATATAAACAACTCGCAGAACATCGGCTGCGACCTTACCGTAGTCCCCTGCGAGGGGCTGACCCGCCGGATGTATTACGACGACACCGGCCTTGCGTTTATCAACCCCTCGCCGAACATAAACTCGGTCGACTGCGCGATAAATTACGTCGGCACCTGCCTGTTTGAAGCCACGAACGTCTCTGAGGGACGCGGCACTACTCAGCCCTTCTCGCTTATCGGCGCGCCCTGGATAGACAACCGCGTATTGACGGAAGGCATGAAGGAATACGGATTCGAAGGAGTTCACCTCCGTCCCGCCTGGTTTACCCCGCTCTACGGAAAGTATAAGGGAGAGCGCTGCGAGGGAGTTCAGATCCACATCACCGACCGCGGCCGCTACCAGCCATTCGAGTTTGCCGTCCGGATGATCGACGAGCTGCGCGCCCGCTTTACCGAATTTAAGATGACGACATACATCGACCTGCTTTTCGGCGACGACCTCCTTCGCACCGAATATATCGGACGCCCCGCCGTCGACCGATTCTTTGCGATGAACCGGTTAAGTCTGGCAAACTGGGCCGAGTCTTCCTATCACGAACGAATTTACTGATTTTCACAAATGTTATTTTGCCGGCAGAATGTACAGTCGGGTTGTTGATTCGTTACAAATTTTACATGCATTTTACACGAAAGCAAAGCTTTTCACCGGAATATTACCCTTATTTTTATTCAGTTAACCGGATTAATTGTAAAATCATATAATTTTGGTGTGTTACTTTTGTGTATAATGACTATTGACATTTTTTGACAGTTATGTTAATATCTATATACGTGGGCATTAGTTTTACAGATAATTGCCCATAGATTTTATGGAGGGTTAATACCATATGAAAAAATTAGTTTCCATTGCCGTAGTAATGATGATGGTTCTCGCGCTGGGCGTTTCGTCCTTCGCTTCCACCAACGTTCCGGATGACGACGGCAACATCTTCTATGATGTTCCCGGCTGCCTCGCTGCTCCCGTCCTTGACGGAGTAATCAACGACGGCGAATATTCTCTCATCGAGACCAAGCCGTCTCAGTGGTCCCGCGCAGTTTCCGACGACGCCAACGACGGCCTCGCCGACGAGATTGCGAAGACCGCAAAAGTCTACATGTGCTGGGATGCCGATTACATCTATTACGCATCCACCTTCGTAGCTCCCAACGGATTTGCCAACATTTGGGCGGACGATCCCCCCTCTATGTGGTACTCCGGCGCTATTCAGATGGAATATTGCGACACCAAGTCCCGTGACGACGACACCACCAACCGCCTTGAGTACGGTATCGGCGTAACCGCCGACGGAACCAAGGTTACCACCGTCTGGGCCAACCCGGAAGATTTCTCCGACGCTTATACCGCCGAGATGATTCCGGACAACTTCGCAATGAAGGTTGACGGCAACAACGTTACCTTCGAAGTCCGCACCCCGTGGGGCGCTTTCCAGGAAGCCAAGGGCGCAGTAGGCGTTCAGTGCGGTATCACCGTTGTTTATTCCATCGGTCTTGAGCAGGATTATGTACACGCTCAGCTGGCTGCAGGATGCACCGGCGAAGGCGGCAAGAACGTAATCCACACCGCTCTTCTCACCATGAAGGAAGCTCCGCCTCCTCCCGTAGTTGAGGAAGAACCGGCTCCCGTTGAAGAAGCTCCCGCTGCTGCCGAAGCTCCTCCGGCTGCCGAAACCGTCGCTGCTGCTCCGGCCGCTCCCGCTGCCGCCGCTCAGACCGGTGACGTCGCCGCCATCCTCGTGCTGGCCGCCGTCGCTGCTATCGGTACCGCCGCAGTAGTTTCCAAGAAGAGATAACTTCACATTATCCCACGATAATAGCTTGAGACATAACTGAAATGAACAGCCCCGCTCCTTTGGAGCGGGGCTGTTCGCGAGTTTTGCCGAAGGCAAAATCATCGCTGACTGACGCAGAGCGTCAGTCGAGAGTTTTTCCTTCGGTAAAAACATCTCCGTTCCAAAGTTCAGTTTTAGCTTATGTTTTCTCTAATGGCAGGTGAATAACCGCTCCGCGGTTATTCTGTTGAGTATTGTGTCCCGCTTCGCGGGACACGCGAATATTTCCTTCGGAAATATGTCGCTCGCCCATGACTTGCACC
>DUUJ01000129.1 GCA_012841635.1 Clostridiales bacterium | reverse complement strand
CCTCCTGAGCAAATGTGCGGATCATTATGCCGTCAAGATAGCGTCCCAAAACTCTTGCGGTGTCTTCAATCGGTTCGCCGCGGCCGATCTGAAGATCTGCCGATGAGAGGAAGAGTGCGTAGCCGCCGAGCTGGTACATACCGGTTTCAAAGCTGACCCTGGTTCTTGTCGATGATTTGCGGAAGATCATTCCGAGGGTCTTACCGGCAAGCAGCGGATGAGGGATTCCGAGGCGGCGGTCGTTTTTCAGTTTGGACGCAAGGTCAAGCAGGTAATACAGTTCATCCCGGTTAAGGTCAGACATTTTCAGAAGGCTTCTATACATAATCAGATAATCCTTTCGGCATCAGCGTTTATTTTATTTGCGGTCTCTTTGAATATCGCGAGGCCTTCTTCTATCTCGGCCATCGAAATGGTCAAAGGAGGCAGCAGACGCACGGTATTTGAACCCGCGGTAAGAAGCAAAAGCCCTTTTTGAAGGGCAAGTCCGGCAAAAGCCCCGGCCGCCGCTCCGCCTTCCGAAGGAGAAACAAGCTCGGCTCCGATCATCATGCCGAGACCGCGAACTTCCTTTAAATACGGAATATTCATCGATTTAATCGCGTCCGCGATGTACCTCCCCTTTTCCGCAACTTCATCCAAGAATCCCGGAGAACTTACTTTGTCAAGCACAGCGTTTGAGCCGGCTGCGACGACAGGATTCCCGCCGAAGGTCGAGCCGTGCTGTCCTTTGCCTATCGTAAATTCACACTTTTCCCCGACTATGAAGGCGCCGATCGGAAGTCCTCCGCCGAGCCCTTTTGCAAGCGTCATAATGTCAGGCTTTACCGAATCGAAATGCTGCCATGCGAACATTCTTCCGGTCCTGCCGATTCCGCACTGCACTTCGTCGAATATCAGCAGTATGTCGCGGTCGGCGCAAAGCCGGCGCAGCGCTGAAACAAATTCCGCTGTCACAGGGAAGACCCCGCCTTCGCCCTGAACGACCTCCGCCATTACTGCGCAGACATCGGATGTGGCTGCGGCTTTGAGAGCTTCGATGTTATTTAGAGGAGAGTATTTAAATCCCTCGGTAAAGGGGCCGAAATCCTTGTGAAAGCTGTCCTGTCCGGTTGCCGCAAGGGTTGTCACGGTGCGGCCGTGGAAGGAATTGATAAGCGTTATTATGGTGCTGCGGCCTTCGCCGTATTTGTCGCGGCTGTATTTGCGCGCGGTTTTGATCGCGCCTTCGTTCGCCTCGGCTCCGGAATTTGACATGAAAACGCGCTTCATTGAGCTCAGCTCAACCAGCCTTTGCGCGAGAATCGCAGTCTTGGGGCTTACGAAGTAATTCGACATATGAACTACTTCCCTGAGCTGCGCCGATACTGCGGAGACCCAATCGGGGTCGGCGTATCCGAGACAATTGACACCGATTCCCGATGTAAAATCAATGTATTTCTTTCCGTCAAGGGAATACATTGAGGCTCCGCTGCCGTGGCTTATTGCAACCGGATGACGGCCGTATGACTGAACCATGTATTCCGAATCGAGCTTTATCGCCTGTTCGTTTGTCATAGTAATTCTCCGAAATAAAATATGTCCCGCATATTGGTAAGATCACAATCGGCGGGACAGTCAATTGTGTATTTGTTTCTTATTCTCTGAAAAGGGTTCCGACACCTTCGTCGGTAAGCATTTCGATCAGCAGCGAGTGGTTGATCCGGCCGTCGAGAATGACGGTGTGGCCGACTCCGCCTTTTACAGCTTTTACGCAGCAGTCAACTTTCGGTATCATGCCTTTGCTGATGATGCCCTCTTCGATCAGGGCGGGAACTTCATTCAATTTAATCTCGGGTATAAGGGTATCCTCGTCGTGAACATCTCGGAGAACTCCTCTTACATCGGTAAGGAAAAGCAGGTTTTGCGCCCCGAGCGCTACGGCTATTTTCGATGCGGCGATGTCTGCGTTTATGTTGTAAACGGGGTTATCGGCGTCACCGAGCGCAACGGTTGAAACCACCGGGATATAACCACGTCCCAAAAGGTCATTCAGGAGCGTGACGTCTATCTCGGTTATATCGCCTACGCTGCCGTAATCAAAATCGGATTTTTCATATTTTTTAGCCTTTATGAGCCCGCCGTCTACGCCGCAGAGTCCGATGGCTTTGCCGCCGATGTTTTCAACTTCCCTGACCAGATCTTTATTGGTCTTGCCGGCAAGTACCATCTGTACGACATCCATGGTTTCTTCGTCGGTCACCCGGATGCCGTCTTTGAAATTCGGTTCTATTCCCATCTTCTGAAGATTCGCGTCGATCTCCTTTCCGCCGCCGTGAACCAGAACAACGCGGATCCCTACGCAGGTCATAAGCACAAGATCGGCAATAACCGAGTTCCGCAAGCCCGCGGAGGTCATGGCGGCGCCGCCGTATTT
>DUUJ01000128.1 GCA_012841635.1 Clostridiales bacterium | reverse complement strand
CCGCCTACTACGAGACTACAATCAAGCTGAAGCGTCAGCGAGATGAAACTGCCATAGAAATGCTCGATATCATAAAAGGTTCGATGTATTACGAAATAGCCGATATCTTCGTTCTTGATGTCAGCGGTGTTATCTGGGAATCGTATAGCAGCGGCAATCTTGCCTCGACATATGCAAAATTCGAAAAAATGATACAGAATAATATAGACAAGCTTGTAGATAATCTGCTGTCTGTCGGTTGAGACAATTAAAACAACGGCGAAAAAACCGGCATCTTTAGGGAAGCCGGTTTTGATTTTGCGGATGACGGGGAAAAACGAACCGCAACTTGCTAATTATGAAGTAAATGTGTAAATAAGTGTTGCAATTTGATAAAATAAATGGTAAAATATCAATAAGCCATTTAAAAAAATACAACAAAAACAGGTTAAGGGGAATTTTTAATGAAAAACTTGAGCAGGATTATATCCGCATTTTTGGCGATCGTTCTGCTGTCTGCAATCGTTGCGGGATGCGGCTCGGAAGAAGAGGAAGATCCGGGCGTCACCGCCGGAACGTTTGAGGATACCGCTGATATGACTGAGGAAACTACGGTATCGGACGAGCCGGAACTGCCGGAAACCGACCTTGAAGGCAGGGAATATCAGTTTCTTGTCCGCAAAGGAACCCATGCGTATAACGACCATTGGATCGAAGTCGAAGACATGAACGGCGAAGTCGTCAACGACGCCGTCTTTGAGCGCAACCGCGCGGTCGAAGAGAAATTCAATGTCGACATCACCGCTCTTTTTACCGAAACGGCGGATTCTTATGCGACGAAATCGGTTTTGGCGGGAGACGACAGCTTTTTCGCCGTCTGGGAATGCAAAAATTCTCTTGCGACCGGCATTCAGAAGAACATCTACCTTGACATGAACCTGCTGTCATACGTCGATTTTACCGCTCCTTACTGGGACAAAAACGCCGTCGAGCAGCTTTCCATCGGAAACAAGCTTTATATGATGCCCTCCGATATCTCGATGGGCAACCTTACCGCTCCTCGTTTTCTCTATTTCAACAAACGGATCATGGAAAACTACGGCCTTAAAAGCCCGTATGACTACGTCGCGGACGACTGCTGGACGCTCGACAACTTCCTTCCGATGGTAGCGGCGGTTTCCGCCGATCTTGACGGCGACGGCAAAATGACCCGTGAAGACGAGTTCGGAATGCTCCGCGAAGACGGCGGCGCGAACGGCAATATCCTTTATTTCCTTGTCGGCTCAGGCATCCGCGCCACCACCAATGACGAAGACGGCATCCCTCAGGTCAGCTTCTTCAATGACAAGACACAGACGATAATAGATAAAGTCTCCGTCGTTTTCAAGGACGAAAACTGCACTATCGAATACAACAAATGCGCCAGCGGAGCGGATATTTCCCAGTTCGATCACCTTTGGGACTACTGCCGCTCCCTCTTCGCCGCCGGACACTTCCTGTTCGTTCAGAACGGCTGCTACGAAACAGTTCAGTTCAACGATATGGCAGACGACTACGGCATCGTCCCGAATCCGAAATACGACGAAAACCAGAAGGAATACTACCACCGCACCGACCCCTACAACACTCAGATGGCGATACCGATGACCAACGTCGACCTCGAAAATACCGGCATGATACTCGAGTGGATGTCCTGGAAGTCGCACCATACCGTGCTTCCCGCCTACTACGAGACCACAATCAAGCTGAAGCGCCAGCGCGACGAAACCGCCATAGAAATGCTCGATATCATAAAAGGCTCGATGTATTATGAAATCTCCGATATCTTCGGGCTCGGCGTGAGCGACGTGCTTTGGAACTCTTACAGGACCGGCGACCTTGCCTCGACATACGCCAAAAGCGAAAAATCGATGCAGAAGAAAATCGACAAGCTTGTAGACAATCTGACCGATATGGGTTAAATCGCCGAACAAAATGATCGCATAAAACGGCTGAAAATCCGGCGTCCTTCGGGATGCCGGCTTATATTTCCGTATATGAACAAAACTTTTATTTTGCCTGCAGATTTTGAAGCAATTCCGTAAATATATATTGCAATTTCTTTCAGTAAATAGTATAATATATACAAGCTTTTTTAAAAATATATGACAGCCGAGAAGCAAAGGAGGCTGAAATGAAAAACCTTAATCGGATTATTTACGCGTTTTTGGCGATTGTTATCATGATCTCTGTAATCGCGGGATGCGGCTCTGAAAAAGGCGGCGCGGCGGAAACCACCGCAGCCGTCGATACCACGGCCGAAACAGCCGAGGAAACCACCGAATCGGACGAGCCGGAACTGCCGGAAATCGACCTTGTAGGAAAGGAATATCAGTTCCTTGTCCGTTTCGATACCCATGCGTATAACGATTTTTGGGTCTATGTCGAAGATATGAACGGCGAAGTCGTCAACGACGCCGTATTTGAGCGCAACCGCGCGGTCGAGGAGAAATTCAATATCAAAATCACCGCTCTTTTAAACGACGCGGCGGAATCTTACGCGGCAAAGGCGGTAATGGCGGGGGACGACAGCTTTTTCGCAGTCTGGGAATGCAAAACCGCTCTCGCGGCCAGTATTCAAAAGAATATCTACCTTGATATCAGCAATCTTCCCTATGCCGATTTTACCGCGCCCTATTGGGATAAAAACGCCGTCGAGCAGCTGTCGATCGGAAATAAGCTCTATATGATGCCCTCCGATATCTCGATGAGCAACCTTACCGCCCCTCGTTTTCTCTATTTCAACAAACGGATACTTGAAAACTACGGTCTTACGAGTCCGTATGACTATGTCGCCGACGACTGCTGGACGCTCGACAACTTCCTTCCGATGGTGGCGGCGGTTTCCGCCGATCTTGACGGCGACGGCAAAATGACCCGTGAAGACGAATTCGGAATGCTGCGCGAAGACGGCGGCGCAAACGGCAATATCCTTTATTTCCTTGTCGGCTCCAATATCCGCGCCACCGAAAACGACGAGGAAGGCATCCCTCAAATAAGCTTCTATAATGACAAAACGCAGACGATAATGGACAAAGTCGCCGTAGTTTTCAAAGACGATACCTGTACGATAGAGTACGGCAACTGCGCCAGGGGAGCTGATTACTCACAATACAAACATCTTTTCGAATACTGCCGGACCCTCTTCGCCGCCGGACACTTCCTGTTCGTTCAGAACGGCTGCTACGAAACCATCCAGTTCAATGACATGGCGGACGATTACGGTATCGCCCCGAATCCGAAATACGACGAAAACCAGAAAGAATATTACCACCGCACCGACCCCTTCAACACCCAGATGGCGATACCGGCGACCAACGTCGACCTCGACAACACCGGTTTGATTTTAGAGTGGATGTCCTGGAAATCGCACCATACCGTGCTTCCCGCCTACTACGAAACCACTATCAAGCTGAAGCGTCAGCGAGACGACACCGCCATGGAGATGCTCGACTTGATCAAGGGTTCGATGTATTACGAGATCGCCGACATATTCGGTCTCGGCGTCAGCGATGTTATCTGGAACTCATATAATTCCGGCGACCTTGCCTCGACATACGCCAAAAACGAAAAATCGATGCAGAAGAAGATTGACAAGCTTGTCGAAAATCTGCTGTCTGTCGGATGATATAATTAAAACATAACGGCAAAAAGCCGGCGTCTTTCGGGACGTCGGCTTTTGCTGCTACTCTTGTGTTTTCCCTACCCATTCACCCCAGCGCGGATCGGCTTTGATTTCTTTCGCAACCTGCGAATAATCGGGATTGCACCACCACGGCCAGTCGTCGGGAAGCGTCTTCGCAATTTCCGCAGGAGAGCCGGCTTTTGTTTTCACAAACTTTAAAAGCGGCGCTGTGTAGAAATGTTCCTCTCCGTCAAGTATCGATTCGAGCGCCCTTGCGTGTTCCAGCGCATTGTCAAGCGATATAAAGGCGTCGTCATGATATCCGCGCTCCCACTCGACCCTTGACAAATAGAGATAAAGCTGAATCAGAATTCCGCCGCTGTCGCCGTAATTTCCGTCGTCGCAGAGCAGATCGAATATAGCGATAGCTCCCTTTATCTTATCTATCGGCATATCGCTTTCATAGTGCCGCTTATTTAC
Organism: Clostridiales bacterium; assembly: GCA_012841635.1. Classification (GTDB taxonomy): domain Bacteria; phylum Bacillota; class Clostridia; order Oscillospirales; family CAG-272; genus JAAZGC01. The sequence continues at coordinate 6,596 of DUUJ01000128.1, read as the reverse complement.
AATCAGACCGTAGACAAGCTGTTCGGCAAATTCCCGCGCCATCAGGAGCAGCGCTTCGCCGACATATTTCGCTTCCTCCTTGCCGTCCGCCGCGGCGCAGAGCAGAAGCTCGCGGCAGCGATTCATTCTCGGCATCCGTTTTGCAAAGGAAACGGCTTTTTCATTTTCTCCGAAGTTGCGGCAGAGCAGAACCAGAATTCCGATGGCGCGGTTGACGATCTCGTGGTCGGCCGCCGTCCCGACAAGGGTCTCGCAGATTTTAACCGATTCCGTCCAGTGTTCGTTTTTCCGGTGGGTATCGTAATCGTGGCGCATATATCCTTCTTCGTCGTAATACAGCCATTCGTTATGACGCCGCCAGCCCGCTTCGGACAGCGTGTCGGCAAGCGTTATCATCAGCCGCTCGTTCTGCGGAAATTCGGCAAGCCCGGCGCGGAGGATGGAAAGACATTCGTCCACCCATTCGTCGTCCCCGCGGGCTTTGATTCCGAATGAGTCGATTTTCGCAATTATTTCGTCGATTTTTCTTTCGCGGTCACTCGAATACCCGAACAGTTCGTCGATGGATATTCCGAAGAAGTTCGCAATTGAGGGAATAAGCTCGATATCCGGATAGCTGCCGCCGGATTCCCACCTTGATACCGCCTGACCCGTCACGCCGAGCGCCGAAGCCAGCGCTTCCTGCGTCCTGCCTTCCTTTGTGCGAAGTTCTTTAATTTTATCTCCCAATTTGAGCTGCATAATGTATATCTCCTCAGCAGTTATATTCACCGGTGTGATTACATTATAGCAGATAATCGGCGGGAAAACAATTATCAATCAGTTGTTTTATTTTCAACCTTTGGTTGAAACGGTGTGCGCTGGCGAAATAAAAAAAGCCGCCGCAATTTGTGTTTTGCGACAGCTCTTTTTGGAGCTAGTGGAGAGATTCGAACTCACGACCTGCTGATTACGAATCAGCTGCACTACCCCTGTGCTACACTAGCAGAACCCGCCGGCGATATCATCGGCGCAGTGTAAATTATACCACAAATGCCGGCGGTTGTCAAGAGGTTTCGGAGAATGGGGGTGCGCTTTCAATTTATTGCTGCGATATTCCGGATTTTTTTGCTTGAATTTATTGTCTATCCGTTCCTTATATATCGCGAACCTCTTGAAGCGCCTATCCGCTTAATGCTTCCCGATTTCACCATCGCGCCGAGCACCGCTTCCACCGTTGTGGGACTGATATCGGGATGAATTGCGCATATTTCGGCTTTGGATATCGGGGTAAGACTCCCCAGCACCGTCGCTTCAATACGCGCGGACTTCGTAATTTTTTTGCCGTGAACGACCGCAAAACGCTTGTCCAGTTCCTTATAACACATATATAATGTTGAGAGGAAATTCTGAATGAACGGAAAATAGTCGTTCTGATTTTCTGACCAACCGATTGAAGAACGATGAAGCGCATCGTAGTAATAAGCTTTGTAATTGTTTATTTGTTCCTCAAATGAGATGTATTTGCCGGCATCAAAACCGTTCTTATAAAGCAAAAGCAGCGACAGCAGGCGGGATATTCTGCCGTTTCCGTCACGAAACGGATGGATGCAGAGAAAATCCAATATCACACAGGGAATAAGCAGAAGCTGATTAATATTCGAATCAGAAGCGGCATCCGAATAGGCAAGCTCTAACTGTTCCATCGCTTCCTTCGTTTCGCCGGCCGAAATCGGCCTGAAACGAACCCGGCGCTTGCCATCGGAATCCACTTCGATAATAACGTTGTCGGTATTTTTGTATTTACCTGCCGATTCGTCACCGGCAACAGCCATCATCATTTCATGCAAGCCTAAAATATCACGCTCGCAGAATGACAGATGATTATAGCCTGTATGCACCGCATTAAGAGCGTCGCGGTATCCGGCGATCTCTGCTTCATTGTGGTTCAGCGGCGCGCTGTTTTGATTAATAATCTCAATAATTCGATCGTCGCTTGTCACGATGCCTTCGATCGCATTCGAGCTTTTTACCGACTGTATCTTTGCAACGGCTTCAAGTTCGGTAAACACCTCAATATATTCGTCTCTTCGGATATCAGCCGCGGTGCGCATGGAATATATATTTCCGACAATGCTTAACAAATTCGCCGGAACCAAGCCATTATCCAGAAAAGAATAATCAAATCTCCGCATATTGCTCCTTTTATCTGCATATATTTTGACTTAATTTATGCATTAAATCGCCGCAGTGAGTGTTTTTCTGCATATAACTATAGTTTTTATATGCAATATCCAAGCGATTCGGCGGGCGCCGAGCGTATGCTCAGTTTCCGCCAACGACAGCGGCGACATACTCGGCGATCGGCGGTTTGCCGTGAAGTTCGAAATAATCCGCTCCTATGAAGCTGGCGAAGCTGCGGATGGTTTTGAAACCGGCTTCCCTGTATAAGACGCAGTCGGCGCGGCAGACTTCTTCATTGAAAGGCACCTTTACCGGCGGGAGCTTGTAGCCGGAATACAAGGCGTCGTCAAGCCAGTATTCGAGTACTTCGGCTTCTTCGATATCGAAGACGGTTTTAAGCTTCCCGAGCAGTTCGATATATTTCCGGCCGCGGGGGTCGGGGGAATTGAGCGGAAGGTCATGGTCGCGATCCATCGGGGCAAATTCAAGGAATATCCCCTTCTCCGGCTTTTTCGTCGGGACGTCGAGAACGGTGCCGTAGCTGAGGAAAGACAATTCCGCCTTTGAATTGCGAGCGCGAAGCCCGTGGAGAATAGCGGATAAAATCTTAAGGTACTGATCCGAGCTGTTCAGCTTTTTGCAGTCAGGGCAATGACAGGAGCCGCCTTTGGCGTCATCCAGCCAGAGATGGTAGCGGTTCGAGCGCTGTTTCAGCGCGCCGGCTAAGTGGTATGTCCGCTGGGAGATCATATCGAGCGCGGGGCGTGAAGAAGCGCAGAGGTTGAGGTCCGGCGTCCGTTTGCCGTTTTCGTCCATTCGGAACCACTCGGGATGATTGTCGAAAAGCTGACGCGGCAGAAGCCACTCAAGAGCGTGCAGCTGAAACGGCGTCTCAACTCCAGCGTCGTTCAGCTCGTCTATCAGCCGGAATCCGCCGGGCGCGGAAAGCTGTATGAGCAGCTCGCCTATGCTGTCGGCGCCGGGGACGGCGATTTTATGGATGCAGAGGTCGGATATGCCGTTGTCGCGGCAGAGTTTAAGCCACTCGGGACAGAGGTCCTCGTAAAGGATGGTAAGACCGATGTTGAACATTTTTTATGCTCCTTAGCTCTCAATATCTTATCTTTGTTTATATTATACAGCAGCGGGGATTTTTTGTCAAGACGGCGTTGACACCGCCGGCGAATAGTGCTATAATGTTTTCAAAGAATTCGGAAAACAACCCGGAGGGTGATTTTATGGACAGCAAAAACGAAGCAAAGACTAAATCGGCGGCGGGCATTCTTCTCGCAGTCGGCGGCTGCGTTGCCGCGGCGGCTGCAGCTCTTGCGGCGTCTGCCGCGCTGATACGCGGACTGGGACCGATCGCCGGAAAATTTGCAAAGGGAAACATCGGAGAATTTGCCGCGGATGTGTTCGGCGCGCTTAAAGACGCGGAGCTGCGCCCTCCGCTGCTGCCGCTTGCGGCGCTGGCGGTTTACGCTCTTCTTTGGTATCGGTTCGGCGCCGGGAAAAAAGCCGGAAATATCGCTTTCGCGATTATTTTGATACCGCTGACGCTGATTCTGACCGTGGTCCTTGTATGGTTCACCGCGGTTAACGGCATCCGATTCGGCGACGTGGCAAAATCTCTCGCGGGATTTGCCAAAAACGGCCTTTTTGATATACTGTGAGGACGGAGATGAAAAAATCTATGAAAATATTCTGCGGACTGCTCGCGGCTCTGGGCCTGATAGGTTCCGCCGGATGCGGAGCCGAAAAAATCGCCGTTCCCGGCTCCTCCGACGGCGAAGGAGAGAGCTGGACCGTCGGTTTCGGCTGCAGCGACATAGCCGTTCCCGACTCAAGCCCCTTATACATCGCCGGATATGCAAGCGACCGGGAGATTGAAGACATCCGCGATCTGATGCAGGCGCGCGCCGTCTGGATTCAGGCGGGGGAAGGAAAAGTCCTGCTTGTCGCCGTCGACTGCATCGGACTTGCCGTCGGTACGATCGAAAAGATCCGGGCGTCCCTCGCTGATTTCACAAAAGAGACCGGGTGCGACTCGATACACGTTTTATCCGTCCATACCCACGCCGGACTTGACACCCTCGGCCTTTGGGGGAAGCCGCTGCGCGACGGGAAGAATCCCGACCTGATGGAGAATCTGATTTCAGCGGCGACAAAAGCCGCCTGGAACGCCTATGCGGACAAAACGGATGGCAAAATCAGCTTCGGATTCGCCGAGACCGAAAATATGCAGCGGGACTCGAGAAATCCTGTCGTTTACGACCCGAGCATCTATCAGCTCCGCTTTGCGCCCGACGGCGGCGGGGCGGGCGTCAGACTGCTGTTTTACGATGCGCACGCCGAATCGCTGCGCGGCGACAATCTGCGGCTCAGCCGGGATTTCCCCGGAGTTATCGCCGACATCATACTTGAAAAGACCGGCGACAGGGCGGTCTATATCCCCGGCGCCATCGGCGGACTTATCATGACCTCCGTTCAATGCGAAGAGCCTTTCGACGCGGAGGAAAATCTGATGATAACCGGGCGGCGGCTCGCCGATTACGTCCTCTCGATATCCGATGAGGATGAAGTCAGCCCCTCGCTTTCCTGCCGCAGCGTTCGCTCCGACATACCGCTTGACAACTCGGTGTTTATGTATTACCGCTTCTTAGGGGCGCTGGATCATCCGATAATCCGCGGCGGGAACAAAGGTGCGACCGGCTACTCGATAGAATCGGTCGTATCGGCGCTGACGCTGGGCGACGTTACGATAGCGCTCATCCCCGGCGAGATTTTTCCGGAACTGATATCCGGCGAAGCGCTTGAAGAAGGCGATCCCGAGTCGATAAAATCTATCGCGGAAAGTTTCGGCAGAAACGGGGATAAGCTCTTAGTCGCCGGACTTTGCAACGACGAACTGGGATATATAATCCCGCCGTCGCAGTATCTTGTCAGCGAAAAGCTCCCTCACTTTGAGCGGATAACCGACGAAAACGGCGAAGACCACTACGAGGAGACCAACTCGGTCGGCAAAGGAGCGGCGAAGGCGATATCCGATGCGTTCAGAGAGGCGATGGGGGGGTTAAAAGCCGGAAATCAGGATCACATTTAAAATAGTTTTATAAAGTTTCTCCCGCTATGAATCAAGAAAGCAAACGGAAAGAAAGGAATAACCTATGCCCAACTTTATACGCGGAATTGCGCACACCGCTTATGTCGTGTCCGACATGAAGGCTGCGCTTGAGTTTTACGAAGGCGCGCTCGGATTCGAGAAAGCCTTTGAGCTGAGCGACGACCGGGGAAATCCCTGGATTGTCTACCTTGGCGTCGGGGATGATCAGTTCATAGAGCTGTTTTATTCGGCGCCGGGCAGCGAAAAAGCCAAAGGACAGATCGGCGCAAATCACCTCTGCCTGCTGACCGATAACATTGAAGCAGCCGCCCGGCATCTCCGCGACGGCGGATATCCGCTTGACGCCGAGATTTCCCGCGGCAAGGACGGAAATCTCCAATGCTGGACGCATGACCCCGACGGCAACCGCATCGAGATAATGCAATTAGGCGAAGACTCGCTGCAGATGAAATTCATTAAAAGCAAAAAGAGCTGATTTTACCTAAACCCGGCGGCAGTTTCAGACAGGAGGACGGTCAATATGGACGAAAATTTATTCATGATGTGCGAAAATGTTGACCGAAGCGCCTTTTCAATTCTGCCGCCGGGTTTTTTGGTGCGATAATGCCGCAGCTCAATTTTTGTTATTTAAAATTTTGAAAGCGCCGGCAGAAATCGGGACGACGCCGGCGAAGCGGAGAACGCACCTTTTTCCCGAGTTGTAAATTCAACTCATCTTGACAATATTATTCCGAAGAAATTTTCTTTGACGCGGTTGACAGGCGGCGTATTTTGATATATAATAAAAAGAAAAAGGAGCTGACACCATGCCGAAAAAAACCGAACTCGACATTTTGAAGCCGCTCGACAACAACTCAACTCCGCCCGAAGGAGGAGAGAAGCCGACCGATCCCCTCAAGCGCTCGCCGGACGAGCTTCTGTCGACCCGCATCACCGAAGACCGCTTCAAATACATCATCCCCGTCTTCTGCGCCCTTATCGGAACAGTTATGCTCATCGGCGCGAAGTATTTCGCTCAGGCGCTGGCATGGCTCTGCTGCGGGCTTTTCATCTTCACCGGGATACTCATGCTTTTCGGGATCCGACTGCCCTCCCGCCGCCGCGGCGAAAACATTGACCAGAAGGTCAACTACGCCATATATTCAGGCGCCTGGCTGATCATCCTCGGTATCGCCTTCGCGGCGAGAGCCGACACGATAATTCAGCTCGTTCCGGTGCTGTTCGGCTCGATAATCTGTCTGCTCGGGGTGGTAAAGTTCCGTCTTATCCCTTCGGTTAAACGGCTCTGGTTCTCCTTTGCCGCCGCGGG
>DUUJ01000127.1 GCA_012841635.1 Clostridiales bacterium | reverse complement strand
TATTTCTCCCTCGCCGTCGGGATACTGCTTATCATAATCCCCGGCGAAACGATGTCAAACGTTTACCTTATCGGCATTGTCTTTATAGGCGAAGCAATCGTCGACACCGCGCTGTTTATCGCTGCCGACGTGATACGCGAGCGGGAAAGCAAGCCGGATTATGAACCGCTGATAAAAAAGCGCTATATCGTCTGGATTATCCGCGCCGCAGTCCTGCTTATTCTTGTCGGACTGACGATTCTCGCCGCGGTGAATCTGAACGCGATATCGCAGAAATTTGCGGGTTTTGTTGCCGACAGCAATACAGCCCCCGCCGTTTTGGCGCCGGTTCAGGATTCTTCCGATACCGCAGCCGATGTCACAACCGCTGTCCCCGGCTGATTTGTAACGTTTTTGTTACTTCAAAAATTCGCTATTGATTTTTTTCGACTTTAGTGATATAATCTTCTAAACCGATGAGGAAGAAATAGTACGCAGGACAATTTTTCCCAAAGAGAGCCGCGGACAGTGAGATCGCGGCGGAAAGACCCGGCCGAATGGGCTTCCGAGGGCAATTCGAATGTGAATCGGCAAAACCGATTTTCGAGTAGATGAGACGGAGATACACCAAGCCGACTCCGTAAACAAACGGCGGTCATTAACCATGTGCAAGGCACATGCCGATGACCTGAAAGCGGGCGCGAAGCGCCAAGCCGGGTGGCACCGCAGGAATTAACGTCCTGTCCCAGCGAATTAAAAGCCGGGACAGGACTTTTTGTTTTGTCCCCCCCACAACCCAGATTCCCGAAAGGAGACAGAACAATGCATATCCCTTACAAAATCTATTTAAGCGAAAACGAGATCCCGAAAACCTGGTATAATGTCCGCGCCGACATGAAAATCAAGCCGGAACCGTTTCTGAATCCCGGAACGCGCAAACCTCTCGAGGCGGAAGCTCTCCACCCGATATTCTGTGAGGAATTGGTAGCGCAGGAGCTCGACAACGACACCCGCTTTATCCCGATACCCGACGAAGTGCGGGATTATTTCATGACCTACCGCCCCTCTCCGCTGATGCGCGCCTTTAATCTCGAAAAGAAACTCGGCACAAAGGCGAAGATCTACTACAAATTCGAGGGCAACAATACCAGCGGCAGCCACAAGCTCAATTCCGCAATCGCCCAGGCCTATTACGCCAAAAAGCAGGGGCTTCGCGGCGTTACGACGGAGACCGGAGCCGGTCAATGGGGAACCGCGCTCTCAATGGCCTGCGCATACTTCGGACTCGACTGCAAGGTTTACATGGTCAAGGTGTCATATGAGCAGAAGCCGTTCCGCCGCGAAGTAATGCGTGTTTACGGCGCGTCGGTAACTCCGTCCCCGTCAGATACGACGGAAATCGGACGCAAAATCCTCGCGGAGCATCCCGGCACTACCGGCTCTCTCGGCTGCGCAATCTCCGAGGCGATCGAAGTCGCCGCATCCACCGAAGGCTACCGCTATGTCTTAGGTTCGGTGCTGAACATGGTGCTGCTGCATCAGTCAATCATCGGGCTTGAGACCAAGGCCGCGCTTGATAAATACGAGATAGTACCCGATATCATCATCGGCTGCGCCGGCGGCGGATCAAATCTGGGCGGACTTATCTCTCCGTTCATGGGAGAAAAGCTGCGCGGCGAGAGGGATTACCGCATCATCGCAGTTGAGCCGGCTTCCTGCCCCTCCCTTACCCGCGGAAAATTCGTCTACGATTTCTGTGACACCGGTAAAGTTACGCCGCTCGCGAAAATGTATACCCTCGGCAGCGGATTCATCCCGGCGCCGAACCACGCCGGAGGACTCAGATATCACGGCATGAGCCCCATCCTTTCAAGGCTTTATCACGACGGATACATGGAGGCGGTATCTGTGCCCCAGACCCGCGTATTCGAAGCCGCCGAACAATTCGCCAAAACCGAAGGGATTCTCCCCGCGCCGGAATCAGCGCACGCGATCTGCGCCGCGATCGACGAGGCCGTCAGATGCCGCGAGACCGGCGAAGAGAAAACCATCGTCTTCGGCCTCACCGGAACCGGCTACTTCGATATGGTAGCATATGAGAAATATCACGACAACCTGATGAGCGACTACATCCCGACCGACGAAGACCTGCAGGCAAGCTTCGATCTGCTGCCGAAGATAGAATAAAGATAAAAACAAAGCGGAGAAGGAATCTATCAAAAATTCCTTCTCCGCAGTTTTTTGTTGCCTTCGAAAAGCGGTTAAACCTTACACCAGAATGGTTTTAATGTTGCGCCCCTTGTATGCGTCTTCGAACGCTTTGTTTATATCGGAGACGGGATAGGTCGACAGGATAGAGCGCATTTTGGGAAGCATATCTTTGTTCTCTTTAAGGAAAGTCAGATAATCGGCGATGTCGTTCATACTGTATTGGGAGGAGCCGATAATGCGGAGGGCTTTAAAGGTGATAAGCTCGGGGCTTATTTCAACTTTCCCCTGGTCGGAATACTGTCCCGGCACCAGATATACGCCGCGGTTGCGGAGTATTCTCATTCCGAACGGAACCGCCGAGCGGCTGCCGGAACCTTCATAACAAAGATCGGCGCCAAGACCGCCGGTCATGTCGGAAATGGCGTCGGCGACGCCGTCTTCGCCGAGTTCGGCAAGCGCCAGCACGTCTGTTGCGCCAAAAGCTTTCGCCGCGGCGATCTTTTCGGGATTTGCCGAACCGGTGACGCATACTACCCGCTTTATTCCGAGCGAAGCCAGATACCAGACGGCGAAGAGTCCGACGGGTCCGGCGCCCTGAACGACGGCGCAGTCGGCGGAAGCCGGGTCAACTCCCGCGCGGCGGGCGAGGCGGAAGGCGTGTAACCCCGTAGGACCGGCGCAGGCAAAGAGGGATGCCGCAACCGGGTCGATCTCGGCGGGTATCTTCGCCAAATTCTTTATCGGCTGATAGTTATACCCGGCAAAGCCGCCCCAGAAATGTGGGGCTTCGTCCGGATTGCCGCCGTTGGTGGCGGTCATGTTCACGCAGTTGGCGTCGTCTTCCTCACAGCAGAGTTTGCATTTTCCGCAGGCGCAGGCGATATAGCAGAGGGCGTTGTCTCCCTCTTTCAGCGGATTTCCGTCGCCGCCGACGGCGCCGTCCTTTATGCGCTCGATCTTTCCGATAAACTCATGCCCTATGATCGCGGGAGTTCCGCAGCCCAGATTTCCCGAATGAATATGCAGGTCGGTTCCGCAGACGCCGCTGGCAAGCAGCGAAAGCCAGGCATAGCCCTCCGGCAGATCGGTTATCGGATATTCCCGGAGTTCAAACGGCTTGTTCGCCCCGACAAAAACGGCAGCCGTCGCTTTATTCTTTTTCATAAATACCTCTTTTGTGTTTTTTCAGCGGCTTTACGCCGCAAAACGAATATCTTTTACTTAAGTATAGTATACCCCAAAAGCGAGTTTTTGTCAAGTAAATGCGGAAAAAGGAAAGAGCCCGACCGGCGGAAATCCGCTGTCGGGCTTTTCTGTTTTTAATTTAGGTTTTACTTGCCGTTTTTATTTCAGGCTTATTTGTCTGAAATATTATTGAGCGGCGTAAAGCTTCAGCTCGGAGAACTGATAGAGGTCCAGGTCGCCGGAGAAGTTCTCGGTTACATGGAGCTTATAATACTGGTAGGGGCCGGGGTTGTCGATTTCGAAGAACTTGGAATCTGCGAAATAGTCGAACGGCAGGTCGCCGGCTTCGACGGTGTCGATAACGGTCCAGTCAGCGCCGGCGTCGTTGCGGGCGGAGAGAGTCCATACTTCGGGGTTGCGGCCGGATTCGTCGTTAGCGGTGGTGATAATGTAGCCGGCGAGCTTCACGGGCTCGGTCATGCCCCATTCAAGGATGAGGTCGGTGCCGCCGTCTTCGTTGAATTCAGAGGGACGGACACACCATTTGGTTTCGGTGTTCTGGTCGAAAACGTTCTCGAAGTGCTCGTTGTTGAATCCGAGAGCGATGGAGTAAACGGTAGCCATATCAACCTTGTCATAGACGAGGGTGTATTTGCTGAGGTCAACCGCAGGCTCGGGTTCCGGCTCGGGTTCGGGTTCCGGCTCGGGTTCGGGTTCGGGCTCAGGCTCGGGAGCCGGCGCCTCTTCGGCTGTGGTTTCTTCGACAGCGGCGGTTTCGGCTGCTGTGGTTTCTTCGGCGGGTTCAGATCCGCAGGCAGCTATCGCGAACAGCATCGCGGCAGCAAGAAGAATTGCAAGTAGCTTTTTCATGTTGGATCTCCTTAAAAATTTTAAGCGGCGCCGATAAAGGACGCGGCTTACAGTTAATCTCGCATGGCTGCGTATAATCTGCGGGTTGATGCCGCGCAAATACACATATGACGCCATGTTACATTTATAATTATAGCACAGTATGTTCTCATGTTCAATGACAAAATATTGCATAATAAAATAACAAATGGTAAACTTTTACATCCCTTTTACACAAAGAAGCAACAATTATAACATTTTAGCCAAATTTATAACAACGGACCATCCTCGGTCATGTATATTTCGCTGAGGGCGCCGTTTTCAAGTTTCAAAGTTCGGATTTCAAACGGTGAGAAGGAAAGCCGGTGCTCACTTCCGCCGAACGAGAAGGTTATCTCGGCGTTTTTGCCCCGGTATTCACAGAAGCGGAGGATAACCGAATTGTCGAACTCGCATCTTTTGAGGCAGCCGAGGCTGACGCCTTCTCCCTGTTTTGAAAAGAAACTTAAAGTTGAAGGCAGCTCACCGTCATGCGGGCTTTCGGCGATAACAACGGGAGGATTCATGAAAGCGTCGGCTTTTTCCGGATCGGCTTTGCCGAAAAGCAGCCGGAGTTTGCCTTCGTTCACACCTTGTGAAAGGAAATCGTAATCGACGGCGGGCGGCAGCTCCCCGATGCGAAGATCGCCGTGAATCGGGCTGCGCAGGACGGTGAGCCCGATTTTACCGCCGCTGAAATCATAAGAGAAAATTCCGTCGGCGATGATGCCGGTATTCCCCGCGTTCATCCAGCCGCTCATCGGAACATCCGCCGCTCTCTCTCCGCGCTCGACAAAGCCGTAAGGGACCGCCGGGAAAAGGGTCTTCTCAGTCGTTTCGCATTCAAGCTTGAACGCGCGGTGCTTTTCGTTCCAGTTGACCCGATAAGAAATGTCAAGATAGCTCTCGCGTTCATAAAATTTATAATACATCTCAAGCAGAGAGTCGCGGAAGCGGTAATTTCCTTTGATGACGGTCCGGATTTCATTCGCTTCGGCAATTTCAAAGCCGGTGAATTCAAACGGCGTTTTTTCGCCGTATCCGCTTATGTTGAAGCACCAGGTGTCGCCGTCGTCGACGCGGCTTATCGGCGCAAACATCCGACCGGAAAGTTTTTCGCCGGTCTCTTTTGAATAAACGGCTTCGATAAATCCGCCGCTGCGGGAAAATTCAACCTTCAGCCGATCCGTCTCGATGACATAAGGATTGATTTCAAGGCGGCAAAGTTCCTCGTTTGTCTGTATCACCCGGAAGGTCTTGCAGCCCATCGGCGGTATCTCCGCCTTGAAGACAAATCTGCTCCGGAAACCGGGGATGACCGATTTTTCCCGGATAACGGCGCAGGGACAGGCGCAGCCGTCGGCGTCTTCAACGGCGATGCCCTTGCCGTACCAGCCAAATTCGTGCACCCACTGTACTTCGGCCTCGATATATCCGCTGAACGATTTGCCGTTGAGATTCCATACCGCGAGGCTCCAGGCATCCTTCCCGGGCGTTCCCGCCGTTTTCATCTTCGCCGTTATCTTCTGCAGGCTGAGCAGCGCCGTTTCCTGCGATGTCTGAATAGCCCGGCCGTAGGTGTTGCGGGCGTCGTAATAGGCTTCTTTTATGCTGGCGCCGCCCAATATATCATGGAAGGTGTTGAAAAGGATGTCATGCCAGCAGCCTTCAAGCGCCTTGCGGGCGTCAACGCCGGCAAGAAGGGAGGCGCGTTCGGCATTAAGGACTGAATATTCCGCTTCGCGGTTGAGCTTTTTTACATCCTGCAGATTTGAGTAGTTGCCGAAATCGCCGGTCAGAAGCTCGCCTTTTACCGTGTATTCCGGTTTCGGCTGCGAATCGAAGAAGCCTTCGACGGTCGAGAAGACGGTATCCGGGCGGGAATTTATCTCGGATATCACCGACTTTGTCGGCGCTCCGCCGTGGTCGGTGACGCCGTATATGATCATTGAGTCTCCTGATTCGTCGGGCTGAGCGGCGACGGCTTCGGAGACTCTTTTGAAGAAGGCTCCCTGCGCGCGGAAAGTCGGTATCTCGGTACCGTCAATGCCCTGCCAGGTAAAAAATCGGTTTTCGAGCGGATAGTGGCGCTCCTCCGGCCTCATGAAGCAATAGGAATCGATCCGGCTTTTTCTGAGTATCTGCGGAAGGTTTCCACTGTGACCGAAGCTGTCAACATTGAAGGCGCTGCGGCTGCGGCGACCGAAATTTTCAAAAAGATATTTCTGTCCGTAAAGCCCCTGCCTTACATAGCTTTCTCCCGAAGCGGAGCAGCAGTCGGGCTGCAGCCACCAGCCCTCGCAGAGATCCCATCTGCCCTCTTTTACCCGCGCAGCGATGCGGGCAAACAGCTCCGGTTCCGCCCGCCTGACCCATTCAAAAACCGGCGGACAGGAAAATGAGTAGATAAATCCGTCGTCTTCCTCCATCCGCTCAAGCGCCGCGCGGAATGTCGCCCGCGCCGCCGCAGCAGCCTCGTCCCACCGCCAGAGCCAGACGGGGTCAAAATGAGTGTTGCCGACCATGTAATATTTTTTCATGCCGTATCCCCCGAATTATCAGAAATATGGTTATTAGCCTGCGAAGTTATTATAGCAGGATTGAGGGGTTGTGTCAAGAGAAAGATAAGCCCTCCCGAGATTTTCGGGAGGGCGGCGCTTTTCATTTTCACTCGGCCGGCTTTGCCATTTTGTTGAGGATATGCCAGCCGCTTTGGGGTTCGTAGGCGGTGATGACGCCGCCGGAGCTTATGCTGATGTATTCGTAATAGAAGGGCAGGACGATGTTGCCCTTGGTGTCGACCATGCACTTCCGGCCGCTGCCGTCGTTGAAGCCGATGACGGCGAGTCCCTCATAAAAGGGGGTGACGTAGGTGTAGATGGGCTGGGCGATCCAGTTGCCCTCAACGTCCATCATGCCGTATTTTCCGTCGCGGGTCAGCACCATAACGCCGTCGCTGTAATATGAGAGCGAATAGCCGGTCGGAATGTCGTAGAGCGATCCGTCTTCCGACAAAAGAAGGTTCTGAGAACCGAGCAGGAGATCGGGTCTGCGGCGCTCGAAATAGACTTCGTTTACCCTTATATAGCCGCGGTCGAAGTAAAGGGAACCGAGCTGTTCGGAGGTATCGGTGAACGGCCACATATAGTAATAGAGCGCGTCGCTGCGCACTCCCGCGCGGTTTGCCTCGCCGGTTTCCTCATATACGATCTCGCCGGAAGTGTTTATTATATGCAAAAGTCTGTCCTCTCCGGAGACGCAGGCAAGACCGTTTTCCGAGAAGTTGACGGCGTTTTTCCATTGAGCTTCGATAACTATCTCGCCGGAGGCGTTGACATAACCGTAATAGCGGCTGCCGGTCTCCGGGTCGTCGGCGTAATAGATGTAAAGTCCGCAGTGAGCGACGCCGTAATCGGAGGGGAAACGGAAACGCAGCGCCGGCGCGAAGGCGGGGTCGTAATCGGAGTGATTCATCAGCACTCCCGTTTCGTCCTCGGTTATGTAATACAGGTTTCCGTTATGGGAAAAGAGGCCGCGTCCGTATCCGTCGCGAAGGTTGGCCGGGGCGACGCCGTCAAAGTCGGTCATCAGCACCTGCCCCGACGGGTTCATCAGGCTCATCGTTCTGCCGTCGTCGTAGAGCAGCCAGCCCATGTAAGGCTCAAGCGTCTGACGGGTGCGGCGGGCTTTGGCGGTGACCGGATTCATCGTCGCCCAGCTGGTGACTTCAACCTCGTAGCTGCGGCCGCTGAGCGTATTCCTGACTCCGCCGGGATAGCTGCGCTCGGCGACTATATGGGTTGAGGGATTGTAGTCGGTTCCGGTGACGAGCCATCCGTTGTTTTCGGCGGCTCCGGCGTCGGGAAGCGCCGGTTTTTCGCTTGCGTCGGAGCCGTCGCTTATCGAATCGGTGTGAGTTATCAGGCTGAGATTGTCTCCGACGGGACGCGGCTGGGTGAAGTCGTCGAAATAGGCGTCGGTCTGTTCCGGGTCATTTGTCCGCCCGGGCAAAAGCGAACCGAATGCCTTTTCCCGGTCGATGAAAGTGAAGTCATAATAGCCCTCGATATAGAGCGCCGCTGCGGCAGTGATCACTATAAGCATCAGCGACAGCAGGATTTTCGAGAGGACTGAGAAAAATCGTTTCAATGGTCGGTACCTTATTACCTGTTTGTTCTTTTAAGGGAAATGTTTTGAACTATCTGTCGTATTTAAGACCGTTGTTTATCGTAAAAGCGCGGTAAAGCTGCTCTGTCAGCAGCACCCGCATCAGCCGGTGCGGAAATGTCATCCGGGAGAAGCTGAGCCGGAGGTCGCAGGCTGCCTTAACTTCCTCGTCAAGCCCGTCGGGGCCGCCGATGACAAATTCCAACCTTGAGCCGCCCTTCTCCGCCGCGTCGGAGATGAGGGAAGCGAATTCGGCGGAGCTGAATTCCCTGCCTTCGATGCAGAGCGCTATTTTATACGCCCTGTCGGACAGCTGCTTTATAAACTCGGCGGCAGGCGCGGTTTCGGGCAGCTCCTTTATCTCGACGCGACAGAAACGGGAAAGCCGCTTTATATACTCGCCGCAGGCATCCCTGTAATAGCTCTCGCTTGGCTTTATCGCTCCCGCGGCTATGATTCTTGCCGTTACCATCGGCTTATTTGAACAGCCCCTTGATCGTGTCGATCCAGAACAGGGCGAAAAAGTCGAAGGCGAAAGTCAAAAGAAGCGGGATAAGTACCAGCAGCAGCTTTTTGGCGACGCGCTTGTCCCGGGCGAGGCGGTCAAGAAAGGGCTGTTTTTCCTCTTCCGGCATATTCAGGTCCTCCGCCGGCGGCAATTTGTTTCCGAAACCGTGGTTGAACCAGAGCCAGAGGGCGAGGGTGACGAGCAGCAGGACGTAATATATCGGGTATATCGGCTTCCACTCAAAATAAATTCCCAGCCGGAAAGCGCCGAAGAAAATCGTGAAGCTCAGAAGCAGAAGCCCGGCGGTTTTAAAGTCGAATTTCCGCAGCTGCTTTTTCGCGTCGTGATACGACTTGAATTCATGTCGCTTTACGCGGAATTTTTTCTTTTTTCTTGCGCTCATTTTGAGTTTTTGTAGACAGCTCTGCCGGAATCGTCGAAGAAGTCGATCACGTTGACCGTGTCGGAATTCGGGTAGTTGTGTATATCGATCAGCCGCTGATTTGAGCTTCCGCGGAAGAGCAGTTCGAGATTCCGTTCTTCTTCGATATACGGCCCGTCGACCAGGTAGTCGGTGTATACAAGCAGCTTTTTTACTCCCGGCTCTTTCTCCGCCTTTTTCTTAAGCTGCTCGAAAGTCCAGCCGGAGTAGGTCATGACGCTGAGTCCGCGCTCTTTGCAGGCGCGGGCGATTTCGCCAAGTTCTTCCGCCCAGATAAACGGCTCGCCACCGGAGAAGGTAACTCCGCGGACAGAGGGATTTTCAAGGATATTCTTCCAGATGACGGCGGTTGACGTTAGAAAACCGCCGTTGATGTCGTGCGTATCCGGATTCTGGCAGCCGGGACATTTATGCGGGCAGCCCTGGACAAAGACGACGAAGCGCAGCTGAGGACCGTCGACGATCGACTCGCGGACAATACCGGAAAGCCTTATCGGCATATCGGCGACAACAGGCTCGCTGTTTGATAAAAACCGGTTTCTCCGGCTCGAATTAATCATATCTTACCTTCCGAACTGAATAAAAAATAGTTTTCGTCGGATAAAGGAACAGGGATATTATAGCATAAAGCGGCGGATTTTTCAATAGCGCGCGAGTAAATTAAAAACCGAGGCTGAAATCCGATTACGGTATAAAGCGGTTTTGGGCAGTGTAAAACGGGTTTGCCGCCGCGGTCATAATTGTAAAACCTTTGTGAATCCGCTTCATATTTTTTGCGGCTCTTGACAAACCGCCGCAAATGTGGTATAATATCACCGTTACAAAGAAGCAAAGCGGACGGCTTTTCAGCTGCAGCCGCTTCACCCGGCGGCTTAATGTCAGTCCGGGTCAATAGAACGGCATCGCCCGAATTTTCGGGGGATTGCCTTTATTGAGCGGCGCTTTGTGCGGCGCTTTGTTTTTTTGAATTTCAGTATATTTATCAGTCTTTGAACCACGGAGGTGTTCAGCATCAGAAAAAGCAATTCCAAAGGCCTTCCGATAAACGAGGAAATCAAATTCGCGCCGACGAAGATCATTCGTGTGGTCGGACCCGACAGCGAACAGCTCGGCCTTATGCAGTATTCCAACGCCCGCAAGAGCGCATTCGACCAGGGATATGACCTTGTGCTTATCGCGCCGCAGGCGGATCCGCCTGTCTGCCGCATCATGGATTACGGCAAGTTCCGCTTCGAGCGCGACAAGCGTGAAAAAGAAGCGAAGAAAAAGCAGCAGGTTTCGGAGCTTAAGGAAATACAGCTTACCTGCCAGATAGACACAAACGACTTCAACACCAAGGTAAATCACGCGCTGAGATTCCTCTCGGACGGCAACAAAGTCCGGACGGTGGTGAAGTTCAGGGGACGTCAGGTGACGCATGACAACCTCGGCCGCGAACTGCTCGACAGATTCTGCGAAGCGGTTTCCGAGCTCGGCGCTCCCGATAAAAAGCCGACGCTTGAAGGCAGAAACCTCAGCGTTACGATTTCACCCGTCAAAAACACGGCGAAAAAATCCGATAAGACTGATAAATCCGCCGATAAAGGCGACAAATCCGAACCCGCGCGGGAGAAAAACCCCGCCGATGCGGAATAAAAGACAGCCGGACGGCAAAACAACAAACGATGATTTCTGTGATCCGGCGTTTTGTGCGCCGCGCGTCTGCATGCGGCGCGGCGAAACGGAACACGGACCGCAATGAAATAAACAGTTAACTGAGAGGAGTTTCTCTAATTATGCCCAAGTTGAAAACCCATAAGGCGGCGGCAAAGCGTTTCAGCTATACCGCAACCGGCAAGATCAAAATGAAGCACACCCATCTGCGCCATAATCTCGGCCACAAGACCTCCAAGCGCAAGCGCTCACTGCGCCCGACCGGATACATGTCCGAAGCGATGCTGGGTCATATCAAGAAGCAGCTTCCGTACGGCTGAACCGGCAGAAGCGGGAACGCATTTTAACACTGAAAGATAATCGGAGGATAACATAAAATGGCAAGAGTAAAAGGCGCCGTTATGACGCGCAAGCGCCGCAACAAGTTTCTGAAGGCCGCAAAGGGCTACTGGGGTTCCAGATCAACGCATTTCAAGATGGCTAAACAGGCCGTGATGAAGAGCGGCAATTACGCTTATGTCGGCCGCAAGCACAAGAAGCGCGATTTCCGTCAGCTCTGGATCGCCCGCATCAGCGCGGCGGCTAAGTCCAACGGCATGAACTATTCCACCCTTACGCATGGTCTGAAGCTCGCCGGCATCGAACTCAACCGCAAAATGCTGTCTGAGATCGCCATCGCCGACAAAGCCGCCTTTACCGCTATCTGCGAAAAGGCGAAGGCTGCGTTTTAATAAGTATTTTTTTGCGCGGGAGACTCTCTCCCGCGCTTTTTGAGTTTTCAGGATTTATAAATGTTCAGGTCTGAATCCATCACCAGCCGCCGCAGCGAGACGGTATTGCGCCTTTTGAAGCTGCGAAAAGCGTCCGGGCGCCGGGAAAGCGGAAGGTTTCTTTTTGAGGGAAAAAAGCTCTTTTCCGAAGCCCTCGATTCGAAAATGCCTCTTGCGGCGGTTTATGCGACCGAAGAAAACCTTACTTTCGCAGAAAATGAACTTATCCGCGTCGGCGCAGACTCCGTCCGGCTTTTTTCGGTAACCGATGAAGTATACATGAAGCTGACCGACGAAAGCGCGCCGCAGGGGCTGCTCTGCGAATGCCTTATCCCGTATGAGCTTCACACAAGGTCGAATATCGTCCCGGTTTCTCCCGGCAATCGGCTTTTCTGCGCCGTCGGGATACAGGACCCAGGGAACCTGGGCGCCATCATCCGCTCGGCGCACGCTTTCGGCGTCGGCAGGCTGATAATCTCCGGCTGCGCCGACCTTTACAACACAAAGACGGTGCGCGGGGCGATGGGAGCCTTGTTCCGGACGAAGATTTCGGTATGTTCGGATATCACAGGGGCGCTTGAGGCATTGACGAATGCCGGTTACAGCCCTTTCGCCGCCGTTCTGAGCGAAAGCGCCTCCCCTTTACACCTGCTGGACGAAGACCCGACAAGGTTCTATGTCGTCGGCTCGGAAGGTCGGGGGCTTGAAAAAGAAGTTGTCGACGCCTGCAAAGGGCAGGTATATATCCCGATGGAAAAGGGTTCCGAGTCGCTGAACGCCGCGGTCGCGGCTTCGGTGCTGATGTTCAGCCAATATATAAAACGGCTCTGAAGTTTTTTATAAAGACGAATAATTTCAAGGAGGGGTGTTCCATGTACGATCCCGAGCTATGGCTATGGTTTGCCGGCGGGTTTATGACCGGAGGACGGCAGAGCGACGCGCTGCTCGCAGAATTCGGCGGCGATGTCGAGACGATATACAAATCAGCCGCGAAGGATTACATCCGCGTCACCGGCTCGGCCGCAACCGCGAAGAATCTGTCGGACAAGTCGCTTATCCGCCCGCGGGAAATACTTGCGTGGTGCAAAGATAACGGCGTGTCGCTGATGACGCCCGACAATCCGCTGTATCCAGAAAAGCTGCAGCTGATGCCGCACAAGCCGATAACGCTCTATTACAAAGGAAATTTCATCGACTTTGACGCCGCCTGCGCTATCGGCATGGTCGGCACCCGTTCGATGTCGGAATACGGCCGGCAGTCGGCTTATACGATAGCTATGGAGCTTGCCCGCTGCGGAGCCGTTGTGGTTTCCGGAATGGCGGCGGGGATAGACGGAATCTCGCACAGGGGCGCCCTCGACGGCGGAGGATATACCGCCGCGGTATTAGGCTGCGGCATCGACCGGCCTTATCCCGAATTTCACGCGGACCTGATGGCGGAGATAGCCGAAAAGGGCTGCGTAATCACCGAATATCCGCCCTTTACTCCTCCCCGCGGGCTGAATTTCCCGGCGCGCAACCGGATAATCTCCGGACTTTCTTCGTCGGTCTTCATCGTTGAGGGAAGCCGGAAGAGCGGCGCGATGATAACCGCAAGGGCGGCGCTATTTCAGGGACGGGATCTCTGCGCTCTGCCGGGGAAGATCGGCGAGACCAACTCGGAGGGGCCGAATGAGCTGCTCCGTCAGGGCGCACGCCTCGCATCCTGCGCCGGCGACATACTGAAGATTTACTCACTCTCGAACGCAATCGACCTTTCAAGGCTGAGCTTCACCCCCGACAAGGAAGCGCAGACGAAAATCAGTTCGGCATCCCGTTTTTCATCGCCTAAACCGACTTATGAGAAAACCGCGGACGACTCGGCGAAAGAATTTGACAGCTCCGAGCCGGATGAAGTCAATGTTGAGCGCGCCGTAAAGCAAAGCCGTCACGCTGAGGCGAAAGCGATGCCGGAAGCGGAAGACACCGCTGCCGAAAAGCCGAAATCACCCGAACGCGCGGCGGCGCTGCTGACCGACGACGAGCTTGCCGTCTGGAACGCGATGGGGGACGGCATATGCATGCCCGACTCACTTTTTGACGCTCACGGAGGCAGCCGGGTGCTGACGCTGCTGTCGCTGATGGAGATCAAGGGGGCGGTCCGCTCAACTCCCGGCGGCGGATATAAGAGGATATAGACAGAAAAACCGCCACCTCAAGAAATATTTACAACACTGTTACAAAAATAACGCCATTGAATGTCATTTTTGAGGTATCATTTATTTTTAGATACTATTTAATGATAGCAATGACCGCCGCGGGACGGCTTTTTGCGGCTTTTATCCGCTGTTTTTGCGGGCAAATCCGATTTTTCGATCGGATGCGCAAAAAACTGTCTCTTTCCGTCTGCAAAGTCCGGACGGGAGCGGCGCTTGCTTCGGTAAAATCCGGGCTATAATGGAGGAAAATTTATTTGGCAAATCTCGTTATTCTTGAATCACCGTCCAAGGCAGCTACCGTAAAGGGCTACCTCGGCTCAAATTATAAGGTTGTCGCATCGAAGGGGCATGTCCGCGACCTGCCCAAAAGCACCCTCGGCGTCGACATCGAAAACAGCTTCGAACCGCGCTACATCAACATCCGCGGCCGCGGCGACCTGATAAAGGAACTTCGCCGGGAAGCGAAAAAAGCGAAAAAAGTCTTTCTGATGACCGACCCCGACCGGGAAGGCGAGGCAATCGCCTGGCATCTGGCAAACGCGCTTAACATTCCGGTGGAAAAAGCGCTGCGCGCCCCGATAAACGAAGTCACGAAGACGGCAGTCAAAGCCGCCGTCAAATCGCCTCGGAAGATAGATATGGACCTCGTTAACGCGCAGCAGACCCGCAGAATCCTCGACCGCATCGTCGGCTATAAACTCAGCCCC
Organism: Clostridiales bacterium; assembly: GCA_012841635.1. Taxonomy (GTDB): domain Bacteria; phylum Bacillota; class Clostridia; order Oscillospirales; family CAG-272; genus JAAZGC01. Next base: position 25,948 of record DUUJ01000127.1, on the reverse strand, counting down.
TATCTCTGGAAGAGCGTCCGCTCCGGGCTTTCCGCCGGGCGGGTGCAGTCGGTTGCGACAAGAATGATCGTCGATCGGGAAAGAGAGCGGGATGCCTTCGTTCCGGTGGAATACTGGACGATCGAAGCCGATCTTATCTCGGCCGAGGGAAAGCCGTTCAGGGCGAAATTCTGGGGCATTGACGGCGAAGCCGTCTCGCTCGGCACAAAAGAAGAAGCCGACGCGGTTTTGGAGTCCTGCAAGAACGGGGACTTTATCGTCAGCTCGGTCAAGAAAGCCAAGAAGCAGAAGCATCCGGCTCCGCCGTTCACGACGTCTTCTCTGCTGGTCGAAGCCTCCCGCAAGCTCGGATTCCAGAGCCAGAGGATAATGAAAACCGCTCAGGAGCTTTACGAAGGAATCGACCTCGGGGCGGAGATGGGCGGCGCGCACGGTCTTATCACCTACATGCGCACCGACTCGACCCGCATATCCGAACAGGCAGCCGAGACCGCGAAGAAGCTGATAACCGAACAATTCGGAGAGGAATATCTTCCCGATTCTCAGCGCTCCTTTAAATCAGACGCCGGCGCGCAGGACGCTCATGAGGCGATCCGCCCGGCTGACCCCGGGATCGCTCCCGACAGGATAAAAGCCAGGCTGACCCTGGATCAATATAAACTTTATAAGCTCATCTGGAACCGCTTTATCGCGTCGCAGATGGCGTCCGCGCTGCTCGACACCGTTTCCGCCGACATAGTCAACGGCGAAAACATCTTCCGCGCCTCCGGCTATACGATAGCTTTCAAGGGGTATATGTCGGTATACGAAGATTCGGAGCCGGAGGAGGACAAATCTTCGAAGCCTTCCGATGAAAAGATGGCGAAGACTCTTATTCCGGAACTTGCAGAAGACGACAAGCTCGGACTCAAAGATCTGATCCCGGCGCAGCACTTCACCGAACCGCCGGCGAGATACACCGAGGCGACGCTGATCAACCGCTTCAAGGAATTAGGTATCGGCCGCCCCTCGACTTACACCCCGACAATCACAACCATTATCTCCCGCGGATACGTCGAAAGAGAAGGCAAGTCGCTGAAGCCGACCTCTTTAGGATTTACGACAACCGAGCTGATGGAGAAGAATTTCAACGACATCGTCGACTACAAGTTCACCGCCAATATGGAGGAAGAGCTTGACGATATCGAAAACGGCAAGCGGGATATGAACGATGTGCTCGGCGCCTTCTACGCCGGATTCTCCCGAGACCTTGAAAAGGCTGCGGCAAACATAGAGATTGATAAAGTCGAAGCCGAGCCGCAGCTTACCGATATAATCTGCGACAAATGCGGTTCGAGGATGATAGTCAAAACCGGGCGTTACGGCCGTTTCGCCGCCTGCCCGAATTATCCGACCTGCAAAAATACCAAGCCCATCACGCCGGAGGGGGATATACAGAAGCCTCAGCCGGCTCCCGACGGGATGAAATGCGACGAATGCGGCAGCCCGATGGTAGTCCGTTCCGGGCGCTGGGGCAGCTTCTACGCCTGCTCCCGCTATCCCGAGTGCAAATTTACAAAGCGGATCGACCGCGGCATCGGGGTCAAATGTCCCGACTGCGACGGCGAGATAGTCATCCGCCGGTCAAAGAACCGCCGCACCTTCTATGGCTGCTCGAATTATCCCGAATGCGAATTCGTAAGCTACAGCCTGCCGACCAACGAAAAATGTCCCGATTGCGGCTCAATGCTGCTGCTCCAGAAGGGCAAAAAGAGCAAGCTCGTCTGCCGCAACAAAGACTGCGGCTACAGCCGCGAAGACAATCTGCCGGAAATCGACATAAAATCCGGAGAAAAACCGGAAGCGGACGACGGCTCGGATGAGTGAGCTTTTTGTCGTCGGCGCCGGGCTTGCCGGCTGCGAAGCCGCCTGGCAGGCGGCAAAACGCGGGATAAAAGTCACCCTCTTCGAGATGAAGCCTTATAGGTATTCCCCGGCGCACAAGTCGGAGGGATTTGCCGAACTCGTCTGCTCGAACTCTCTCCGCGCCTCGGCCGTGACAAACGCCGTCGGGCTGCTCAAAGAAGAGATGAGGGCGCTGGGTTCGCTTATAATCGAAGCGGCGGATGCGACGAGCGTTCCCGCCGGAGCCGCCCTCGCCGTCGACCGGGAGAAATTCTCCGCATATATAACCGACAAAATCTGCTCGGAACCGAATATCGAAGTCGTAAGAGAAGAAGTAAAAAAGATACCCGATTCTCCCTGTATTATAGCGACGGGACCTCTTACCGACGGGGAACTTGCCGGGGAAATCACCTCCCTCTGCGGCGCCCCGCTCAACTTTTACGACGCGGTCGCGCCGATAGCCGACGCATCGAGCATCGATTACGAAAAAGCGTTCTTTGCATCCAGATGGGACAAGGGCGACGAAGGCGATTATCTCAACTGCCCGATGGAGAAGGACGAGTATAAAGCATTTTACGACGCGCTGATCTCCGCCGAAACCGTCCCGACGGATAAGACCGACGAAGGGGTAAATGTCTTCGAGGGCTGTATGCCTATCGAGACGATGGCAAAGCGCGGAGAGGATACAATCCGGTTCGGTCCTTTAAAGCCGGTCGGGATTACAAATCCGAAAAACGGCAAAAGATATTACGCGATAGTTCAGCTTCGCGCCGAAAACCGCGAAAAGACGATGTATAATTTAGTCGGCTTTCAGACGCGGCTGACCTGGCCGGAGCAGCGGCGGGTCTTCCGCCTGATACCCGGACTCGAGGGGGCGGAATTCCTCCGATACGGCGTCATGCACCGCAACAGCTACATCGACTCGCCGCGGCTGCTCGACGACACATATATGCTGAAAAGCCGTCCCGGACTCTGGTTTGCGGGGCAGCTTGCCGGAGTTGAAGGATATGTCGAATCGGCCTCTTCCGGGCTTGTCGTCGGGATTGCCGCAGCGGCGCATCTTTGCGGCAGAGAGCCGCCGCGCTTCCCGCGCATTACCGCGACCGGCGCGCTTTCGGGGTATATTTCCGATCCCTTCACCGCCGATTTTCAGCCGATGAATATAAATTTCGGAATAATGGAGGAGCCGGACGCCATGTCCGCGCTCAAAGGAAAACAAAAGCACGACAAGCGCGCCCGCGCCGAAATACGGGCAGAGGCAGCGCTTAAATATATAAACGGATACGGGAACTGATATGATCATTATTCTTGACGCAATGGGCGGCGACAACGCTCCGCTCGAAGTAATCAAAGGCGCGGCGATGGCCGCTTCGGAATACGACGTCAGTCTGCGGCTCGTCGGTCCGACCGACGTGATAAAAGAATGCGCCGAAGAAAACGGAATCTATCTCGACGAATCAAAGATCGAGATAATCGACGCGCCGGATGTCATCACGATGGAAGACCCGCCGCTGTCGGTCCGGAAAAAGAAGAACTCCTCGATGACGGTGTCTTTAAATCTTCTGGCGGGCGGCGGCGGCGACGCCATGGTTTCCGCCGGCAACACCGGCGCGCTTTACGCCGGCGCTTCGCTTATCGTAATGCGGATAAAAGGATTCCGCAAGGCGGCGATTGCCACCGTGTTTCCTTTCAAAAATCCGACCCTCCTGCTCGACTCGGGCGCAAACACCGTCGTAAGTCCGGAAAACCTCTGTCAGTTCGCGCTGATGGGTTCCGTTTACATGGAAAAGGTACTCGAGATAGACAGACCCCGCGTCGGGCTTCTGAACAACGGCACCGAAGCCAACAAAGGCACCGAGCTGCTTGTCGAAACACACGCGCTGCTCAGCCGATACGAGCGGATAAACTTCGTCGGCAACGTCGAGGCGAGAGCGGTACCGTTCGGCGCCTGCGACGTGCTTGTCACCGACGGATTTACCGGCAACATCTTCCTGAAGCTGACCGAAGGACTCGGCGAGATGCTGTTTAAGAGGATCAAGGCGATGTACAAGAAAAACTTCCTCTCGATGCTCTCGGCCGCGGTGATAAAAAAGGAATTCAAGGCGATGAAGAAGGAATTCGACGCCTCCGAATACGGCGGCGCGCCGATTCTCGGTATTTCCAAGCCGGTCATCAAGACCCACGGCTCCTCCGACGCCCTTGAAATCAAAAATGCGGTAAGGCAGGCGGTAAACTATGTAAAGAGCGGGGTGACTCTTGAGCTTGCCGAGTCGATAGGCGCGGCTGTCCCCTCGATTGAGGTGGTTCATGAGTCGGAAGAAACTGAACCCCTCATTGAATACGCCGACGACCCTGCCACCGACGAAACCGACGACGGCGGAAATGAACAGTCAATCTAATAAAGCGGAACTGCCGCTTGACCTCAGCCTTCTTGAAAAGGAGATAGGCTACACCTTCTCCGACATCAGCCGGCTGCGGACGGCAACCACCCACTCAAGCTACTCAAACGAGCAGCGCGCCCGAGGGATAACCGCCGAAAGCAACGAGAGGATGGAGTTTTTGGGCGATTCGGTGCTTTCGCTTATCGTCTCCGACTACCTGTTTGAAAACTTTCCGTCGATGCCGGAGGGGGATCTTTCTCCCATCCGCTCGACGGTCGTATGCGAAGAGACGCTCGCCGCGTTTGCAAAATCCATCTCGCTCGGCAGCTATCTGCTGCTCGGACACGGCGAGTCGATCACCGACGGGCGGAGCCGTCCGTCAATCCTGTCGGACGCCTTCGAATCGCTGCTTGCGGCGATCTACCTTGACGGAGGGTATGACGCGGCGCGGGATTTTCTTTTGCCGAAGCTTATCCCCCAGATCGACAGGCGCGCCGAGACCGGCCGTTTCCGCGACTACAAAACTCAGCTCCAGCAGCTGATACAGCAGGGCGGCAGCGGCGATATCCTCGAATATGTGACGGTCGGCGAATCGGGGCCGATGCATATGCGCGTTTTTGAAGTCGAGGCATGTCTCAACTCCAACGTCATCGGACACGGCCGCGCACGATCGAAACGGGCTGCCGAACAGCTTGCCGCCAAAGAAGCGCTGGCGCTTTTCGGAGAGGAATAAAGCGGAATGCCCGGTTTTTTCCAATGAAACGACATGTAAACATCCCCGTCTTCATCCCGCATCTCGGCTGTTCCCATCAGTGCGTTTTCTGCGATCAGCGCTCGATTACCGGACGGGAATTCGACCCTTCCGATGTCGAAGGGCAGATAGAAGAAGCGCTCGGCACCGTCTCCGGCGGCATTGACTGCGAAATCGCCTTTTTCGGCGGCAGCTTCACCGGGATAGGCGAAGACCTTATGCGGCGGCTGCTTTGCATCGCCGCCCGATTTGCCGATGAAGGCCGGGTTTCGGGTATACGGCTTTCGACGCGGCCGGATTATATCGACCGGCGGATACTTTCGATTCTGGCGGAATACCCGGTCAAAACAGTTGAACTCGGCATACAGAGCATGGACGACGATGTGCTGCGCGCATCAAAGCGCGGACATACGGCGGAGCAGTCGAGAGAAGCCTGCCGGCTTGTCGTCGGGCGCGGCTTTTCCCTTGTCGGTCAGATGATGATAGGCCTGCCGGGAGCCGACGAACAAAGCGAGATCAAGACAGCCGAAGAGATATGCGCGCTCGGCGCGTCTGCCGCCAGAATATATCCGGCAGTTGTTTTAAAAAACACGGAACTTGAAGAAATGTCGGCGGACGGCCGTTATCTTCCTCTCGGCATAGACGAAGCGGTCGGAAGGTCGGCGTCGGTGCTTGAGATATTCACGGCGCGTAGCGTGCCGGTAATCCGCCTCGGGCTTTGCGCGTCGGACGGGCTTTCTGCCGAATCTGCCGTCGGAGGGGCTTATCACCCGGCGATGGGGGAGCTTGTCCGGGGGGAGCTTTACAGAAGAAAGATCGAAGAAGCGCTGACAGATGCCGGGATATCCGGCAGAGATACGGTGACGGTAGAAGTGCCGAGAGGAGCCGTTTCGCCGGCGATCGGCAACGGAGGGCGCAACCGCGCCGCTATTCAGAGTAAATTTAATATAAAATCACTTAAAACGGTTGAAAATCCCCGGCTGAAAGAGTATAATGTAAAAGTGGAGTAATATTTCCGCTTTTTTGCTGTAAACAAGGAATTAATTATATAAAAACATGGGAGTTTCATTTGCGTTTAAAATCGCTTGAACTTGTCGGATTTAAGTCCTTCGCCGACCGAACCGTCATTGACTTCGGGGACGGAATGACCGCCATTATAGGACCTAACGGATCCGGAAAATCGAATATTTCCGACGCCGTGCGTTTTGTCCTGGGCGAGGTGTCGGTAAAAAACATACGCGGCGACAGGATGGAAGACGTCGTTTTCGGCGGCACCGACAAAAGGCGGGCGATGAACTTCGCCGAGGTAACGCTTGTCCTTGACAACACCGGCGAACAGCGGATCGATCTCGATTACGACGAAATCACCGTCACCAGGCGATACACAAAAGCGTCGGACGACGGCGCCGGCGGGTCGGAATACCTTTTAAACCGCCGCCCGGCAAGGCTTAAAGACATCCAGAGCCTTTTCATGAACACCGGCCTCGGCAAAGGCGGATATTCAATCATCGGCCAGGGGCGGGTCGCGGAGATATTGAGCCAGAGAAGCAGCGAGCGCCGCGGCATATTTGAAGAAGCCGCCGGGATAGCCCGCTACCGCTCGCAAAAAGAGGATTCCGAGCGCAAGCTCGAAGCCGTCGGGGGAAACCTTGACCGGGTCGGCGATATCATGGGCGAACTTGAATCAAGATTGCCGCAGCTTCGCATCGACGCCGAAAAAGCAAGAAAATACCTCGATATTTACGAAAAAAAGAAGCGCGCCGGAATATCCCTCGCGCTCTATGATATAGTCGCGCTCAAGGAAAAAGCCGACGAGTGCGAAGGGCTCTGGACGGCGGCGAAACATCGCCTCGATATAGCCGACGACAACATTTCCGCGCTCGAACAGCGCACCGACGCCGTTTATCTGACCCTTCAGCAGCTCAAAGCGGAAAGCGATCGCAAGAGCCGCGAGCTGAGGGAGATTGAAGAAAAACGTCAGAAACTCGAAGGCGACGTCAGAGTTCTCGAAAACGAGAACGAGCATATAAAAGAAAGCATTCAGAAAGCGAAGACGGAAGCGGTCATCCGCCGCCGGGCTCTTTCCGAGCTTGAAGAAAAGGCGGAAGAGCAGAAAAAGACCGCCGACGAAGCCGACGCGCTCGAAAAATTGCTTTCCGACGAAGTAAACCGCTCGTCCGAAGCAGGCGAGAAGCTTTCGGAAACAGCGGCGGAGCTTGAAAAACAGCACAACGACCTTTGGGACAAAAGCGAGCGGGCGAAAGCGAAAGCGAGAGACGCCGAGATAGCCCTTTCCGCGCTCGAAGCCGACCGCCGCAACCGAAGCGAGCTAAAGACCCGCGCGCTTGAACAGGAAAAAGCCCTCGAAGACGAGATAAAACTGCTGAAAGACCGGGCAGACCGCTCGGAGAAATCGGTTGCCGAACTCGACGAACGGCTGAAATCGGCGGATAGCGCCATCTCCGGATTTGAAGCCGAACTCGGCAAGGTTGAAAGTGAAAAAGCCGCTTTAAGCGACGCTTTATCCCAGAAAAAGCTTGAAATCAATTCCGCTCTCCAACGCGCCGACGCGCTGAAGCGGATGGAGGAGCTGTTCGAGGGGTATAACGCATCCGTCAAAGCCGTCATGAGCGCGGCCGGGCGCGGTGAACTCTCCGGCATCTGCGGCCCGCTTTCAAGGCTGATAACATTAAAACCAAGATACACCGTCGCGATAGAGACGGCTCTCGGCGCGAATATCCAGAATATCGTCGTCGAAGACGAGGACGCCGCGAAAGCCGCGATAGCGCTGCTCAAAGCCAGGAACGCCGGACGCGCGACGTTCTATCCGATCACGACGATGAGCGGCGGGGGGATTTCCGCCCGCGAAGAAGACCTCAAAAAATATAAAGGCTATGTCGGCATCGCCGACACTCTCGTCGATTTTGAAGAAAAATACCGAAGCGTTATAAACTACGCCCTGGGGCGGACTCTCGTCGCCGAAGACATCGACTGCGCCTCCGAGATCGCGCGGGCTTACGGCTACCGGTTGAGGATAGTCACCCTCGACGGTCAGCTGATAAACGCCGGAGGTTCATATACCGGCGGCTCGGTAAAGCGGGACAGCGGAATGCTGACGCGCAGCCGGGATATCGATAAAGCCGAAAAGCAGGCCGTCGCGCTCGAAATCGAAGCCGACGCGATAAAAGTAAGGCTAAAAGAAAACGAAGACGCCGCAGGCAAGATAAAAGAAGATCTGCTTTCCGCCAGAAAAGACCGGGAGCTGCTCTCTACCCTCAGAAGCGCCGAAAACACTCAGCTTGAAGTGCTTAAAAATCAATACGCAAGCGACGGGCAGCGGCTTTCCGCTCAAAAAGAGGAACTGCGGAAGATAACCGAAAGCGAATCGGAATACGAGGAGCGCAGGATTGAGGGCGAGAAATCGCTCAAAGCCGCCGAAGAGGAAACGGCGAAATTCGCCGAATCGCTTTCCGGACTCGAAGAAAGAAAAAGCGTCTCCGCAAGGGATATATCGGCGCAGGGAAGAAGCCACTCGGCGCTGCTGGTCAAATTTACCGCGGCGCAGAAGGACGCGGAAAGCGCCCGCCGCGACTTTGATTTTACCCTCTCATCGATTAAAGCGGCGAAAGATAAGCTTGAATCCGGCGAAGCCGAGATGCTCGAGCGGGAAAAGAAGCTTATCGAAAACGACAATCAGGCAAGCCTTGACAAAACCGAAACAGAGCGGCTGAAAGAACTCGCCCGGACGATGGATGAAGAGATAAAAACATCCGACACCTCGATTTCCGAAGGCGAGAAGCAGTCGGGAGAGCTTTCCGCCGAGATCAAAAACCGTCTGCGCGAACGAGAGCAGCTTTACGGCGAATACGCCCGTCTCGACGCCCGCCGCGGAACGATACAGACAGACCGGGAAAAGCTGGTCACCTCCCTTTGGGAAGAATACGAGCTGACCCCCGATTCGGCGGCGGAACTCGGTTATCCCCCTCTCGACGCAAAGAGCCGCGCCGCGGCGGCTTCCGAGCTTTCCCAGACCCGCGCAAAACTACGGGAACTCGGCGACGTAAACGTCGGCGCCATCGACGAATGCCGGGAAGTAGAGGAACGGTTCGGATTCCTGCAGAAGCAGCGGGACGACCTTATAAAATCCCGCGAGGAGCTTACACGAATAATAGTGCGGCTCGAAGGCGAGATGCGCAGCCGGTTCGTCGCGGTATTTGAAGCGATAAACGAAAACTTCCGCTCCACCTTCCGCGAGCTGTTCGGCGGCGGCGACGCCTCTCTTTCGATGACCGACCCGACAGACCCGCTGTCTACCGGTATTGAGATCGAAGTGGCGCCTCCCGGGAAGCTTTTCCGGACGCTGTCGCTGCTTTCCGGCGGAGAACAGGCTTTCGCCGCGATCGCGCTGTTCTTTGCGATTCTGAAGGTAAATCCGACCCCCTTCTGCATCCTTGACGAGATTGAGGCGGCGCTTGACGATGTAAACGTCGTGCGATTCGCCGATTACTGCCGCCGTTATTCGGAAAACACCCAATTCATCGCGATAACCCACCGCCGCGGCACAATGGAAGCCTGCGACCGGCTTTACGGCGTCACGATGATAGAAAAAGGCATTTCCCGGATACTCACCCTCGATATAAACGAGGCGGAAAAGCGGATCGGGAAACTGAAATAACATACACACTTACGGAGAACAAATGAGTTTTTTTGATAAGCTGAAAGCCGGACTGAAAAGGACGCAGGACGCCCTTTTCGGCGCGGTAAACACCCTTTTCGGCGGCAATCGCGAGCTTGACGACGATTTCTTCGACGAACTCGAGGAAACAATGATAATGGCGGATGTCGGCGCCGGCGCGACGATGGAAATCATCGACCGGCTGAGAGACAGGATCGACGAAGACCGGATAAAGACCGCCGCCGATGCAAAATCGGAACTCAAGGAAATCCTTGTCGATATGATAGGCGAGGGAGAACCGCTGCGCCTCGGCGGAAAACCCGCCGTCATCCTCGTAATCGGCGTAAACGGCGTCGGAAAGACAACGTCGATAGCAAAGATGGCTTATCTTCTTAAAAATCACGGCAGGAGAGTGCTGCTTGCCGCCGCCGACACCTTCCGCGCCGCCGCCATCGACCAGCTGGATATCTGGGCGGGACGCGCCGGAGTTGAACTCATAAAGCACAAAGAAGGCGCCGATCCCGCCGCCGTCGTGTTCGACGCGGCGCAGGCGGCAAGGAAAAACGCCGACGTTCTTATCGTCGACACCGCCGGCCGCCTTCACAACAAGAAAAACCTGATGGACGAGCTTTCCAAGATAGACCGGGTAATCAGCCGCGAGCTGCCGAATTCTTCGAGGGAAACATTATTAGTCCTCGACGCGACGACGGGCCAGAACGCCATTACGCAGGCGAAGGAATTCATGAACGCCGCCGCGCTGACCGGACTTATCGTTACCAAGCTTGACGGCTCCGCCAAGGGCGGCGCGCTCTTTTCCGTCCGCCGGGAGCTGGGTATTCCGGTGAAGTTCATCTGCGTCGGCGAGAAGATCGACGACCTTGAGCTTTTCGACCCGCATCAGTTCGTCGCCGCCTTATTCAATGAGGAATACAGCGAACCCAAGGGCGACCTTGCGAATGCGCTGTCCGATGAGTTCGCCGCCAAAGAACCGAAAACCGTGCAGGAGGATGCCGGGGAATGAAGGAAACCGCCTTCTGCCTCGCATCGCACAATCCGGGAAAGATAGCCGAGATGGAGGCGCTGCTTCGCGCCCTGTCGCCGGATATCCGGGTGATCGGGCTTCGCGAGGCCGGATATGAAGGGAATATCGAAGAAAACGGCTCCTCCTTCGAAGAAAACGCCGGGATAAAGGCGGCGGTACCGGCGGCACTGGGATTTATCGGCATTGCCGACGACTCGGGACTCTGCGTCGACGCACTCGGCGGCGCTCCGGGCATAAATTCTGCCCGCTATTCGGGCGGCGGGGCCGATGAAAACAATGAAAAGCTGCTTTACGAGCTTCGGGACGTCGAAGACAGCCTCAGAACCGCCCGGTTCGTCTCGGTCATCGCGCTGAGATTTCCCGATAATTTAAAGGAAAAATACGGCGCCGGATTCGAAGTCCGGGGGGAGTGCGAAGGGCTTATAATCCGCGAACGGAGAGGCGAAGGCGGATTCGGCTATGACCCGCTGTTTTTCTATCCCCCGCTCGGACTTACCTTCGCGCAGATAGGTGCGGAGACGAAAAACCAAATCTCCCACCGGGCGGCGGCGATGCGCCTTTTTGCCGAAAAATTAAAAGAATACAGGTGAAAACCGATAATGCTGACATCAAAACAACGCGCTTATCTGCGCTCGCTCGCGGTCGACCTGCCCGAGATCACTCAGGTGGGCAAAGGCGGGATTACCGATAATCTTATAGCGGGACTTTCCGAAGCGCTCGAAAAAAGAGAGCTGATTAAAATCAGAACGCTGCCTAACTCGGGACTCGAATACCGTGCGGCGGCGGAAGAAGCCGCGCAGAAATGCGGAGCCGATCTCGTTGCCGTGATAGGACATGTCTTTGTGCTCTACCGCGAATCGGAAAAGCACAAGAAGATTATACTCCCGACAAAATGAGCTTCCTTTGGGACAGACCCCGGGTCGGCATTTACGGCGGCACCTTCGCGCCCTTTCACAACGGGCATATGGCGCTGCTGAAAGCCTTTCTCTGCGAATGCCCGCTCGACGCGGTCTATGTCATCCCGGCAAGCATCCCGCCGCACAAGCAGATCGATTTCGCCGACAATCCCCGGCAGCGGCTCGAGATGCTGAAACCGGCGCTCAGATCTTTGCCGGAATGGGGAGAGCGGCTCTTTGTCTCGACATACGAGATAAACCGCAAAGGGCCGAGCTATACCTATCTGACGCTTGGATATTTTCATGAGGTATTGAGCACCGATATCACCTTCCTCTGCGGAGGGGATATGTTTTCGACGCTCAGCGGATGGAGATGCGCCGACGAGATCTTCCGGCTGGCGAAAATCGCATATGCCGGCCGGCCGGGGATTGATATCGAGGGTTACGCCGAAAGATATAAAGTCGAATTCGGGGCAAGGCTTATCCGGCTGTCAGCTCCGCAGCTTGACATAAGTTCGACCGAGATAAGGAAAATTGCCGGCGAAGGCGGAGATATAAGCGGGCTTGTTCCGCCCGAAACGGCGCTTTATATAAAGGAAAACGGACTTTACAAAAATGTTTGACGCTGATTTTTTTAAAGCAGAAATACCGAATTACCTAAGCGGAAAGCGGCTTTCGCACACCTTTGCGGTCACGGAAGAATGCGAAAGGCTTGCCGATATCTTCGGAGTCGAAGGTATCGACCGGGAAAGACTGCTCTGCGCCGCCCTGCTCCACGATATAACAAAGGAGAAAAAAGGGCGTGAGCAGATCGATCTTCTCCGGAAGCTGAACGCCGAATACGATTCGGACGACCTAAACAGCCCGAAGATCCTGCACGCAATAACCGGAGCCGCCTTTATCCGGCGGCAGTGGCCGGATCGGACGGACGACGAGATGGCGCTTCTCATCCGTTCGCACACCACGGGACGGCCGGGAATGGGGCTTTGCGAAAAGCTGCTCTATCTTGCCGACTACATCGAGCCGACCCGCGACTGGGAAAGCTGCGTAACTCTCCGCCGATTCTTCAAAAAAGAGCCGGCGGCAGTAAAAAACGACCCTCAAAAGCTGCTGAAACACCTTGACAGGACTTTAGTCCTTTCCTTCGATCTTACGATAGCGGAACTTATCGAATCGGGCTCCGTCATATCAATGAAGGCGGTTGCGGCGAGAAATCAGCTTTTGATATCGCTTGATGCGTGACGGGCGGCGCTTTAATTCATTTACAGGAAGATAAAAAATGCAGATAAATCATTTCATAAAACAGGCGGTCCCGATATGCCGGTAAAAAACACAGAAGACAAAGGCGCCGGCAGAAATCCGCGTAAAGAGAGCGGCTTTTACAACGCCTCCGCAATCGAGGCGGCAAAACGCCGACATAACTCCTCACCTCAGAACACCGAGGTGTTCCGTTCGGGCAGCGGCGGCAAGAACCCAAAACCCTCTCATCCACCGACGGCATATACTCCCGGTCCGGGCAATGCTCCTTCGGAACATCAGCCGGAACGCCGATACGCCGGCGGGTATTTTACCAACGCTCAGTCAAATCCGTCCGGGCAAAGACAAAATCCCGCGAATCGGAATACCCGGGACGGCAGACCCGTCGGTCAGAATCAGCCACCGGATCAGAACAGAGCAAATCAAAATCCCGGCAGCGGTGCTTCCGATGGAAGAGCTTCCGATGGGAGAAATGCCGGCGGAAGAAGTTCCGGAAGAAGCCGCGAGATACGCAAATCGGCCCGGCAGACCCGAAGGACAAGGCTGATGGCGGCGATGATAATAGCCGCGGTGCTCCTTACCCTTTTAATAGTCGGAGCTTCCTACCTTAACTACAAGCCGAATTTAGGCGACGGGCTTTTCAACACCGCCCCGGATATCGGCAAGGATATAAACGCCGAGACAACGACCTCGGACGGACGGCCGGAAAGATATGCCGCCGAGACATTCACCCGATCAAACGAAGACAGGTATAACTTCCTGATTCTCGGAAAGGACAAAGTCGCTTATAATACCGACGTCATAATGATATTGAACTTCGACGTCAAAACCGGCGCGATAAACATCCTTCAGATTCCCCGCGACACGATGTTCAGAATCAACGGCAACCGCCACAAGGCAAACGCGCTCTACGCCGTCTACTACAACTACGCAAACAAAATAGGCGAATCCGACCCCGTTTCCTACGGTCTGCAAAGCCTTGCCGATACCATCGAGCAGAATCTCAAAATCAAGATCGACTTCTGGGCGCTCTGCACCCTTGACGGTTTCGGCGAGATAGTCGACGCCCTCGGCGGCGTTGAGATGAATGTTCCCTTTGATATGGACTACGAAGATCCGGACCAGGACCTCTATATCCACATCAAAGAAGGCAATCAGGTGCTGGACGGCGAAACGGCGCAGTATTTCATGCGCTTCCGTTCAAACTATATCGAGGGAGACATCGGCCGCGTTAAGGCGCAGAAGCTTTTCTTCTCGGCGCTTATGAAGACTTTCAAGGAAAAATTCACGATTGCCATGATTCCCGACCTTGCAAAAGCGGTCTTCCAGAATATCAAAACTTCGATAGAGTACCAGTATCTGGGCTATTTTGCCCGCAAAGCGCTGGGCGCGGATCTCTCGACGCTCAAGATGATAACCCTGCCGGGAGAAGCGATTCAGACCGGATCGGGAGCCTGGTATTACGTTACCAAACGAGCCGACGCAAGAGCGATAGTCAACCTTTACTTCAATGTCTTCGATCAGCAGATCACCGACGCCATTTTCGACCCCAACCAGAATCTGACCGACGGAATGTCATCGGCTGCTTACAAAGTATATCATTCGCTCGCTTCCGAAAACCCGGCGGAGAAATACGTCCTCTCCGGCACCGAAGCCGATGAGAAGGGCATCAAGATCGACCTGCTTGACGACATTATAACGACGGCGGCGGAAACATCGCCGGAACCGTAAGGTTAAACCGCCCGCTTCGCGGGCTTATAAAGGAAACTCAAACTCATACATTCATATCACACTAACGAATCACGGGCATAAACAAACGGACAGGCAAACTTATGAAAGGAAACTGATATGGACAACAAAGTAAACGAAACACAGGAAAGCTTCGAAGAAGCCGCCGCGGTCGAGCGCCCCGCTTCAAGCGAAGTTAAAGTCGACTCAAAGGAATTGGCCGAATTTATTGTCGGCGTCTTAAGCGACAGAAAGGCGACGGACATACGCCTGCTCCGCGTCGCCGAAAAAACGGTGCTTACCGACTACTTCGTGATCTGCACCGGCAACTCCAACACCCAGATAAAGGGCATTGCCGGTGAAATAGACGCCAAGGTCGCCGAAAAATACGGCCTTACCCCCCGCAGCACCGAAGGCTACGCCGACGCCAACTGGATATTGATCGACTACGGCTGCGCAATAGTCCATATCTTCAACCGCGAAAAGCGCGGATTTTACAACCTTGAAAAACTTTACGCCGACGCAAAAGAAATCGATATCGGCAATCTTATAGAGACAGATGAGGAACCGGAAGCTGAGTCTGATGCCGCCGCACCGGACTCCGAAGAATAAAGACCAGAAAAGAGATTCCACAAATGACCACAAAATACGAGTTTTCGCAGATAGATAAAAAATGGCAGGACATCTGGGACGAAAAAGAGGCTTTTAAAGCCGTTGATTTTTCCCCGAAACCGAAATATTACACCCTCGTCGAATTCCCCTATCCGTCGGGGGAAGGGCTGCATATCGGTCATCCGCGGCCGTATACCGCGATGGATATCGTCTCCCGCAAGAAGCGGATGCAGGGATACAACGTCCTCTTTCCGATGGGCTGGGACGCCTTCGGCCTGCCTACCGAAAATTACGCCATCAAGACTCATACCGCCCCTCAGATAGTTACCGAGCGCAATATCGCGCATTTCAAAAAACAGATAAAAAGCCTCGGCCTCTCCTTCGACTGGAGCCGCGAAGTAAACACCACCGACCCCGATTATTACCGCTGGACTCAGTGGATATTCCTTCAGCTTTATAAAAGGGGACTCGCTTATAAAACGACGATGCCGGTTAACTGGTGCACCTCCTGCAAGTGCGTGCTGGCAAACGAGGAAGTCGTAGCCGGCGTCTGCGAGCGCTGCGGAGGGGAAGTCGTCCGCAAGGTAAAGAGCCAGTGGATGCTGATGATTACCGCATACGCGCAAAGGCTGATAGACGACCTTGCCGATCTCGACTTTATTCCGAGAGTAAAAATTCAGGAGATAAACTGGATCGGACGTTCAGAAGGCGCGGAGATCGATTTTTCCGCCGACACCGGCGACAAAATCACCGTTTACACCACCCGCCCCGACACCATCTTCGGCGCGACATACATGGTAATGTCGCCGGAGCATGAGCTTATCGAGAAGTGGAAAAACGAGGGCTTGCTCAAAAACGCAGACGAGATATCCGAATACCAGGCGCAGGCCGCCCGCAAATCCGATTTCGAGCGCACCGAGCTTGACGCGGACAAGGAAAAGACCGGCGTCCGCCTTGACGGCGTTACCGGCATAAATCCCGGAAACGGCGCCGATATCCCGATTTTCATCTCCGACTATGTCCTCTCGACATACGGCACCGGCGCGATCATGGCGGTACCGGCGCACGACGACCGCGACTGGGCGTTTGCGAAGAAATTCGGCCTTCCGATAGTCGAAGTCGTCGCCGGCGGAAATATCGAAGAAGCGGCTTATACCGACGTCGAAGACGGCTTGATGGTCAATTCCGGCTTTCTTACCGGTAAAAACGTCGCCGACGCGAAGCTCGCGATAACCGAATTCCTTGAAGAACATGGCGTCGGCCGCGCCAAGGTAAACTATAAACTCCGCGACTGGGTCTTCTCCCGCCAGAGATACTGGGGAGAGCCGATCCCGATGATATACTGCGAGAAATGCGGCTGGGTTTCGGTTCCGGAATCGGAGCTGCCGGTAAAACTCCCCGAACTTGAGCATTACGCCCCCACCGAGGACGGCGAATCGCCGCTTTCGCAGCTCGACTGGGTAAATACAACCTGTCCGCAGTGCGGCGGTAAAGCAAAGCGGGAAACCGACACTATGCCCAACTGGGCGGGCAGCTCCTGGTACTTCCTCCGCTACTGCGATCCGAAAAACAGCGACGCTCTCGCCGATAAGGAAAAATTAGACTACTGGATGCCGGTCGACTGGTACAACGGCGGCATGGAGCACGTCACGCTGCATCTGCTCTACTCCCGCTTCTGGGCGAAGTTCCTTTACGACGAGGGAATCCTCAGCTGCATAGAGCCTTATCTCAAGCGCACCGCGCACGGAATGATCCTTGGCGCTAACGGCGAAAAGATGTCCAAATCCCGCGGAAACGTCATCAACCCCGACGATATAGTAGGTCAGTACGGCGCCGACACTCTCCGGCTATATGAGATGTTCATCGGCGACTTCGAGAAATCCGCTCCCTGGAATCCGGACGGCGTCAAAGGCTGCAAGCGCTTCCTCGACCGCACCGCCGGAATGTCGGCGATGATAAAGGGAAGGGGCGCATCATCGAGAAAGATCGAATCGGGACTTCACAAGGTTATAAAGAAAGTCACCGAAGATATCGACCAGATGAAGTTCAACACCGCCGTCGCCGCGATGATGTCGCTCCAGAACGACATATACGAGCAGGGCCATCTTACAAAAGACGAATTCGAGACTTTCATCACCATCCTGAATCCGTTCGCGCCTCACCTGACCGAACAGCTTTGGGAAGAATGCGGAAACCAGAGCATTCTGAGCATTTCCCCGTGGCCGGAATACGACGAAGAAAAAGCCGCCGACGAAAGCGTCACATATGCGGTACAGGTAAACGGCAAGCTTCGCGGAACGATATCCGTCCCGGCGGAAACATCAAAGGAAGACGCGCTTGCCGCGGCAAAAGCGGACGAAAAAGTCGCCGGTTATCTCGAAGGCAAGACGCTTGTCAAGGAGATATTCGTCCCCGGCAGGATGATAAGTTTCGTCGTAAAATAAGAAGTTTACAATATTCAACCCTTGACAAATCCCCCAAAATAGTGTATAATATGTTTTGCTGTCCGATTCGGAAGCAACGGGAGTCAACCACCCCCGGCTTTGGATGCCGGCAGCCGACAAAATCATCAAATAATACTGATTCTCTTCGTGATCAGTAACGGTCCGTCGAAGGGAGGGAAACAGATAAATGGCAGAAATCAGACTTAAGGAAAACGAGTCGCTTGATAGCGCTCTTCGGCGGTTCAAGAGATCCTGCGCCCGCAGCGGCGTGCTTGCCGAGCTCCGCAAGAGAGAGCATTACGAAAAGCCGAGCGTCAAGCGCAAGAAGAAGTCCGAAGCGGCGAGAAAGCGCAAGTATAAGTAATCGCTTCGGTTAAAAACAAATAAAAATATCGCCGTATTGATTTACGGCGATATTTTTACGCATAATTCCGTTTTCGGCTGCCGTGCGGCTGCGGTTTTACCTTGTTTCACCCGAAATGACAGCTGTTTTCCACGGTTCGATATTGCTGATTTTCACAAAGATTCCGTCATCTGTTTTCCGCTGCTCCGCTTCGCGCAGAATTCCGTCGTTGCCGAGAATTTTGAAAACATCCGCTTTTGCGCGCAGCAAAATCTCAAATTCCCCCGTCGCGTCATAGTTCATGTTTGCAAGCAGACATACGAAATTACCGCTGTCATCTTCGCGGAACATCGCTGTGACCTTACATTCATGCCGGATGACTGCCGGAAGCGCCGAGCGGCTGAGCCAGTCAAATATGCTTATTATCTGACGCCTTTTTGTCGTAAACAGGAAAGAATCCGGATAATCATATGTGGTTGCGGCTACCCGTCCTCCGAGTTCGTTTTCATATATAGTAAGACACGCGCCGACAGGCTCGGCCGTATTTATCGTAATCGCTTCGCTTAAAGTCTGCGCGCCTTTTTGCGGGATAAGAGCCGTCACGAAATTATTTTCTCTGTCGCGGTTGAAGAAATTCATGTAACAGTTGCATATATATCCGGCGTCATCCCCGTTCAGAACATGATCGGTAAATCTTTCGGATATTCCGCTGTGGTATTTTTCTCCGAGCTTCACGCCGCATAGCCCGAGATAACCGCGTTTTTCAATTATCGGCAGCGCCGACGCGCGGATAAAGACTCCTTTCGAAAGCATATCCTTCAGCTGTTCGTCGGCGGTGTATTCCGCCTCGTTCCGCCCGATCATATACGCGCAGGCATATCGCGGATCGACCGTTGACGGCACTCCGATCTTCATAAGGTCAAGTTCATAAACCCCGACATTGACCCCGGCCGCGTGTTTTCCCTCTGTGAGCGCAGTCAGCGCGTCATATCTCGCCTTATGCCCGTGAAGCACTTCCATGAGACGGTAATTGTCGTGGCCGCTTGTGTTGAACGCAACGCCGCTGCAGCCGGCCATTACGGCAAGATACGGCTCAAGTGCCATCATCGTCTTTGATTTTCCGAGCTCCCGATACGGGAAATTTTCAAACTCATACTGAATATCCGTCACAAACGGCGGATAGGACAAAATCTGGTTTTCGCATGTCGATACCTTTGAAAGCAGCCCGCAAGGATGCGAATCTTCGTAAAAACCGCCTCCGGGTCTGCCTTTTTCCGCTTTCAGCTCGTCGAACCAGTGTTCGGTGCCTCCCGTCATTTCGCCGATAATTATGTCCGGATTCACCGAATGTATCGCTTTTTCTATGATTGAAGCCACTTCGCTGTGCGAATCATAGCAGAAACGATGCCACTCGCCGTTTATTTCGCCGTTTCCGGCTTTTATCGCCGCTGTCAGGCTTTCGAAAGTTTCGCCGCGTCCGGTTTTTCGGTTGAATTTATCGATACACGTCTGACAAAAACAGGGGCCGGCGACACCGTGATTTCCTATGCGAAAATCGTCGTCTACCCAGATAAAGTCGGGATTTGACGACGCGAGTA
This sequence comes from Clostridiales bacterium, assembly GCA_012841635.1. Taxonomy (GTDB): domain Bacteria; phylum Bacillota; class Clostridia; order Oscillospirales; family CAG-272; genus JAAZGC01. The sequence goes on along the minus strand of DUUJ01000127.1, from coordinate 6,337 downwards.
TCGAATACCGCTCTGCGATATATTTTCTGAATTCTTCGGTATTAGGGCAGAGACAGCTTGTTGATATCTCGCCGTTTATCGAAACCATCGTCTGCATCGGAGGCTTCGGGAATACCTCCCAGCCTTCTTCAAGGTGTCCCAAAGTATCAAGCACGTTGAGACCGACGCTTTTTACTCCGGCGGCGCGGTATGAATTGAGGCGTTTTTTTAGCAATACGGCATGTTCCCGCTGAGACGAAAGCTCCCAGTATCCGAAATGCGAATATTCGGTAAATAACGCGATTTCATCTACGACGTCGATGTTCCGGCTGATAAATTTCAAATGCTTTTCGAACTCTTTATCGTCAAAATATCTTGAATATCCGATTCTGTGCGCTTTTTTCATAATACTGCACCTTATCCTTTATTGCAGCAAACGGGACTTTTCTTAAAGTCCCGTTTTCCGTATTTATGAATTTTATTTCACTCGAAATAAATCGTCTTGCCGCTCTTGCCGCTCTTGTAGATGGCTTCGATGATATTTGTAACCATCGCCGCTTCCTCGGGCAGAACGAGCGGATTTGTGTCGTTTACTATTGCCTGGATCCACTGGCGGGCTTCGTATTCCGAGTCGCTGAGTTTTTCGTCCTTGAAAAACTCGCGGTCGGCGTCGGTAGGTTCACGCAGCTCGCTGAAAAGCTTCATCTCGCCTTTTTCATCCGGGCGCTCGCCGTTTACCATAACGCCGTCGCCCCGAAGCTCAAGTCCGCCCAGAGTGCCGCAGATGGTCGTATGCTGACTGCCGGTGGTATTGAGGAGCCAGGAGGCTTCTACATACATCGTCGCGCCGTTCTTGAAGCGGACAAATCCCATCGCCGAATCTTCGACGGTAAACGGCGTATCTCCCCAGGAACCCCAGCTTCCGTTGTCCTGCGCGTAATATTTCAGCTTGTGGTTTACCACGCCGGTAACCGATGCGACGTCGTAATTGCCGATCATCCAGAGCGCGGCGTCGATAGAGTGGGTGCCGATGTCGATCATCGGTCCGCCGCCCTGCTTTTCCTCATCCATGAAGACGCCCCAGGTCGGCACGCCGCGGCGGCGGATAGCCGGAGCGCGGAGATAATATATCTCGCCCAGCTTACCGCTGCGGATAAGCTCGCGGGCATACTGGTAATTGGCATCCGAACGGCTCTGATAGCCGATAGTCAGCTTCTTGCCGCTTTTCTTCGCGGCGTCGCACATCGCTTTGGCTTCGGCAGAGCTTGTCGCCATCGGCTTTTCGCACATGACGTGCTTGCCGGCTTTGAGCGCGGCTATCGATATCTCGGCGTGCTTATAGTTAGGTGTAAGGACATGGACGACTTCGATTTCCTTCATCGCCACAAGGTCTTTGTAATCTTTGAAGACTTTCGCGCCTTTGACGCCGTATTCCTTCGCGGCCTTTTCGGCGCGGTCGATAATGATGTCGCAGAAGGCCACCATTTCCACATTTTCGCATATCTTCAGCGAAGGAAGATGCTTGCCGTTTGCGATGCCGCCGCAGCCGACTATTCCGACTTTTACGGTTCTTAGTTTGCTCATATTGTTTCTCCTCGGTTATATTTGTTTGAGTTTATTGCCATTGATTAGATTATAACTCTGTATTGCCGAAATGTCAAGCTAAAAAGTGAAATTAATCGTATTATAAGGAAAGTTCCGGTAAGCGATTTATTCTCTTGACAAAGAGAGCCGCTTGTGATAAAATCATAGCTGAAATCACAGGGAGGTAAAAATATGGATATAAATAAGAAATACACCCCGGCGCAGCGGGCGGAAAAAGCGTTCAAAATCGAGATCCCGGATCAGGCGCCTACATTTGAGCTTGAATTTCAGCTCGCCCCCGAATTGTTCGGCAGGGAGCTTATCTGTTACAAACACAACGCGGAGGAGTTTGCGAAACTTTCCCGAAAAGAGCAGGAAGCTTACATCGACGAAGAAGCGGATTTTACCGTCAAAGTCTACGAAGCGCTCGATTACAGCATCATCCCCTGTTACGGCGGTCGCTGGGCTTTCGATTCCTGGGAATATAAAGCGTTTGTAAAAGCCATCCGCCAAAGAATCGGCAACACCCGGCTGCTCGGCAATCACGGCGACGGTACCTTCTCGATTCCCGACGGCAACCACATGTATGAATTTGCTTACCGTCTCTACGACGACCCGGAAGGGATGAATCGAGACGCGGAAAACATGTGCCGCGGCGCGATAGAGAACAATAAAAAACTCAGCGAAGCCGGAATTGACGTCGTATGGCTCTGCTCCGACTACTGCTACAACAGCGGGCCTTTCATGAGCCCGGATATGTTCTCCGAATATGTAACGCCTTACCTCGCGAGGATAATCAGTTCGGCTAAAGCTGAAGGCCTCTGGACGATAAAGCACACCGACGGCGACATTATGCCTATCCTAAATCAGCTCGTCGATACCGAGCCGCACGCCCTGCATTCCCTCGACCCGATGGCCGGCGTCGACATCGCCGAGATAAAGCGGCTGTACGGCGACCGCATCGCTCTCTGCGGCAATGTAAACTGCGCCCTTATGCAGACCGGCACCGATGAAGAGGTAAGAGAGAGCGCCTTATACGCGCTCAGGCACGGCATGCCGGGCGGAGGATATTTCTTCTGCACATCAAACGTCCCCTTCCGCGGAATGCCGCCGGAAAGATATACCATGATACTCGACATCTGGCGCGAATACCGCGACTATCCGCCGAAGCTCTGATAAGGAGGCAGTTATGAAAAGAAAGGTAACCGCTCAATCCTTCACCCTGACGATACCGACTTATCCCGAAGCGCCGTATGAGACGCTGCCGATGTTCGCCGAGACGAGAAATCACCAGGCGACCTCCGGCAACCCCTTCCCGAACGCCGTGACCCTCTCTCCCTGCGCCGAAACGGCGGAGGAGAAGGAATACATAGCGGTGCGTCTGGAAAATAAATACATTCAGCTTATCATCCTGCCGCAATTGGGCGGGCGTATTTTTGCCGCCCTTGACAAGCGCAGCGGATATAACTTTTTCTACCGTCAGCACGTTATAAAGCCGGCGCTGATCGGCTGTCTCGGTTCCTGGATATCCGGCGGAGTTGAGTTCAACTGGCCGTTCCACCACCGTCCGGCAACCTATATGGCGACCGACTGGACGATTGAAACAGGAGATGACGGCTCAGCGACGGTCTGGCTCTCCGATTCCGACCCCTATTACCGGATGAAAGGGACCGTCGGCATCTGCCTCTATCCCGACAAATGCTATCTTGAAACAAAAGTCAGGGTAACCAACCGCACCTCCGTCCGCCATCCCTTCCTCTGGTGGCAGAACGCCGCCGTATCGGTAAACGAAAACTACCGCCTCTTCTTCCCGCACGACGTCGACCATGTCGTTCATCACTACCGCACCGTTTCGACTTCCTGGCCTGTCGCCAAAGGCAATTACTCCGGCTGCGACTTCGGCGGCGGCACCGATATCAGCCTGATATACAACGCGCCGCACTCCACCTCTTATTTCGCCGCGCCCTCGAAATTCGACTTCTTCGGCGGATACGACGAAGGCTGGGACGCCGGCGTCATCCATATCGCCGACCATCATATCTCCCCCGGAAAGAAGATGTTCACCTGGGGACGGGATCAGAACGCCAAAAGCTGGGAAACCAAGCTTACCGATACAGACGGTCCTTACTGCGAGCTTATGGCGGGCGTTTATACCGACAATCAGCCCGACTTTACCTGGCTTGCGCCATATGAAACGAAGAGTTTCTCTCAGTATTGGTATCCGATTACAAAAACCGGCGTTCCGGACTATGCCGACCTTCAATGCTCGGTAACGGTAAAGGGCGACAAGGTTTCCGTTGCGTCGACATCGGCGCTGCCGGACGTACGAGTCCGGCTGTCCGTCGGCGATGAGGAACTCTGCGACGAGCTGACGGAATTCAAAGACGCGACCACCCTAAACTTTAAACTCTCTCGTAAAGTAAATCCCGGCGAATGTTGGCGGATTCAGGTAACCTCCGCCGGGCGGCCGCTTTCCGACTACACGGACGAGAAATTCCCGGCTCAGACGCCCCGGATAATAGGCAGGCGCAAGACACCGGATGAGATAGACAGCGCGTATGAGGCTTACAATGTCGGCGAACACCTGATTCTCTACCGCGACCCTGTCGCCGACCCGGAAAAATACTGGGAACGGTCGATAAAATTAGACAAACACATGATCCCGGCTTATCTCTCGCTTGCCGAAAGCCGCATCCGCCGCGGGCTGTACGACGAAGCGGAAAAGCTGCTCGACGACGCGACGGTACTCAGGGACGAGTTCAACCAGCGCCCGGAATCGGGGAAAATACATTATCTTTACGGGCTTTGCTATCAGCGTCAGGGCAGATACGACGACGCCTACGACGCCTTCCGCAAGGCGATGTGGAGCTATGACAAAGTCTCCGCCGCGGCAACCAAGGCATCGGCGCTCGCGCTGCGCCGCCGCGACTGGAAGGATGCGAGAGCGCTTGCCGGAATGGCTTATGAAAGCGACAACTCCAACTCCGCGGCGGTCATCCGGATGCTTTTAGCCGATTACCGGCTGCATGACGATGCGGCGGTTAAAGCCGATATCGCTCTGCTTTCCGAAGAAAAACTGAATATGACCTACGCCTGGGCGCTCGTTTCAGTCGGGATGGCCGACGAAGGAGAATTCTTCGCGCGCCTGCAAAGCCCGCCGAGTCAGACCGTGATAGACGTCGCCTGCGAATTCATGAGTTTCGGGTTCAATACCGAAGCCCGGAAGCTGCTCGACGGAGCTATAAACCGCCTGCCCGAAGAAAAAGTCTCGGCTATGGTCTACTATCTCGCCGGACTGACGCCGCCCTCGGAGGAGCTCTGCCGGGTATTCCCGACGCGGCCGGAGGAAGCTTTGGCGCTTGAAAAAGCGATAGAAGCCGACCCGCGCGATGAATTTGCAAGATACCTTTTGGGCGTTCTGCGGATGGGACAGCGGCGTTACGGCGAAGCCGAGGCGCTTTGGAGCGGCGGGAAAAGCTGCGGCTGTCTGCGCGGGCTTGCCATCTGCGCCTGGAGGCGCGGGGCGAGAGCGAAGGCGCTTGAGCTGCTGCGGCGCGCCTGCAAAGCCGCGCGCAAGGGTCCGGAACTTGACGCGGCGATATTTGAGTCGGCTTACCTTATGAACCAAACCCGAGCCGATCCGGAAAAGACGATCTCGCTCATCCTTTCCGCCGGAGAACCGGAGCGGGACGACACCGCGCTCGAGCTGATTACCGCTTACTGCCGCGCCGGAAAAGCAAAAAAGGCGCTTGAGCTGCTTAAGGCTCACAACTTCCGCCCCGGCGAAGGCTCGGAGGCGATGCTTGCGCAGAGCTACATCAACACCGTCTGTTCTCTCGGCGACGAGCATTTCCGCCGCGGGGAGATTGACACAGCGCTTGAAAATTATCTCGCGGCGCAGTCGATCCCGGAATGGCTTGACGGCAACATCAGCGGCGAATCTCCTTTTGCCCGCGCGAAATTAGGCGAGGCAGAATGCCTGCTGCGCAAAAATCCGGACGACGAGAAGGCGAAAGCGATTCTCGCCCGGCTTTGCGATATCCATCCGGACACCTTCGTCCGCGCCGACCTACTGATGCGCGTCGGCAGAAAAGACGACGCCGTGAAGCTGCTCGAAGGACGGATTTCCGACTGGAAACGCCAGCTCAAAATATGCGAAAGCGGATATTACCGCTCGCAGCCGGCTTTCCTCAGTTATCTTGAACCTGCCGCCGCCGAACGGCGCCGAATCTTCTCTCCGCTGATTAAACGGGCGGAGGAGACGCTGAAAAAGCTTAAATAAACGCAAGATAACGACAAAAAGCCGCCCTGCGGATTTAATCTCCGCAGGGCGGCAGCGTTATATGCTGTTTTTCAAGGGCGCTTCGATAACCTTATATCTTGATTATCTGCTCCTCGCGGGGCATTCCTTTTCTGAAACGGGGAATTTCGATCATCCTTGACCGGTTCGTAAGACTGAGCTCGGAGAGCAGGCCGACCGCCGTCCATTCGCAGGCTTTGTAGACGTTGTAATACGGCTCCTTGTTTTCCCGGATGCTCTGAATGAAGTCGTCGACGATAAAGAAGTCGCCGCCGCCGTGACCGGCGTTTTTCTCACTATCCGTCGCAATCTTATACCGATCCGGCAGATATTCGGCGAAATCAAAGAGCGGACGCCAATGCTGGTCGCCGTTCGGGTCTTCTTCGGTGCGGATTGCGATTGCCGGACCTGAGCTTAAAGCGCCGGCTGCCTGATAAGCGCCTTTTGTTCCCTGGAGATGATAATGGGTCGCAT
>DUUJ01000126.1 GCA_012841635.1 Clostridiales bacterium | reverse complement strand
GAGCCGAGTGCGACTGGCGGGAAAAATATAAGATGCTCAAACTCGCCTTTAATACCGATGTCGGCGAGAACCCCCGGATATTCTACGAGATACCTTTCGGATATTTTGAGCGTCCCTGCGACGGCGAAGAAGAAAACGGCCATCGCTATATCGTCCTGACCGGCTCCAAGCGCGGCATGGCTCTCCTGAACGACAGCCGTTACAGCTTCAGCGTCAAGGACAGCGAAATGCGGATGACGATAGTCCGCAGCCCGGTATTCAGCGACCACGGCGGTCCCCGTACCTCCGAATCGGTATTTACCGATCAGGGACTTACCAAATTTGAATACGAGCTTGTTCCGGTTTCGCCGGAAGGCGATTTTGCGGCGGTTGAACGCATGGCGGCGGAACTCAACTGCCCGCCGGTCAATATCATTGAAAACAACCACAAGGGCTGCCTCGCGCCGAGCGGCAGTTTTGTTTCGGTCGACGCCGATAATGTAAGCATCACCGCTTTCAAACGCGCAGAAGACGACAACGGCTGGATAGTCCGCGCATACGAAACGGCGGGCAGGGGAGCTGAAGCGAAAATTTCGCTGCCGCTGCTTGATGAGGAACTCAACCTCAGCTTCGGAAAATTCGAAGTCAAGACCGTTTTCATCCCGGATCTCCGCGCAGACGCCGGCGACATCCGCGAAGTGATGATGACCGAATTCGACTTTTAACCTATAACATCGACAAAAAACAGTGCCTGTCCGGAAATTTCCCGGGCAGGCGTTTTGTCAATGCGGTTTGTATTCGGGGGCGTGCACATGCTCAAGCGCGGTCAGCTCGTTGCTATCCATATTTTCGATCAGCCACGTATTCCGGCGTTTCAGCCATTGCCTCAGAAGACCGACGTTGCCGTCATAGGTCAGCTTCGGCTCCTGATGGTCGTAATAGCCGTAAGAGACATTTACTTTGAATATCTCGTAATTGCGCTTGAACGAGTCGGCATAACGCAGCTTTATGCGGTCTATCCAGTTGTCATCCCCCTCGTATATTCCTTTTATCAAGGGCTGAAGCTCGATAAAGCGGTCAACCATAAGCCCATGGAAATATTCGTCGGAGATAAGATCCGCATACCAGTCGCGGCGGCACCAGAAGCCCTCAGCCGAATCTCCGGTGCCGAGGTCGGAGCCGTCATAGGCGTCGTTGTGGTATTCGTAATACTTCGGCTCGCCGTAGCTGCAGTTGCCCATCGAAAGGTCAAAGTCCCAGGGCGGACCCGCATACAGCATATCGTCCTTAATGAAATATCTCGTGCTGAATTCGTTGAAATCGATGTCCTTGAACAGCTCGTTCATGATATAAAAATCAACGAAGGAGCCGATGTTGATATATTTGCCGTAACGCTCATGGTCGCGGCTTTTGATCGCTTCTTCAGTCTTTTGGAAAAATTCGTTGAGAAACTCATACTGTTCTCTCGTCGGATTTTCCGGTTTGTCAAATTCGAACCGGCTGCCGTATATCGGGGTGGTAATGTAGCTTACCCCGCCTTCCGTCCGGTTGATGCTCCATTCGAGGATGAATTCGTTTTCAAGCGAGTTGATATCCACCCGTCCCTTGCCCTCCGCAACCGGCTCCATCAACAGATAAGAACCGCGGTATTCTCCGTTGAGCCAGAGGTCGCAGTATTCCCCCTGCGACGCATAAGGCAGCCGCAGATGCTGAGAGAAATCGCAGACCAGTTTGCAGCGCATAAGCGACTTGTCAAAAACCGACGCCTGAAGTATCCATCTTTTGCCGCTGTCCATTCCTATAAGCGAGTGCTTGTCTTCAAAGCGTATCGAGAAATTTTTCTTTTCGGTCGATGCGGTAGTGTTGCCGCGGATCCTTATAGTTCCGTTATCCTCGTCGATTATCCTCACCCGCCCGTCGTTGTATTCGACGACGGTAAGCGAAGCCGCGAGCTCGTTCCAGCCTATTTCCGCGCCGCCGGTATCCACTATAACCTGCGGTACGTCGATGTAAAGATATTTGTATTCTTCAGGCAGAAGCGCGGCGTAATCCGGCGGTTCCGTTTCCGGAACGTCGGTGGTGTCGGCAGCGGTTTCGGTTTCCGGCAAGGTTTCCCGAGGTTCTCCTCCGCTGCAGGAAAAGAGAAAGGACAGCAAGAGGAAAGCGATAAGAAAACACAACGCCGGAATTAATAAAAATCTTCCTTTCATAAAGAAGTCCCGTATCAGAAGAGGGATGTGACGTAATTTTTCCTGCGGTAGAAGACCGCGTCATAAGGCTTGTCGGGATTGATTATCTTAACTCCGTTTAGATATTCCGCTTCTTCGATTCCGAAGATGCCGAGTCCCAGAAGCGTAAGGGACTGAATGTCGCACTCGATGTCGGGAGCGCCGTCGCATCTCTGCGCCGAACATTCCCCGTCTTCGAAGGATATTTTGTAAACTCCGTTGTTCTCCGGCAGGAAGGAATCGGTGACGGCGACATTGAATTCTCCGTCGCCTTTCGGAGCGACCCATCCGAAGAAGTCCTCGGGATTGAGTATCCGCGCCATGCCGTGAGCGTAAATGTTGCTGCTTGCGGAGTTCAGTTCCGGCACAATCGTATTCAGCCGGACAAAATCCGGCAGACGGACTCTCAGGGTGTGGTATCGGGAATTAAAGGCGCGGGCAGAGAAGCGCAGCATCTGCCTGAGTGTATCGGGAGTGTCGAAGATAAAATCCGCCGGGTGTCCGAAGTTGTTTATGCAGTTCATGACCCCGCCGTCGTTGTCAAATGCGATATATCCGCGGGGGATGTCCTCTTCGTCATAATAGACATAGACAAATATCTTGTTTTTCTCAAGCTTGCCTTTATAATTACCGCTCGCTCTTTCGCCGATCGTGGAAAGATTGACGCCGTCCCATGCCTGATCCCTTATTTCATCAAGCAGGGAAAGATCCGATTCCGCATTGAGCATTACAAACCGGCCTTTTTCGCCGACCGTTTTGATAAGCTCGTTTATCGCCTTGAAAGAAATATCCCAGTCGCGGCAGTCTTCGGCGTTTTCAAAGCCGTAGCGCCGGTAATAGGCGCGGGAGAAGGGGAAGAGGTAATCGAGAGCGTATCCGCGGCGGCGGTCTTCGCGCAGTATATGCAGCATGACTTCGTTTACCGCGCCGGTTCCGCGGTGATGCGGCAGGCTGGCCACTCCGCCGACGCCTCCCATGTAAGCTTCACCGCCGTCGAGCCTTATCTTATAGGGGGTTGACTGAACCACCGCCATGCATTCCGATTCGTCGTCGGTAAAGGCGCCGAAGTAGATGCCGCTCCATCCGTCGGGGGGCATTTCGAGGGAAAAAGGATAATCGCCTTCGTTCTCACACTCCGCTTTTGCCTTTAAATAATCATATTCAAATTCAAATGCCACCGAGCTTGTAAAATCGGCGAGATACTCATATTTTTTGCTTATGTGTCTGATTTTCATATAAAGTCCGTTCCGAATTAAATTTCCGTTTCAAATCCGTCAAATGCGAGCTCACAGCCAGACGGAGCAAGCGCTTTTGCAAGGGTATCATGGTTTTCCCCGGCGCATCTGCCGATATGCGTGACAAAAAATCTGTCCGTATATTTCGTCAGCGCCTTCTTCATCTCGGCTATCATGCCGAAGTTGTTGTGCTCAAAAATGCGTTCGTCCCCCTCGAGAGCGCCGAGAGTGCCGTCGAATACAAAACCGGCGAAATGCCGCCGTCTTATCTCTCTTATCGCGGAAAGAGGCAGCCACGCCCCGTCAAGACCGTAGAAAAGCGTTTTATCTCCGTCGTCTATGATAAGATTCGTCGGATACACCGTGGTTTCGTGGTTTGCCGGTACTGCTTTTACTTTATAGCGCCCGAATTCGACTTCGATAAAGTCGGCCGTTATGATATAGTCGGCGCCGAGCCGCCCGAGTCCGCGGACAGTCGAAGGACAAAAGTGATCCGAATGCGGGTGGGTGTTGATAATGTATTTAATCCCGGCAAGCAGTTCCGGCTTATTGAATGTTTCGGCATATTCAAATACACAGGGACCCGGATCGACAAGCAGCTCGCCGTTTATGATAAGCGAGCTGAAACGGCGGAAATTCCTGTCCGCCGAAGGCGCGGCGATATTCCAGTCGGCGGCGCCGGTGCCGATAAAATGAAGATGCATGATTTACTCCAAATAACGCAAATTAAGGGAAAGCCATTATAACGGCTCTCCCGAAATTTTATTCAGTTTATTGCGATGCTCTCGCCGTTTACCGTAACAACCGCGGTCCCGTCACCGGATATGCTGGGGCAGTTGAATCCTTTGTCGGCAGTGGTTATATCAATAATCACTCCGCTGAAGGCTTCAATCCGATACTCGGCTTTGATGCCGTTGTTTGCGGTATCGATCGTTATCTTGCCGCCGCGGAGGCGTATTTCGTTGGAGGACTGAATACCGTCGTCCATGCACTTTATGTTGATCTCACCGCCGTCAATCTTGACAATACCTTTGGTGGATTTGTCGGGGAAAGTCGATTTGATGCCGTCCCTGCCGGCGTCTATCGTGATGGTTCCTCCGTCAATCTTGACGCTGTCGCGGCCTTTGATTCCGTGTGTTCCTGCGGTTACGTTGATTATGCCGGTCTTGACCTTAAGGTCGTCGGAAGAATGAATGCCTTCATTTGCCGATTTGACCGTCAGGGTTCCCATGCCCTGGAAAATCATGTCGCAGCGGCCGAAAATCGCGGCATCATCATCGTATCTGCCCTGCGGGCGTTTGTCGTTGATATCAACGACAGCGCTGTCGTTTATAATGAAGTAAACATTCTCGCCCTTGACTATCTGAATTACCGACGCGGTGGAGCAGGCGAGGGAAAGATCATCGAAATAAAGGAATATATCTCCGAGTTCCGATGTGTCGATAACAAGCCGGCCTTCGGAACAGCTGCCGGCGAGGGTATAGCTGCCGCTTCGGCTTATCGTGACGGTCGTTCCGTCTGCGACGGCGCCCTCGGCGGCGCTGGCTGCCGAGTCGTCGGTCCAGGTTATCAGATTTGTTTTCGACGATGCGCAGGAGGAAAAAGCCGCAAGACTGAAAAGCAGCATTGCCGCAGCCAGGAAGTAAGTTAAAATCGTTCTGTGAAAATATTTTGTCATGCGCGGGGTACTCCTTTTCTTTGTAAAGTGAATTTTACATTCAGAAAATATACCTATTAATTATATACTGTTTATATTGAAAAAAGGTGAACAAACAGTAAAATTAATGAAATTCGTGTACCAAAACCTGTTTCAAGCGTATAATATTTACAAAACATCCAAAAAACGCAGAAAAACGAAACATTCTGGCGATATTAACAAAAAAACCGCCTCCCCGGTTTGTCTTAAGAACCTGTGTTTTCCGTGACATTCCGGAGGACGGCGGCAAAACGGAGGGAGTATTGTTTAATAAACCAGATTATATTTTTCTTAAGGGCAGAAAACTATTATAACTCTGCCTCTGCAAGGATAACAGAATCGGTTTTCATTTCAACCGTTACGCTCGATCCCGGGAAAGAGCAGATCGGAGCGAGATTGTTTGCGCCGTCAAGGAGATAGACGGCTATCCGCTTCGCCCCCTCGAATTTTAGTTCCGGATACGAAGTCTTTACGCCGTAGTTTGAAATGACGGCAGCCGCCTTTTCATCATTCCGCGACGCGGCAAAGTAAAGTCCGTCCATACCGTCGGCTTCGCAGACAGCTTCATTTTTAAGAAGCCTCATCCGACCGAATGCTTTGATTGCGTAATATGCCGGAGTCGGGGTGCTCGTGTTTCGGAGGAAAAGTCCGCCGTAAGCCTGCTGCGGCTGCGCGTCGTAATAGCATGCGAGGGATACGCCGTATTTCGGATCGCAAAGCCCGAGCATGACGCTTTCGGTGAAAGCCGCACCCTTGATTGAGCGCATAACGCTGAACATATCCGGTCCCGACCAGTTCCATTCGTTGAGTATGCTCTCGGTGTCCGAGTATCCGGCGGCGTCGAGCGTCGAGCGGACATATTCGGCGTGTTTCAGCACCATCGAAACATCCGAGTGATAAATATGCCAGGAGTAGAAATCAAGCGGAGCGCGGGTCTCGTCGGCGCTTATATATTCAAGAAAATCGTCGAAATAGCTGACAAAGCTCTTGTAAAAATCGGTTGCATTCGGATCGAATACCGCGTAGAAACCGCAGGAGGCGTAACCGCCGACCTTGATGTCCGGAAATTCCCGTTTCAGAAGATTCGCCGTTATTCTGTATAACTGAAAATATTCTTCCTTCGTACCCGTCCACATCGGCGGATTTTCCGGTTCGTTCCAGATTTCCCAGTATTTTATCCCGTAATGAAAGCCGTCCGCCCAGCCCTCGTTGTAATGCCGGACGATATTCGCGCAGATCCTCGCCCATTTCTCCATATCGCGTGGAGGACGGACCCAGCCTTTGAAATAACCGTGGTCGATGGTCTCGCCGAGTCGATAAAACGGCTCTCCGCCGGCTTCGACGATGGCTTTGATATATTCGTCGGTGTAGGCGAAAGTGTAGGAACGCGGGTCGTTCTCATCAAGCTCCCATATCGGGAAGATGTTGTGTATATCGGCGTATTCGCCGCCGCCGAGGTTGCCCTCAATATCATGCAGCCTCGAATAGGGAATATTCGCTTCGGCAAACAGCTTTCTGTTATCGAATCTGAAATTCCCGGCGCAGGGACCGCCCCCGACGCCGTTAAGCGGCATTATCCGCCTGCCTGTCAGTTCGTTTTTGATTGTTAGTTCAGCCATTCCGTTTCCGTCCCTTTCTTTAATAAGTCTCGTGATTCCAATCTGTTTATATAATACTATATTTGCGGGACGAAATCAAGCATTTCCGTGTTTTTATTTACGGTACTGAAGGGAAATAAAAACACGGCCATGTAAACCATGGCCGCCTTATCTGGTGCGGGAGACGGGAATCGAACCCGTATGGATGTATCCACACGCCCCTCAAACGTGCGCGTCTACCAATTCCGCCACTCCCGCGTGCAATACATTATACCACTTTCGCAGGAATTTGTCAAGAGGTATTTTTGAAAAATCACGGGAAAGCGGATATTCGGCATTCCAGCTGCACCGTTTATTCATTTTATCAAATAAACATAATGCCGTCTCAAATCATATTGCACTTATTCACATACTTTTCCTGATAATCCTTCAAATCGGGGCAGGGATATTCGGGACAAATCCGGCAAGATTCAATCCCCCGCCCGATGCCGCAGTTCCTGAACGGACACTCAAGGCAGAGAGTAAATATCCGTACGCTTCTTCCGCCGCGGCAAACGATTTCTTCGGCAGGTATCTCCCGCCCGAATTGCTCCTTGTAAAACGCCCGCGATTTTTCGCGCAGCGCATCGTCATTTCTTATCGTTGCCGCATATGTTACGCACTTCGAGCAATCATGACCGCACCAGCAGAAATTATTTTTTCTTGCGACAAAAATATGCGCAAATTCGGTTTCGAAACGCTCTTCGAGCTTAAGTCCCGAATATGTTATATCCGCCTCGGTTTCCTCCGGTTTGTCGGGAAAAACCGAAATTCTCAGCTCTCCGTAATCGATGAATCCGCCTTGATTTTTGTCCGTCGACAAAACGAAAATCCCGCCGTCGTTCAAAAGGCTCGCCGCTTTTATGAAAGCTTCTGTTTTCCGCTCAATATGCATGAATGTGAGCGACGAGTAGATGACATCAAATGTCCTGCCGAAATCATAGGTCAGGAAATCGCCCGAAATAAGCTTGACATTCGGAATGTTTTTCAGATTTGTCTTCGCCCGCTCGATTGTTTTCGGAGAAATATCGATTCCGGCAAAACTGCCGCAGAGAGGTGCGGTCTGTATGGCAAGCCTGCCGGTTCCGACGCCTATTTCAAGCGCCGATTTTTCTTTTGTAAGCCGCAGCTTTGCAAGAAACTCCCCGCCGTCCCATTTGTTCATATGCTCCCTGAGTATCGGCGGGTCATATACCGGATCGCAGCCGTCTTCGGAAAGAAAGTCGTAATATCTTATAAGCTCTTGTTTATATTTGCCGTCCATGTCGTCCCCTCGGCGTTTTTTGTTCATAAATTCCGATTAAAAAAGAGAGGGAAAACCGGGGTTCTCCCTCTCAACAGAGTGTTTTATATATTATTTCTCGTCTTTAATGGCGGCCTGAGCGGCAGCGAGACGGGCGATCGGAACGCGGAAGGGGCTGCAGGATACATAGTCGAGACCAAGCTTGTGGAAGAATTCGACAGAGGACGGGTCGCCGCCGTGTTCGCCGCAGACTCCGATATGGAGGTCCGGGTTAGCGGGTCTGCCCAGCGTAACTGCCTTCTCCACCAGCTTGCCTACGCCGTTCTGGTCAAGTCTTGCGAAAGGATCGCTTTCGAAGATCTTGGTTTTATAATAAGCGTCGAGGAACTTGCCGGCGTCGTCGCGGGAGAAGCCGAAAGTCATCTGGGTGAGGTCGTTGGTTCCGAAGCTGAAGAAGTCGGCTTCGGCAGCGATCTCGTCGGCGGTAAGGGTAGCGCGCGGGATCTCAATCATGGTTCCGATATCATAGCAGAGGTCGACTCCGGCTGCTTTGATCTCGGCGTCGGCGGTCGCAACGACCGTCTTCTTGATATACTTAAGTTCCTTAACTTCGGAAACAAGCGGGATCATGATCTCCGGCTTAACGTCCCAATCGGGATACTTCTTCTTTGTGTTGATGGCGGCGCGGATAACAGCCTTTGTCTGCATCTCGGCGATTTCCGGATAGGTAACGGCGAGACGGCAGCCGCGGTGACCCATCATCGGGTTGAACTCGTGGAGAGAAGCGATGATTTCTTTGATCTGCGCAACGGTCTTGTTCTTGGACTTCGCGAGCTTCTCAATCTCGGCTTCCTCGGTGGGAAGGAATTCGTGGAGCGGCGGGTCAAGGAAGCGGATGGTTACCGGCGCGCCTTCAAGAGCCTCATAAAGAGCCTCGAAGTCATTCTGCTGATAAGGCAGAATCTTGTCAAGAGCTTCGCGGCGCTCTTCAACGGTGTCGGAGACGATCATCTCGCGGAATGCTTCGATGCGGTCGGCTTCGAAGAACATATGCTCGGTGCGGCAGAGGCCGATGCCTTCTGCGCCGAGTTCGCGGGCTTTTTTAGCGTCGGTCGGAGTATCGGCATTTGTGCGGACTCTGAGCTTGCGATATTTGTCGGCCCAATCCATGATGCGGCCGAATTCGCCTGCGATCTGCGCGTCAACTGTGGCGATAGCGCCTTCGTAGATGTTGCCGGTGGTGCCGTCAAGAGAGATTACGTCGCCTTCGCGGAAGGTCTTTCCGCCGAGGGTGAACTTCTTGTTCTCTTCGTCCATCGCGATGTCGCCGCATCCGGAAACGCAGCACTTACCCATTCCGCGGGCAACGACGGCAGCGTGAGAAGTCATTCCGCCGCGAACGGTAAGAATGCCCTCTGCGGACTTCATGCCGGCGATGTCTTCGGGGGAAGTCTCGAGACGAACGAGAATAACCTTCTTGCCGTTGGCTTCCCATTCTTCGGCATCATGAGCGGTGAAGACTACCTGACCGGAAGCAGCTCCCGGGGAAGCGCCGAGGCCTCTGCCGAGAGGAGTAGCGGCTTTCAGCGCCTTGGTATCAAACTGCGGGTGAAGCAGGGTGTCAAGGTTGCGCGGGTCAATCATTGCGACTGCTTCTTTTTCGGTGCGCATTCCCTCGTCAACGAGGTCGCAGGCAATCTTAAGAGCCGCCTGAGCGGTGCGCTTGCCGTTGCGGGTCTGGAGCATGTAGAGTTTGCCGTCCTGAACGGTGAACTCCATGTCCTGCATGTCGCGGTAATGATGCTCGAGTGTGTCGCAGACTTCGAGGAACTCCTTGTAAGCTTCCGGGAAAGTCTCTTCCATATGGCTTATATCCATCGGGGTGCGGACGCCGGCAACGACGTCTTCGCCCTGAGCGTTTGTAAGGTATTCGCCGTAAAGTCCCTTTTCGCCGGTGGCGGGGTCACGGGTGAAAGCAACGCCGGTTCCGGAGTTTTCGTTGAGGTTGCCGAAAACCATCTGCTGTACGTTGACGGCGGTGCCCCAGCTGTACGGAATGTCGTTGTCGCGGCGATAGATGTTGGCTCTGGGGTTATCCCAGGAACGGAAAACAGCCTTGATCGACTCGAAAAGCTGAACTTTCGGATCGGACGGGAAATCGGTGCCGAGCTGATTCTTATACTCAGCTTTAAACTGCTCTGCAAGCTTTTTGAAATCGGCTGCGGTGAGATCGACGTCGTCGGTGATGCCGCGCTCTTCTTTCATTTCGTCAATAAGAGTCTCGAAATACTTCTTGCCGACGCCCATAACAACGTCGGAGAACATCTGAATGAAGCGGCGGTAGGAGTCGTAAACAAAGCGTTCATACTTCGGATCGGGATTGTTTTTGATCATACCGGCGATAACTTCTTCGTTAAGGCCGAGGTTAAGGATGGTATCCATCATCCCGGGCATCGAGGCGCGGGAACCGGAGCGGATAGAAACCAGCAGCGGGTCCTTGTGATCGCCGAACTTTTTGCCGGTGATTTTTTCCATCTTTATGACGTTTTCATTGATTTCGGCAACGATGGCGTCATTGATCTGACGGCCGTCCTCATAGAACTGGGTGCAGGCTTCGGTGGTGATGATGAAGCCCTGGGGAATCGGCAGACCGATTTTGGTCATTTCGGCAAGGTTGGCGCCCTTTCCGCCGAGCAGCTCACGCATGGTGGCGTCGCCTTCGGAGAACAGGTATACGAATTTTTTGCTCATATGGGAATATAACCTCCACTAATAATGTTTTTGTTTTTGATATTAATTGCACTACCATATATTATATCATAACGTATGTTGTTTTTTCCACTTATACAATGTAAATATTTACAAAAGAATTTGTATTTTTCCGTCGCAAGGCGGCTCCGGCTTGAAAAGTTCATCATTGTGTGGTACAATAGCTTTATGTAAGGTATGTTAAAAGGCGTTTACCGTGACAGATATTTTCGAACTTTTCCGCCGGATATCTTCCGGCAATGTGTCTGAACAGAAAACCGGGGCCTTTGAATTCATTGTATGCGGCCTCGGAAATCCCGGACTTGAATACTCCCGTACCCGGCACAACGCCGGGTTTGTTGCCGTTGACAAAATCGCCGCCGAAAAAGGCTTCAAAATCGATCGCTCCAAATTTTCCGCCCTTGTAGGCGAGTGCATGATCGCAGGAAAGAGAACGCTTTTCATGAAGCCGATGACTTACATGAACGAATCCGGTTTTGCGGTCAAGGCGGCGGCTGACTTCTATAAGATTCCCCCCGAAAGGATTATCGTCGTTCAGGACGACGCCGCGCTTGAGCCGGGCCGGATGAGAATCCGCCGCAAAGGTTCCGACGGCGGTCAGAAGGGGATAAGAAGCATTATCGAGCAATTGGGCTCCGAAGATTTCATAAGGATAAAGTTGGGAGTAGGCATACCGCCGGATCCGGCAAATATGATAAACTGGGTTTTAGGCGTAATGGAGCCGGAAGACGCGGCAAAATTCGCGCAGCGGGTAAACGACGTCCCGGGAGCCGTCGAAACTCTGATAGGCGGAGACGTCGACAGCGCCATGCAAAAATACAACAACTAAAGGAACCGATGAACAACGAATCAATAAGCAAAACCGCGGAGCTCCAAAGAGGGGGGCTGTTTTCCTCGCCCGTTGAAGCAAGCAGAGAATATAAGGGCTTTTTGGCGAATTTATATACTCAGGCACGTTCCGGAAAACCGCTGCCAATCCTTGTAACCGGTCTTTGCGAAGGCGCCCGCGCCGCGTTTTATCTGGCATTGGCTTCCGAGCTCCGGGAGAAATTCGGCCGGGGCTTTCTTGCCGTTGTGCCGGAGGAAAAAGACGCGCTCCGCATTTCAAACGTTTTTGCCGACTGCGGGATGAGGGCGCTTATCTATCCGATGCGCGATTTTGTTTACCGCAGCATGGTCTCCTCTCACGAATACGAACACGACCGGATCGCCGTGCTTGACGCCGTCGTCCGCGACGATTATGATATAATCCTTGCCACCCCGGACGCTGCGGTCCAATACACCATGCCCCGCTCGGCGCTCGCCGCGTCAACCGCAGTTGTGTCGGTCGGCGGCGACAATTCCGTCCGGAGCATAGAAGAACTGACAGACTATCTCGTCGGCGCGGGATATGTGAGAACCGATATGGTCGACGGCGTCGGCGGCTTTTCGGTGCGCGGCGGAATCGTCGATATCTGGCCGCCGCACGCGCCGGATCCGGTGAGAATCGACTTTTTCGGCGATGAGATAGAGCAGATGTCCGTCTTCGACATGATGACCCAGCGTACGATAGAGAAGATAGACAGGGTATACCTCACCCCCGCGCGGGAGATCATGATAACTAAGGAAAAGCGTTCAGAGCTTGCGAAGGCGCTTTCCGCGCAGCTTGCGTATATTGATAAAACCCCGGTATCTTCGGAGTTTTCGGCAGAGGCGAAAATCGCGGCGCGCAAGTCGGCGCAAAACGAGCTTGACGCGGTAAATTCCGGACTCGATATCAGCTTCGGCGACAAATATATAAATCTTATATATGACGAGCGCGTCTGCCTGCTCGATTATTTTAACGGGAACATAATCGCAATACAGGAAAGAAATGCGGTAATCGAGCGGCTGAAAGGCTTTGGGTGGCATCAGGAGCAGCAGATAAAGGAACTGCTCGCCGAATATTCCGTCGATTCAAAATACGCCGGATATTCGCTGAGTTTCGATGATTTTTCATATCGGATTCTGAATTCTCCCTCGTTTTTTGTCGACAATTTTACTTCCGGTTCCGGGCTGAAGCTATCCGGAATGTACAGCTTCACCACCCGTCAGACCCCGTCGTATTCCGGAAAGCCGGATCTTCTGCTTGAAGACTTAGCCGGTTTTTCCAAATCCCGGCGCGAAGTGCTTCTGGCGGCGGAAAGCGAAGCCGCGGCTCAGGCGACAAAGAATCTGCTGAATGAAAACGGGATTCCCGCCGTAATAAATACCGGCGATGAGTTCATCGGCGGCATTCCGAATATAATTTACGGCATAAATATCAGCGGATTTGAGATATTGTCTTCGAATTTTGCGCTGCTTTCGCTCTATGCGAATCCGAATTCGCTCAGCCGCGTATCCTCCGCAAAAAAGAACCGCCCGGGCAAAAAGTCGACGCGCGAGCGGATAATGAGCTACGCCGACCTTTCGCAGGGAGATCTTGTGGTTCATGTCACCTACGGCATCGGCCGCTATATCGGTCTCGATACCCTGACGATGGACGGCGTGACCCGCGATTACATGAAGATACAATACGCCGGAACCGATAAATTGTATCTCCCCTGCGACCAGCTCGACATGGTGTCGAAATACATCGGCACCGGCGGCGACGACAGTCTTGCAAAACTTTCGAGGATGGGCGGCACCGACTGGGCAAAGGCGAAAACCAAAGCGAAAGGCGCGGCGAAGGAGATGGCAAAGCAGCTGATAAAGCTTTACGCCGAGCGGATGAAGCTGCCGGGCTTTGCGTTTTACCCGGACGACGATATGCAGCTCCAGTTTGAAAGCGCATTTGAATATGAAGAAACGGAAGGGCAGCTCGAAGCATCGCGGGAAATCAAGGCGGATATGGAGAAAGGATATCCTATGGATCGCCTGCTCTGCGGAGACGTCGGTTTCGGCAAGACCGAAGTCGCGCTGAGAGCCGCCTTCAAAGCCGTCAGCAGCGGCAAGCAGGCAGTATTGCTCGTTCCGACCACCATCCTCGCGATGCAGCATTACCAGACGATACTCAGCCGGATGCGCGGATATCCCGTAAAGGCAGACATGCTCTCCCGCTTCAGAAACGCAAAGCAGCAGGCGGAGATAATAAGACGCGTCCGCCGCGGCGAGATAGATATCCTTGTCGGGACGCACAGGGTGCTTTCAAAGGATATTGAGTTCAAGAATTTAGGACTTGTCATCGTCGACGAGGAGCAGCGCTTCGGCGTTGCCCAGAAGGAAAAATTAAAGCAGCTTACCAGGAACGTCGACGTTCTGACTTTGACCGCGACGCCGATACCGCGTACGCTCAACATGGCGATGTCGGGCATCCGGGATATGTCGATCCTTGAAGAAGCGCCGGGAGACCGCCTGCCGGTTCAGACATATGTACTCGAATACGACGACGGCATCATAGCCGAAGCGCTCAAAAAAGAACTGAGGCGCGGCGGCCAGGTTTTCTATCTCCACAACCGTGTCGAAACGATATACGAGACTGCGGCGAGGGTCAAAGCCCTCTGCCCGGAGGCGCGGGTAGTCGCCGCGCACGGAAAGATGGAAAAAGAAGAGCTTTCCGACATCTGGCAGGCGATGGTCGAGGGCGAGGTCGATATTCTGGTATCGACGACGATAATCGAAACCGGCGTTGACGTGCCTAACGCAAATACGCTCGTCATAGAGCACGCCGATGACATGGGACTTGCTCAGCTGCATCAGATACGCGGAAGAGTCGGCCGATCCTCCCGCCGCGCTTACGCCTACCTTACCTTTTCACGGGGGAAAGTGCTTTCCGAGGTAGCCACAAAAAGGCTGTCCGCGATACGGGACTACACCGAATTCGGCTCCGGATTCAAGATAGCCATGCGCGACCTTGAAATCCGCGGCGCCGGAAATCTGCTCGGAGCCGAGCAGCACGGTCATATCTCAAGCGTCGGCTACGACCTGTATATGAAGATTCTTAACGAAGCGATACTTGAGGAAAAGGGAGCTGTCGTCGAGGAAAAGAAGGAATGCACCGTAAACATAAAAGTCTCGGCATATATTCCCGATAAATATATTCAGAACTCAAACCAGCGCATCGACGCCTACAAGAAGATATCCGGCATTGAGAACGAAGACGACCTTCTCGATATAACCGACGAGCTTCTGGACAGATGGGGAGATTTGCCTTCCGAAGTTTCCAATCTCCTTCAGATATCGCTTATCCGCGGTCTCGGAACAAAAAGCGGGATGGAGAAGATATCCTGGGAGGGGGTAAATATCTCCTTTGTTCCTTACAAGATGGATGTCGCCGTCTGGACGGAACTTGCGGCCGACCCTCAGAACAAGGGGCGGATCCTGATGAACGTCGGGGCAAAGCCGTATGTTCAGTTCAGGATGAAGCGGGGAGAAGACGCGCTTGAAATGACTCTCCTGACGCTGAAAAAGTACAGAAAAACTGCCGCAATAAGAGCCTCCGACGGAAAACCGGCGGCTGCAAAATGAAAAACAAAAACATTTTGGAAAAAAGGACGGACACTGCCGTGAAAAGATCATTTAAAAAAAAGCTGCTTTTGATAATCGCAGCAGCGGTGATTTTACTGCTTTCACAGCTTTTATCCGGCTGCGGAAGCGGAAAGACGGTGATGAAATACGGCAAAGCCGGAATCTCCGACAGGATTTACCGCTATATGCTTGTTAATTCGATGGAATATTACCTTGAAAGCCTCAGCGGAGCGGAAAACACTCCCGAATTCTGGGCTCAGTCGGCAGCGGACGGACTGACGCTCCGTCAGTTTCTTGAAGCTGATGTCGAAAAAAGCGTGAAAACGCTGCTGGTGGCGGTAAGTCTTTTCGAAGATTACGGCATGAAGCTTACTCCGGAAGCCGAGGCTGCCGTGGATCAGGATCTGCAGGACATAGAAGACTCATACGGCTCAAAGCCGGAAATGAACGCCGATCTGGGCAGATACGGCATTAACGCCGACATCCTGCGGGAAATCTTCATAATGCAGGAGAAAGAGCAGGCGCTTTACGATTTCTTTTACGGCGACAGAGGAATAATGCTGCCGACCGACGAGGAACTCGACGCCTATTATAAAGATAATTACATCCGCATAAAATACATAGCCCTTCATCTTTATAAAACCGTTGAAGGGGTCGACGGACTGATTGCGATGACCGACGAAGAAAAGCAGGAGGTATATTCTCTTTCCGAACAGCTTCTTTCAGAAGTGAAATCGGGAGCGGATTTTGACGCTCTCATGGCTCAATACAACCAGGACGACCTTACGGCCTATCCCGGAGGAGTTTATCTCTCAAATATCGACCGCAGCTATGATATAGTCGACCGGGCTTTCCTGATAGAAATCGGAGATACGGAGATTGTCGATCAGGAAAAAGCCGTTTATATCGTCCGCCGGCTGGAGCTTGAGGAAGACGCATATATGTCGGATACATCGGGACAATTCGGCGATCTGGTTTCAAAATGCTGCGAGAAGCTGTATTTCGAAGCCCTGTCGGAACATCACGACGAGGTGGAAGTCAACGGCGATCTGATTGCATCGATAGGCGAATCGGTGTTCGGCAGCGAGTAAAGCTGCCATAAGCGCCGGATAACGAATTGTTGTACAACAACGGCGCTTGTTTGACCGAAGTAATTGTGAAAATATACAAAATTGTAAACGGCTCTTGCATTTTTTACGCAAAAGTGGTATAATATATCAAAGATTGTAGTATGGGAATGAAGAGCAGGGCGACTTGCTCTTCATATTTTTAAGGCGGATTTGCCGCCGGTGAGTGACATATAAAATGCCGGAAAAGATAAATGAAAGGGCCGAAAGCCCGATAACGGAAGAGACTAAAAAAAGAAGACTTTCCTCTGCCGAAATAGCCGATGTTGCCCGTGAGATCGGAGAGCCGGCGGCGGAATCGCTCGGGCTTTACCTCTGGGATTGCGAATATTCAAAAGAAGGCCGCAATTGGGTTCTGTCTTACAGGATTGATTCCGACGAGGGGGTAACCCTGGATGACTGCGAAGCGTTTTATAACGCAGTCACCCCGCTGCTTGACCGCGCGGATCCCATTGACGGCTCATACGAACTTTCGGTTACGAGTCCGGGGATCGAGAGGAATATAAGAACCCCGGAGCATTACGAAGCCTGTGTCGGTGTCAGGATACGGGTAAAGCTATATGCTGCCCTTGACGGCAGAAAGATCATCGTCGGTCTGCTTACAAGTTATGACGAAGAGCGGAAAACCATCGTTTTAAACGACGGTTCGTCCGATATCGAGCTGCCGCTTGATAAAATATCCCGGGCGAATGTGTATTATGATTTTGAGGAAGATTTAAAAAAATGAGAGGCAAAAAAACCACCCGCCGCGCAAAGCAGCAGGAAAACGAACTTTTGGGAGGACAAGAGCTTTTCATGGCTCTTGAACTGCTGGAGAAAGAAAAAAAGATTCCGCAGGACTATATGATCGAGAAGCTTGACGCCGCTCTTGCGGGAGCCTATAAGCGTGAATGCAGCGGCAACGACAATGTCCGCATCGTGTTCGACCGGGAAAACAAAGAAGTCCGGATGTTCCAGATAAAAACGGTTGTCGAAAGCGTCGAAGACCCGATAACCGAGGTTTCGATATACGAAGCAAATAACTTAGGCAGCTACCGCGTCGGCGATACCTGCGAGTTCGAGATAAAGCCCAAGAATTTCCGCCGCCTCAGCGCGCAGACGGCAAAGCAGATGATCATACAGGCCATCCGCGAAGCCGAGCGCTCCAGCATGATCCGCGAATACGAAAACAAGCGCGACGAGATAATAACGGTAAGGATCAGAGATGTTGAGATCGATCCTTTTACCGGTCTTCCCGGCGATGTGATAGTCGAAACGCTTTCCGACGCCGACGACGACGAGCAGCCGAAGACCCGCGCGGATGAGATGAACAAAACCGCCCGGCTTACAAAGGAAGAACAGATTCAGGGCGAAATATACATTCCCGGCGAGATGCTGAAAGTTTACGTTACAAGAGTAAGCTCGGATCCCAACGGACAGATAGTGACTATTTCGCGTACCGCCCCCGGACTTGTAAAGCGTCTGTTTGAGCTTGAAGTCCCGGAGATGCAGACGGGCGTCGTGGTGATAAAGAATATCGCCCGCGAAGCCGGAAGCCGAACAAAGATGTCGGTTCTGTCAAGGGACGAAAACGTCGACGCGATAGGCGCCTGCATCGGCCAGTACAGCTCAAGGATAAACGCCGTATCGGCCGAGCTCAGCGGCGAAAAGATAGACATAATCGCATACAGCGACGATCCCGCCGAATATATCAAAGCAGCGCTTGCCCCGGCAAAGATCGATTCGGTAATTATGCTTGAAGACACCCACGGCTGCCGCGCCTATGTGGCGGAAGATCAGCTCAGCCTTGCGATAGGCAAGGAAGGGCAGAACGCGCGTCTTGCGGCAAGACTGACCACATATAAGATCGACATCAAGATAACCGGTTCCGACTCGCCGGCATCAAAATCAAGATAATCAACCCAAAGGCGACATTTTCCGGAGGATATGGTTTTGGCGGATCCGAAACGTTCTGAAGTAATAAAAAAAGAATCGACAGCCGTGCCGGCGGGAAAGAAATCCGCAGGGCATACCCCCGCGGAACGCGTAAAAAAGCTGCCGATGCGCCGCTGCGTCGGCTGCGGTGAATCCAAGCCGAAAAAAGAGCTTATCCGCGTGGTTCGGACCCCCGAAGCCGACATAATTCTCGACCCGACCGGAAAAAAATCGGGTCGCGGAGCATATGTCTGCCGCGATAAAACCTGCCTTCGCAAAGCCATGAAATCAAAGCGCCTCGAGCGCAGCCTGGAAACCGAGATTCCGGCGGATATCTGTGAATCTCTTGAAAGGGAGCTTGACAAAGCCGATGAAAATACAGAAAAATGAAAGCTTCCCGGGCGGAGACATAAAGGCGGCGCTGAATCTTGCCGGTCTTTCGAAGAAAGCCGGAAGACTGGTAATCGGAACAGACAAAGTCTGCGACGATGTAAGGGGCGGGGGAAAAATAAGGCTTGTCGCCGCGGCGGAAGACATTTCCGAAAATACCGGCAAGCGTCTGGCCGACTGCTGCTCATGGCACGGAGTTCAGCTTGAAAAATGTCCCTTTACTTCGGAACAGTTAGGAGCCGCGGTAGGCAGGGAAAGCGGAATTGCCTGCGCCGGATTTACCGACGAAGGGTTTGCAAAGGCTTTTCTTGCGCGGCTGGGACGAGCGAGAGTCAAGCCGGAAAATCTGAGCGAAAAAGAAGCGTCGGAATATGACGATCCGGAACAAAGCCCCGAACCTGTCAAATCAGCCGGAACCTACGCAAAGACCGGCGAAAAAACAACAAAAACGCAAAACAAACAGCGCCGTTTCGGAGAAAAGCGCAGCTTAAAACCGATGGGCGAAGTTAAATATAAAAAGTATACGACCAAGGCGATTAAGCCAGAGGCGAAAAAGCCGGGAGCGAGGCTGCAAAAGAAGACGGAAACGAAATATAGAGACAAAAAAGGCTTATAAAATCGTGACGATCATACGATCGTCAATCCGAACCGACAATATTTTGTGGACTCCGAAGACCGAAAAGGTCGACCGGTACCTGCAGGAGGTGCAGTTTTAATTGACAAATCAGAAATACCGAATAAGCGATCTGGCGAAGGACCTTGATGTTAAAGTAAAGGATATAACCGATATCCTTGCTTCAAGCGGCGGCGGTACAAAGAACCGCCTCGCCGCGCTTACCCCCGAAGAGTTTAATCTGGTTATGAATACAATAACGTCAAATAACCAGACAAACCAGTTCGACAAATACATCTCAGGCGAAGCGGTGATAAAAATCGAACCCAAACCGGCTCCGGCTCCGAAAAAGGCATCAAAGCCCGCCGAACAGCCGGCGGAGACTCCTGCTGCCGGAGATGTAAAGGCCGAAGCCGCTCCGCCGAAGAAAGAAGCGCCCGCAGTTTCATCTCAGAGCAGACCTGCTCAAGCCGGACCTTCTCAAGGCAGAGCAGCCGCTCCCGCACGTCAGCAGGGCTCTCGTCCTGACGATCGCAGACCGGCGGACCAAAGAAGACGTCAGCAGCAACCTCAGTCTTCAAGGGTAAATATAAGCGTACAGCCGCCCGAGCCGAAAACCACATCGCAGGTGGGGCACGGCAGTCAGCGTCAAAATCTCATTACCGCCGAAGCGGAAGCTAAAAAAGCCGCCCAGGCCGCGAGAGAGGAAAGAAAGCGCCAGCAGGAGCAAAGAACGGCTCAGGCAGACGGCGCTCAGGCTCGTGCGCAAAAGCAGGGTTGGATCAACGGCCCGCAGCGCGGCAAAGCTTCGGAGACCGCGCAGTCTCAACCGACTCAGCCGGCCCGACAGGGACAGAGAACGGCTCAAAGCGCTGCCGCGGCGCAGCCAGCACAGCAAAAGAGCGCACAGCCGAGAGCTGCGGGTACCGCCAAATCGGCTTCGACCCGTACAAGCGACCGCACGACGGATCGTACTGCCCGATTTGAAAACAAGCCCAATTTCGGCGCGGCTCAGAAACCCGCAAGAACTTCCAAAAAAGGCGAGCGCGACAGAAAAAAGAGCGGAGTCATAATCCCGACTCCGACAGCCGGAACCGAATCAAGCACCGTAATCGTCACTTCACAGACCGACACCTCCTCCCGCATAAAGGGAGCCAAGGTGGTAGACACACGCACGACGAATGTCGACCTGTCCAAATACGACGAGCGGCTTGAAAAGCTTGTGCCGGACGCGCAGAAAAAAGAAAGCGCCGACAAGCAGAAGCTCAGACGCCAGACCAGGACCGACAGGGAAAGCGAACGCAGCTCCGACCGCAGGCGGATGAAAACCCGTCAGCCGGTAAAAAAGCCTCAGCTTGAAATCGAGCTTCCGGAAGAAATCGTCGTAAACGAGCTTGCCATGCGGCTGCATATTACTGTCGCAGAAGTCATAAAGAAGCTGATGACGCTCGGAATCATGGCAAACGTCAACCAGACGGTCGATTTTGACACCGCCGGTCTCGTAGCAATGGAATTCGGCGCCAAGGTTTCGAAGGAAGTCGTTGTCACTATCGAGGACAAGCTCTTTGACACCGCCGAAGACGATCCCGCCGATCTTGTCGAGCGTCCGCCGGTAGTTGTTGTAATGGGCCACGTCGACCACGGTAAAACCTCGCTGCTCGACGCTATCCGCAACACCAACGTCACCGCCGGCGAAGCCGGAGGCATTACCCAGAACATCGGCGCATATCAGGTTCATGTTAAGGGCAAGGATATCACCTTCCTTGACACTCCCGGACACGAAGCGTTCACGGCAATGCGCGCCCGCGGCGCAAAAGCCACCGATATCGCGGTCCTCGTTGTCGCCGCAGACGACGGTATAATGCCGCAGACGGTCGAGGCAATAAATCACGCCAAAGCCGCAGAGGTCGACATCATCGTCGCGATAAACAAGATGGATAAGCGCGGCGCGAACCCGCAGACGATAATGGAAAGCCTTACCAAATACGATCTCGTTCCCGAAGAGTGGGGCGGCGACGTCATGTGCGTACCCGTATCGGCTCTCACCGGAATGAATATCGACAAGCTGCTTGAGAATATTCTCCTTGTAGCTGAGGTTAAGGAATTCAAAGCGAATCCCAACCGCAAAGCCAGAGGCGTCGTTATCGAAGCCCGCCTTGACAGAGGAATGGGTACGGTAGCCACGGTGCTTGTGCAGAACGGAACTCTCAATCAGGGAGATGTGGTTATCGCCGGAACCTCCGTCGGCCGCGTCCGCGTAATGCAAGATGAAAAGGGCAACAACGTAAAATCCGCCGGACCTTCCGTTCCGGTCGAGATCGTCGGTCTTGACGAAGTGCCGGATTCCGGTGAAGAATTCGCCGTCGTAGACGACGAAAAGATGGCAAGACAGCTTACCGCGCAGCGCCGCGAGGAATCGAGACAGGAAGCCTTCAAGGCGGCTCCGAGAGCGTCGCTTGACACTCTCTTTGACGAGGCGCAGGGCGGCAAGAAGTCTCTCAATATCATCATCAAAGGCGACGTCGTCGGTTCGGTCGAAGCCGTCCGCAGCTCGCTCGAAAAGCTTTCCAACGACGAAGTCGAGCTCAAAGTCATACATACCGCCGTCGGCGGCATATCCGAAAACGACGTCATGCTCGCCTCGGTCTCCGACGCGATAATCGTCGGATTCAACGTCCGTCCCGACCGCCATGCGACGGAACTCGCGGACAGACAGAGCGTCGAGATCCGCACCTATCAGATCATTTACGAAATGATAGACGAAGTCGAAAAGGCGATGAGGGGCATGCTTGCGCCGACCTTCAAGGAAGTCGTGCTCGGCCGCGCCGAAGTCCGCCAGACGATCCATGTCTCCAGCGTCGGAACCATCGCCGGTTCGTATGTGCAAGACGGGAAAATCACCCGCACCGGTCACGTCCGCGTACTCCGAGACAGCGTCGTGATATTCGACGACAAGATAGCCTCTCTCCGCCGCTTCAAGGACGACGTCCGGGAAGTGCAGCAGGGATACGAGTGCGGTATCAGCCTTGAAAAGTTCAACGACATCAAGGTAGGCGATATCTTGGAGTGCTACGAAATGAGACAGGTAGTCGACGACGGCCCGTCAAAGGATTCAAAGAGATGAGATATCCGTTTAATTAAATAAAAAAACAGCTCTCCTTTTATCAGACAAAAAAATCTGACGAAAGGAGAGCATCTTTTTTAATTGTTATAAAATCCGAATCAAATCAGCGCGCCGAACAGCACATCCATTATATTGTCATATTTCGGTTTGAAAATCTGCTTTGTCCGTTCGCTCATGTCGTTCCAGTCGTCTTCGAAATACCTGACCCACTCATCGACCGAACCGGTTTTAATTTTCCCCCTCTTGAACGCTTCGGTGAAGCACATGGGAATATTATAATAATGTGAAATAATATCCGCGTCGCCGACGCATAATTCCTCGATGTTTTCGGCGTTCTGACTGCTTCTGTGATGCAGCACGCAGCCGACGACACGCGCTTTTCTGTCGTCGGGATAGCCGTATTCGGAAAGAAGTTTGTTGGCGATATCGGCGCCGTTTGTATGATGGTTTTTTCTCTTGCCGACATCGGAAACCAGAGCAATATCATGCAAAAGAGCGCCGAGCTCGACTATCTCCTTATCGGCGCCGTACAAATCGGCCAATATCAGAGCTTCCTTTACGACAATCCTGATATGCTGCTCCCAGAAGTCAAAATGATCCTCGGATTTCTCGATATGTTTCCGGTTGGCGGCCATAAGCCTGTCTTTGACAAATTCAGTTACCGTCATTTTATATATCCCTCGGCTTCTCAGTTAATCGCCCGGCAGGCAAAAGTCGTATATTTTTTTTCCGCCAGCGCCGCGCGGGCGCGCTCAAGCGATTCCGCGTCACGGAAAAGACCGAACACGGCAGGTCCCGAAC
Source organism: Clostridiales bacterium (assembly GCA_012841635.1). GTDB lineage: Bacteria > Bacillota > Clostridia > Oscillospirales > CAG-272 > JAAZGC01. Next base: position 7,218 of record DUUJ01000126.1, on the reverse strand, counting down.
CGCTCATAAGCGCTCCGGCGGCTCCGTTTCTGAGCATAATCTGTTTTATCTGATTTCCCGATTCGGTCACCGTTTCAAAGCTGTTATATAAATTTCGGCAGATATTGTCAAGAGAACCGCTTTCAAGCGCCGGAAGCATCATGTTTTCGGCGTCTTTCAATCCTGTTAAAGAGAGTCTCTTGTAAGCCTCCGCGGTATTTATCCGCTCGGCGCCGATCGCAATGAGTATCCGGCAGTCGGGCATGGGACTGCACTCGCTCAGCCGCTCTCCCATCCCCTGTCCGCGCCTGATTCCGCCCATAATGCAGAAGGGAACATCCATGCCTATCCTGACGCCGAGATTGCATAAATCGGCTTCGGAAAGACCGGCGCCGAACAGCAGATTCATCCCGACAAGCACCGCCGCCGCGTCCGCCGAACCGCCGGCAAGTCCCGCGGCGATAGGGATATTCTTTTTAAGCGTTATGTTTACGCCGGTGCGGATGTTCGGGCATCGCTGGTAGAACAGCGCCGCGGCACGGAAGGCGAGATTTTTGATCGGTTCACGGGCAAGGGAAATATCTGTGCAGGTCAGTTTTATCCCCCGCTCGCGCGGGCTGAGAGTCACCTCGTCAAAGAGGGAAACCGCCTGCATTACGGTGTCGATCTCATGATAACCGTTCGGCAGACGTCTGAGCACCCTGAGATAGAGATTTATCTTTGCGGCGGCAAGATAGCGAATTTCGTTAAGCATCGTTATTTATCTTAAAATTATATACCGAACCCGAGCCGGTTCACGATGTCAAAAATCGGCAAACCGCTTACGCTGATCGCTTTGAAGGTGCAAAGTTCCTGACAGCAGAAACAGCGTATGCATTTTTTCGTATCGATGGAAGCTATTGTTTTTCCGCGCTTTTCCTCTAATTTTATCGCTTTTACCGGGCAATAGCTCACGCATTCGCCGCAGGCGCGGCAGAGGGAATGGTCGATTTTCGGACGCGACCTTAAAACTTCGGGTATATTTCTGAGCGGCGCCAGCGGATTCGGAGATGCGGGTCTGACATCGGAAACTCTCAGCTTTTCGATGCTTTCTCCCGATATAACAAGCTCGGAGCTGTTATGCGCCGCATATCCGCGCTCATAAGAAAGCTCGTTTATCGGGACCTGTCCTTCAAGTCCCATCAGAGTAGCCGCGGCGACATCCGACTGAAACGGCGAAAAGGATGTCAGAAGAACATTCATTTTCCGAGGAGTTCCGGCCGAAGGTCCGTTACCTTCCATCCCTTCTATCCCGTCGGTTATGCAGAGAAAGTCTTTCGCTTCGTATAAAAGCCGGCAAAGGTCGGTAATAAAGCTGAAGAACATCCGGAGGTCGTGATTGTATCTCGCGTGCGTCTCGAATTTCTTTACCCCCGGGACGGCTCCGAACATGTTTTTCACACCCGCCGTCATTCCGGCGAGCGCGTGGGTTTTAAGCTTGCAGCAGTCGATTATCATATCGGCCGCGCAGAGCGGCTCAAGTATGTCAAAGGTTTTCGACGCAACCCCATCGTATGAAACGGTCCGGAAGCTTGTATCGTAATTCAGCTTTGCGCCTGAGTTTTCCGCCGCCGCTTCCATGCCGCAGACGCGGTAGAGAGGGCGGAGAATTCCCTCCGAATAGCCCCCGCCGTTGCTTTCGGCTATCATTACATCGGCGCCGGCGGAGACGAATATGCGGCATACCGCTTCGATTAACGCCGGATGAGTCGTCGCGGCTTTGTCGGGGGCATATCGTATAAGCAGATTCGGTTTGACAACAACCCGCCGGCCCGCCTGAGAGCGCGGGTCAAATCCGAGGGCATCCAAGCGCCGGCGCAGGACGTCTTCTATAAGTCCGGCGTCGTAGCTTTCCGCAAAATCAATGCCCACCGCGGCGCGGTCGTTGATTTCCGTTCTGCGGGCAACCGGCAGGACGGAGTTGTTTTGACTGTCAGTCATTCATCAGGCCTTCCATTTGATTTATCAGTTCACCGAAATACGAGAGAGCGCTTGAAACAGGTTCGTTTGTGGTCATGTCGACGCCGGCGCGCTTGAGCAATGTTATCGGATCGTCGATGCATCCGGAGGAGAGGAATGTAAGATAAGCCTTCACCGCCGGTTCTCCTTCTTCCTTTATCTTCCGCGAGATCGCGACGGCTGCCGAGAAGGCGGTAGCGTATTGAAAGACATAGAAATTCATGAAGAAATGCGGAATCCTCGACCATTCAAGCCCGATAGGTTCGTCTATTACAATGTTGTCGCCGTAATACAGCTGATTCAGCTTGTAATAGATGTCTATAAGCAGATCTGCGGTAAGCGTGGCGCCCTTTTCCGCCGCTTCGGCGAACTTCGCTTCAAATTCGGCGAACATCGTCTGGCGGTAAACGGTGGTTCGGAACTGCTCTAAGAAGTAATTGATAAGATAGGCTTTTCTCCGCGGATCGGATGTGTTTTCGAGCAGATAGCTCATCAGCAGGCATTCGTTTGTCGTGGAAGCGACTTCGGCGTTGAAGATAACGTAATCCTTATACGAAACCGGCTGATGCTTTGCCGAAAGATAGCTGTGCAGCGCGTGCCCCATTTCGTGCGCGAGGGTGAACATAGAATCGAGGCTGTCCTTGTAGTTCATCAGCACGAGCGGATGCGGTAGGCTGCCGGCGGAATAGGCGCCGGAAACTTTGCCTTCGTTTTCGTAAACGTCGATCCAGCGGCTGTCAAAACCGTGCTTTAAAATTTCGAGATAATCATCTCCCAAAGGCTTAAGCGCCTTTAAAATATTCTCTTTTGCTTCCTCATATGAAATCTTCTCGTCGAATTCGGAAACGATCGGCGCGTATACGTCATACATATGCAGCTCTTCAACGCCCATCAGCTTCTTCCGCAGCGCCATGTAGCCGTACATCTTGTCAAGGTTCTGATGAACCGCCTCAATAAGAGCGTCGTATACCGAGACCGGCACCTCGTTTGAGTCAAGAGAGGCGGTGCGCGCATCGGGATATTTCCTCAGCCTTGCGTTGAAGATAAGGCTCTTCATCTGACCGTCGAGCAGGGCGGCGGAGGTGTTTTTATATTGCCCGAAAACTCCGTAGAAGGTATTGAATGCGTTTTTGCGAAGAGTCCGGTCGGGGGACTCCATGAGCGGGATATAAGACGACTGGGTGAGCGGGTAGCTTTCCCCTTTGGAATCGATAACATCCGGGAATTTTAGGTCGGCGGAGTGGAATATCGTGTAGACGCTGTCCGGAACGTTCTGCATCTCGCCGGTCATCGCGATTATCCGCTCTTCCGCGTCGGAGAGAATATGTTCCCGCGTGCGTCGGATCATATAAAGCTTGCGGCGATACATTTCGAGACCCGGCTCCTCTTTATAGCAGCTGTCAATCGTTTCGTCGGGTATCGCCGTTATCTCGGGGACAATAAACGAGGTCTCGGCGCCGAACTCGGTAAAGAATGCGATGACTTTCCCCTTCATATCCTGATAAAAGGAATTCGAGGTGTCTTCGTCGCTTCGCCGCATCGCATAGTTAGCAATCTTTTCGGCATCCGGCATAATCGAGTCGTAAAGCTTGAGAAGCGAATAAAGGTTACGGGAGCTCTGGCCGAGCGTTCCTCTGTATCCGGCAAATTCCGGAATTTTCGCTTTTAATATATCAAATGACTCGCTCCACTGCTCGTCGCTTTTGTAGAAATTTTCAAGGTTCCATTTATGGCGCTCCGCTATTTCGGAGCGCTTGGGTGTGCGTTTATCCGTCATTTCAGTCTGCCTTTCGGTTGGTGTTAAACTTATCATTCTAATTATACATCCGGTTATATCGAAATTCAATATAATAAAAGTAAATCTTTGAAATAACGAAGAATCAATCCCGTGATTGACTGACGGAATCGGATGTGGTATAATGAATTTATAAAAGGCGGTGATTTTAATGCGGCAGGATAAAACCCCGATACAGCGGCTTTATGACAGGATACCCAAAACCCGGTGCAAAGCCGGCTGTTTTCGCTGCTGTATAAATTATGTTCAGATGGCAAAGGAAGAGCGGGAAAGGATGGGCGGCTATGAGTGGAACGGTCGCTGCCCGCACCTGACCTCCGACGGCAAATGCGGCGTTTACGACGCAAGGCCGCTTGTCTGCCGGATTTACGGCTCATCGGAGCTGCTTTTGTGCCCCGACTGCGAGTGCGGCGAGCCTTTAAGCGAAGAAGAGACAAGAAGCATGCTGCGCGAATATCTAAAAGAGGCGGATAAATTAATTTAAGAGGGTACAACTGTATACAAAAACAGAAAGAGCTGCGGCATACTCAAAATTCGCCGCAGCTCTTTTGTTTGTGTTTATGATGCCGGATATTTATCACCGGTATAGTCCAAACCCCATTGATGCATGAAACGGCAGATAAGGTCGTCTTTGCTGTATAGCTTTCTGCTGTCTGTCTCTCCGTATCGGCGGGCAAGCTCCGACAAAGGGATTGTTTTATTTGCTGTCATGCCCGACGTCGTACAGTAAAGATCAGGGAGACGCAAAAATGCGTCTCCCGCTGTTTGTTATATTAATTTTCCGCTGTCGCCGCGTCCTCATAAAGGATAAGCTCGCTCGAAAGGCTTGACGGGATATAAGCCTTAAGGCCGTCGCGGATAAGCGAGGAACCTTCGTATATCGCGGAAGAGCGGCTGTTGTCGAAATAAACTTTGTAAGTCTTCGAAGGATCGACCCCCCGCGGGATAATGGCTATATTATCCTGCTTTGAAAGACAGGGGGTGAATACCGCGATAACGCCGCGGGAGCCGTCGGGAGACGATTCTTCGATTATCACCGGCTCGCCGCGCTTGAAAGCCCGGTTGTCTTCGGTGTGGTGGAAAATAAGGCAATCGGGCAGGATTTTCCGGATGAAATTCTTGTATATAGCGACCTCGTGCGCGGCAAACTCGAATGCGGCGTCGTTCATAACGGCGGTTCGCGGACCTAAAACGTTAAGCGACAGATGCCCGAGCATGGCGTTGCGGAAGTGGAAGGCTAAATCCGCCGCGGTATGGCAGCCCATTCCGGATACCAGCCGGTCGACTCTTTCCGGCGGAAGCGCCGCCGTCATGCCGTTGGTTATCATCAAGGAAACCGGCGCCACCTGATTGTCGGAGACCCAGGTGTGACTGAAATACCTCAAAATCCCTACATCGGTGCGGGCGCCGCCGCTGGCGCAGTTTTCAAATACCACATCCGGGAAGCGCAGTTTCAGCCGTTTGTACATCTTATATACCGCGTCAAAATGCCGTATCGACTGATCTTCCATCATGCCGTATTTGTTCTTTACATGGAAGTATTCGGCGGAGGAAATATTGTAGTCGATTCGCAGAAGGTCCATCTTGTATTCGGTAATGCACCTTGCGACTTGTTCTTCCGCCCAGGCAGCCGCCTCGGGGTTGGTCATGTCGAGCAGTCCGGAAAGCGAGCCGTCGGCGCGGCGGGAAAGCCAGCCGCTGTATTTTTCCGATGCGGAGGGCAGACCTATCCGCTCCGGTTCCATCCATAGCCCGAACTTCATTCCGTGCGCGCGCGCGTAATCTCTGATTTCCGTCAAACCGTTCGGATAACGGTCGGGATCGTAATGCCAGTCGCCGGTCTCGCCCCATCGCCCCTGTTCTCCCGGCTTGTTGTACCATCCGGCGTCGACGATGAATATCTCGGCGCCCATCCTTGCAAGCTGCTCAATGAACTGCTTTGTCGTCTCGACAGACATGTCGTGTTCGGGACCCATTCCGGCGCCGACATACATCTGAGGCTCAGCCGCTTCCGGCAGATTCAGCACCGAGCGGCGCAGATGCGCGTTCATCGCGTTGACTGCGTCGTCAAAGCCGCCGGCTATCATGCCGATATGAATTGACGGAGAAACCCGGCTCTCGCCCGGTTCAAGTATAATAAGCGGTTTGTAGCCGGTAATTTCAGCTTTGAAGCTGATTGCGGCTCCGTCCGCTTCGGCGTGGGTGTTAAGATCGAAGCTGAAACGGCAGCCCGCCGACCACCCAAGCTGAGCCGTCAGGATAGTGCCCATGACATTGTTTCTCAGCATAAACATGGGATGACGGTGGCGCCCGCGGTTGTAGCGGCAGTCGAAATAGCTGCCGTCGGGGGCAAGGTCATGCCAGGAAAAATCCCCTTCGGTGTTGCCGTCCGTCCGGTCGAAATATCCGAGCGAATAGAGTTTGTTTATATCCCGTCCGAAAGGAGCTTTTTCGGAAAGCCCTCCCATAGTCTCGATCCCGCCTGCCATCACGGCGATTTTGGAAATCGCCATAGGTTTGTCAGATTTATTGGTAATCGTTAAAAAGCGCTCAAACACTTCGGTGCCGTCAAGTATGGTGGAAATTTTTATTTCCGCGCCGCGGGAAGGGCAGTCAAGCGTAAGCTCGGAGCAGATATTGCCGTTACACTCATGGCTTTCAAAGCTTTTGAATTCGGTATCCCGGTTCAGCGCAGCGCCGTCCGCAACAATATCAAACGCAAACGGCTCATAAAACCGGCTTGTATTTAGCCTTGACGGATACCCGGTAAGCACGTTCAGCGGATATCCGGCGGCATTCCAGCCGGACGAAACAAGCCCGCCAGTCGTATATGTCTCCTCATAAACGGTAAGCCCTGTGCGGTAACAGAAAACCGGCTGCTCTCCCGGCTGATAATAAACATCCTTGAATATGGGTTTGCATTCCTTCATTACATTAACCTCTCTTTGTTTTGAAAAGTCGGTCCGTATATTAAATTGCCGTATTGATTGTACCATACCGAAACGATAAAGTCAATGCAGAACGAGCGAAAAATATCGGCGGGAGCAGCAGCCCCCACCGAATCATTACATTTTCTTTGCGCAAAAGTCCCAGCAGTTCATTATCAGATTCTGATAATTCCGGTTCTGCCACACCGAGAGTATATGCCCGGGAGTCAGCGCCGCGACCCGTCCGGAACCGACATTTCTGGTATAACCGGAAACGCTTTCTCCGCCGGCTTCCGATTCGCTTTTCAGAAATACTTCGGCGTCGCCGCAGAGAAGCTCGATTATATAATGCTCATCTCTTTCGCAGAACGAATCAATTCCGTCAACCAATGGAGAATTCCCGACGGGAGTTACTTTGGTAAGACATCTCGGCGGATGGCTTATAAAAGCGCATCCGGTAAGCGAGATGAATTCGTCGGAGCCGCGGGAGCTGCCTTTTTTGAAAGCATTCCCGGCGTG
>DUUJ01000125.1 GCA_012841635.1 Clostridiales bacterium | reverse complement strand
GCGACGTGACGCGGGCGGTATTTCCGTTTATTAAGTCAAATTATTCAGATATTCTTGTAAAGCGGATACTTCCGGCAGAGTTTTGCGACTTCGAGTTTTACCTTCTCCTTCGATCCTTCGAAATCAAAGACGGTAACGCCGATCAGGTGAGCGAGAACCTTCATGTCTTCTTCGACAAGGCCACGGGTGGTCACGGCGGGGGTGCCGATGCGGACGCCGGAGGTGATGAACGGAGAGCGCGGTTCGTTCGGAACGGTGTTCTTGTTTACGGTGATTCCGACTTCGCCGAGCCGCTGCTCGAGGTCTTTTCCGGTGAGCTCTTTTCCGCGAAGGTCGATAAGCATCAGGTGGTTGTCGGTGCCGCCGGAAACGAGCGGCAGACCTTCTTTGATAAGCCCGTCGGCGAGTGCAGAGGCATTTTTGATAATCTGCGCCTGATAAGTTTTGAAATCATCGCGGAGCGCTTCTCCGAAGCAGACGGCCTTCGCGGCGATGATATGCATCAGCGGTCCGCCCTGGATTCCCGGGAAGATGGCTTTGTTTATCGCTTTTGCGTAATCTTCGTTGTTTGTCAATATCAGACCGCCGCGGGGGCCGCGCAGCGTCTTGTGGGTAGTCGTGGTAACGACGTCGGCAACGCCTATCGGAGTCGGATGCAGACCGGCGGCGACAAGACCAGCGATGTGCGCCATGTCTACCATGAATATTGCGCCGTTTTTCTTCGCGATTTCGGCAAAGCGGCCGAAATCAATTATCCGCGGATAGGCGGAAGCGCCGGCGACGATCATCTTCGGCTTGCATTCGGCGGCTATGCGCTCTACTTCGTCGTAGTCGATGAAGCCGTCGTCATTAACGCCGTAGGGGACGAAATTGTAATATTTGCCCGACATATTGACGGGGGAGCCGTGCGTAAGGTGGCCGCCGCAGGAGAGGTCCATTCCCATGACCGTGTCTCCCGGATTCAGGAAGGCAAAATAAACGGCGGTGTTGGCCTGCGCGCCGCTGTGAGGCTGAACGTTGGCGAAACCGGCAGAGAAAAGCTGCTTTGCCCGCTCGATGGCGAGGGTCTCGACGACGTCGACATTGACGCATCCGCCGTAATAGCGCTTGCCGGGGTATCCCTCGGCATATTTGTTGGTAAGCACCGAACCTGCCGCGGCAAGAACCGCCGCCGAAACGCTGTTTTCTGAAGCGATCAGCTCAAGCCCGTTCTGCTCGCGAAGATATTCATCCTTGACCGCTGCGCCGACCTCGGGGTCACACTTGGCGAGATAATCCATATACTCAGTTATCATTGTTTCAAAGCTCCCTGTAAAATATTGATTCATTGCTGAATATTATATCATATGCCTGTTAATAATTCAATCGTATGACTTGTCGAAATGTGAAATTTCTTTGTTTTCCGAATTGCATATATTTGAAACGGAATGTCATTTCTATTGACATAATCCCGGCGAAGTGTTATAATATAAATGTAAAATGTAAATGGATATAAACAATAACCGCGTATAAACGTATTCCGCAGCGAAAAGAGAAGAAGGAGTGAGCATGATGAATGAATCGGTAAGATCCGGATCCTTGCGCGTGGGACTTCTGCCGCTTTACTTCAAGCTGTATGACGAGCTCATACCGGACAGAAGAATAGGCGCCGAAGCCTATCATGCGCTGCTCGCCTCTCTTATCGAGGCTGCCGGGGTGACGCCGGTAAACGTGCCGGTCTGCCGGGTGAAAGAGGAGGTTGACGACGCTATTTCCCTCTTCGAAACGGAGAATGTCGACTGCGTCGTGGTTTTGAACCTCTCCTATTCGCCTTCGATGGAAGCGGTATATTCGCTTTCGAGGACGGCGCTGCCGGTGCTTCTGCTGCTTACGACGCCGGATTCATACGGATTTTCTTCCGGCGCGTCCGAGATCGACTATAATCAAGGGCTGCTGGGCGCGCAGGATCTGGCCGCCATGCTTCGCCGCTCCGGGAAAAACTTCGCGGCAGTGTCCGGGCATACCAACTCCCCCGAGTTCCTGCCGGACGTAGTGCGGACAATAACCGCCGCCGCCGTATCAAGGCGACTCAAGTCGGCGAGAGTCGGCATGATCGGCGAACCTTTCCGCGGCATGGGCGACATCCAGCTCGGCGGCGGCAAGATGAAGGACCTTCTGGGCATCGACGCCGTAAAATTCGACATGACCCGAGATCCGCTTAGCTACGGCTTCACCGGCGACGTCGATGCGAACGCTTCGGCGATGGCAGACGCCGACCGCGAGATATTCTTTGCCGGCAAAGCCCCGCGCGACGCTCTCGTCCGCGCCGAAAAATACTATATTTCTCTGCGGCGATGGCTCAGCGACCGCTCTCTCGGCTCGGTGACGATGAATTTCACCCCTCCGCCGAAAAACAATATGTTCGACCATGTCCCTCAGTTCGCCCTTTCGAAACTGATGGGCGAAGGCTACGGCGCCGCGGCTGACGGAGACGCGATGTCGGCGGCTCTTTCGGCAGCCCTTTCGACCGCATATTCGGCGACAACGCCGGTCAGCATGTTCTGCCCCGACTGGAAGAGCGAATCCGTCTATCTTTCCAGCCGCGCGGGAGTTAATCCCCGCTGTCTCTCCGGACAGCCTTCGGTAACGGTTAAAAAGGACCCGCTTTATTACGGACTTGAAACGATAGCCATGACCGGAGCGCTGAAAGCCGGATATGCCGGACTTGTCTCCCTCGCTCCTCAGGATTTCGACCGCTTCGACTTGATATACGCAGGAGGAGAGATGCTGGACGTGCCGGGAAACTGCCGCGCCGGCGATTCCGTCCGCGGCTGGTTCAGACCTCATATTCCGCTTAATGCGATGCTGTCCGCTTACAGCGAAAACGGCGGCAGCCATCATCTTGTGCTGAGCTGGTGCGCCGATCCCGAACTTATAAGGCTCGCTGCGGTCTTCAGCGGCTTCGGATTCGTAAAGCTCTGCTGATTCGCTCAGCTGCGTTGATTGGTGCTTGTTATGAATGATAATAAAAAAGCGGTGCTGGTACTTGCGTTTTACTGGGTGTCGGCGATATTCTGGGCAATTGTCATTACCGTCGTGGTAGCCGGCGGAATGTACAGTCTCGTTACAAGGGTGCTCCACGTTATATCCGGAGTATTCTGGCTGGTCGCGGCAATAATGGCGACTTTTGATTTCAAAAACAAAATGAAAGAAGGCAGGGGCGGCGAAGGCAATAATGACTCCGAATAACCCCTCAAATCCCCGCGAAAATCGTCTTTGAAAAGCCCGCAAAAAACCGGCCGATTTTCCGATAGTTCTGTTAAACCGCATAAACCGCATAAAAAATCAGGGAACCGATAATCTATCGGTTCCCTGACGCATTTTTTACGTTGTTCTCAGAACATCGGCAGGACGGCGCCGTTGTATGTGTTATAGATAAAGTCGCGGACGGCATCCGATATGAGGGCTTCGGTCAGCGCCTTGATCGAGGCGTCGTTTTCATGGCCTTCCTTTACGACCAATACGTTTGCGTATTCCTTGGCCGATTCGGAACCGGGATCCTCGACGGCGAGAGCGTCGGTTGCGGCGTTAAGACCGGCTTGGAGAGCGTAGTTGCCGTTGATAACCGCAAGGTCGACGTCCTGGAGGGAACGGGCGAGCTGAGCCGCTTCAATCTCTTGTATCACGAGATTCTTCGGGTTTTCGGCGATGTCGAGCACCGTCGCGGTAAAACCGGCGTCCGGTTTGAGGGTAATAAGACCTAAAACTTCAAGCAGCTTGAGTGCGCGGGCTTCGTTCGTGCCGTCGTTGGGAACGGCGATCACGGCGCCGTCGGCGAGAGCGTCGAGCGAGGCGGTCTTTCCGGCATAAATGCCGAAAGGCTCGTAGTGGATCTTCGCAACGGCGACAAGATGAGTTCCGTTCTCCTGGTTGAAGTTGTCAAGGTAAGGCGAGTGCTGAAAATAGTTGGCGTTGAGCGTGCCGTCTTCAAGGGCGGTGTTCGGCTGGACATAGTCGGAAAATTCGCGGATGTCGAGGGTATAGCCTTTGGCTTCAAGGACTTTTGCGGCTTCGCGGAGTATCTCCGCATGAGGGGTGACCGACGCGCCGATGATAATTGTCTTGTCGTCGGATTTGCCGCAGCCGGCAGCCGAAAGAATCAGCGCCGCGGCAAGAATTGCCGCAGCGGCAATCGAAATAATGCGCTTCATTTGAATATCCTCCTGAAATGTTGTTTGTGATTAATATATTTATTGTTTTCTGCGGTCGAATTTTGAGCTGAGATAAAGCCCTAACTCCTGGAATGCCTGGACCAGAGCGACTATTATCACTACGGTTACGATCATTATTACGGTGCGGTAGCGGTAATAGCCGTAGTTTACCGCTATCGTGCCGAGTCCGCCTCCGCCGACAAAGCCCGCCATCGCCGTATATCCGATAATCGTTATCGTGGCGAGAGCGGCGCCTAAAATAAGCGAAGGTTTTGATTCGGGCAGCAGCACCTTTGTTATAATCTGCATGGGGGAAGCCCCCATCGAGGTTGCCGCCTCGATAACTCCTCCGTCCACTTCCTTGAGCGACTGCTCAACGACGCGGGAGATATAAGGCGCGGCGGAAAAGACAAGCGGGACAATGGTTGCGGTCGAGCCGATCGTCGTTCCGGTTATCGCCCTTGTAACGGGGGAGACCAGCACCAGAAGTATGATAAAGGGAATTGACCTCATGATATTGACTATGAAGCCGACGGCGGCGTTCAGCCAGGGGACCGGAGTTATCCCGTTCTTGTCGGTGCAGACGAGCAGCACGCCTATCGGAAGGCCGAAGATATATGAGACTATGGCGGACACAATGACCATATAAAGCGTCTCGAGCAGTCCGAAGCCGTAAACTCCGAACATCTGAGCCGTGAAAGCTTCTTTCATACAGCCGTTTCTCCTCCTTCCTCTTCGTAGTTCCAGTTTACCCGGTTTAGATCGAGCCAGGCCGTTATGCGCTTGCGGTCCTGTTCCGCTTCGGGAAGCTGCAGCACCATCTGCCCAACCGCTTTGCCGCCGATGTCGCGGGTGTCGGCAAACATGATATTGACCGGGACCGAGCATTCAAGCACCATGTTTGCAATCACCGGCTCGAAACTGGATTTTCCGTCGAAAATAATTCGTATCCGCGCGCTGCCTTCGAAATTGTCGGGCAGTTTTCCGCCGGGGAAGATAAGCTGTCTTGCGATATCCGACTTGGGGTGGGTGAAAATCTCCGAAACGTCTCCCAGTTCGGCGATGCGGCTGTGGTCGATTATCGCGACTCTGTCGCAGATCTGCTCGATAACTTTCATCTCGTGGGTGATGATCACCACGGTAATTCCCATTTCGCGGTTTATTTTCGCGATAAGGTCGAGTATCTGGCGGGTGGTAGTCGGGTCGAGGGCGGAGGTTGCTTCGTCGCAGAGCAGCACCTTCGGGTCGCTGGCAAGGGCGCGGGCAATGGCGACGCGCTGCTTCTGACCTCCCGAAAGCTGGCTGGGGTAACTCGACGCGCGGTCGGCAAGACCAACAACATGAAGCAGCGACATTGCCTTCTCTGCCGCCTTCTCGCGGGAAACACCCGAGATCTCAAGCGGAAAAGTCACGTTTCCGAGGGCGGAACGCTGCGCCAGAAGATTAAACTGCTGAAAGATCATCCCCATCCGGCGGCGGACGAGGCGCAGCTCCTTTTCGGAAAGAGAGTTCAGCTCTTTTCCGTCGAAGATAACGGTGCCGGAGGTCGGCCGCTCGAGAAAATTGATGCAGCGGACAAGGGTGGATTTGCCGGCGCCGGAAAGTCCGATTATTCCGAATATCTCGCCGTCGCGGATGGATAAATTTATGTCGCTCAGCGCCACGATATTCCCCGAGGAAGTCTCGAAAACCTTGCCGAGATTTTTTATTTCTATCAGTTCGTTCATTTTAAAGACGTCCGTTTGCAGTAACACTCCCGGTTTTGCGTCTTTGCTGCCGGAATTGTTTTGTTAATGTTTATATTATATCGCAAAATCCGACAAAAAGCAATAGTAAGCGGTCAAATAACCGAAATACCGGAATAAAAACTTATTTCCGGGCGAGTTGTTTAAAAACCATTATAAAAAAGCCCCTTGAAAAAGAGGCTGAAAAACCTTTCGGCGGCTTATCTGCGAATCAAGTGTCCGGCAAATCCGGAAAAATCGCTCCCGGAGCATTGCCCCGGGAGCAAATTCAAACTGATTTTAATCAGCCGCGCTTCTTAAGTACAACTGCGCAGCCGAGAGCGGCAACGGCGGCGATGATCGCTACCGAAGCGATATCGGAGGTCTGCGCGGCAGCGGCGGGAGCAGCGGGAGCGGCTTCGGCAATCGGTGCAGGTTCGGCGGCAGCGGGAGCCTCTTCGGCAGGAGCTTCCTCGGCGGGAGCTTCTTCAACCGGAGGAGTGAGCATCGCGCCGATTACGATATAGTCGTAAAGCTCGGCAGTCCAGGAGGAGGAGCCGAGAGATGACGGGGTCATCCACTGAACCTGGCTCATATCGTCGTCATAGCGGTCGTTGATCTGGTTCTGGAATCCGACCTTTGTGCCTTCGGCTACATTCAGCGGAATTCCGAATTCAAGAATATATCCGCCGGATACTTCTTTGGCGGCATACTTGAACTGATCGCCGACTGCATCCGGACCGTAGTCGGCAAGACCGTTCTGGTCATAAACGCAGGGCCAGCCGGTAACGTCGATGCGGAACTGGAGAACGTCGGTTGATTCATCGCTGTTTGTAACGTTTACGAAAACTTCGACAGAGTCGGTTTCCCAGGGGGTGCCGGTCTGTTTATCGGGGTCCGGAGGGAAAAGCTGCGGGTCGGTGACTTCTATATACTCATAGAGCCAGCCGTCTTTATAAAGCAGCCAACCAATACCGGAAGTTCCGGTCTCGTCCTGACCGTCGGTGAGAGGACGGCTGATGTCGAGCTTAAGTCCGGATTCATAGATGTCGTCTTTGACGGCGTCTACAACGATATCCGCATAAGACTGCGGAACGTCGCCGAGAGAAGCGCCGGCTTCGGCGGCAATTGCCGGAATAGCAAGAACTGACAGCACAAGAAGGGCTGCCATTGCCAATGCAAATTTTTTCATAGATAAACTCCTTTAAAATGATTTTATAATGCTGCTTATATTATACAATTGCTTTGCGTTTTTTTCAATTGACAAAAACGCCAAATCCATGCCGCCGCATGTTGTATACAATGTACAGAACGTCCAAAAAACTTGTAATAAATGTCGTTTAATTTAAAAATATATAACATCAGGGATATTTTATTGAAGTATAATTATATAAGATGTTTTTCAAATAAAGGCAGATATATGAAAAAGAAATTTATTGTCAGATCGGCGCTGCTTCTTTTGGCGGCGCTGCTGATAACATCCGCGGCAGGCTGCGGCTCCGCCGCACTTTCGGATATTTACGGTTATATACCGAACGAATCTGACGGCGCCGCGGCAGCTTTGCCGGTTTCGGAAGCCGTTCAGTCCCCGCCGGGTTCAGCCGGTCTTGACGAGCGCGGCAGCTATTATTCGATGGAGGATGTCCGGGATTACCTGATACAATACGGGCATCTTCCCGACAACTTCATCACCAAAGACGAGGCGAGAGCCCTCGGATGGGAAGGCGGCTCAGTCGAACAATACGCCCCCGGCTGCGCGATTGGCGGCGACCGCTTCATGAACCGCGAAGGGCTGCTCCCGCAAAAAAGCGGCAGGGAGTACAAAGAATGCGATATCGACACCGAAGGAAAGAGCAGCCGCGGCGCAAAGCGGATAGTGTTTTCAAACGACGGGCTGATTTATTATACCGACGACCATTACGAAAGCTTCACGCTGCTTTACGGGGAGGAGAACTGATGCGTATATTTATTCTTGACGGCGCCGCCATGACCGACAAAGCCGCGGCGCACGAATACCTGAGGCGCACCCTTTGTCTGCCCGAATATTACGGCGGCAACCTCGACGCCCTCGCCGACTGCCTCGCCGGATTCAACAGCCATACGCATATTATCCTCACGTCCGCCGACAGGCTGTATCAAAACTTAGGCGAATACGGGATAATGTTAGTCGAATTATTCCGCGAGCTCAGCATGGGAGCCGCGGCGTTCAGCTTCGCCGTCGACGGCGAGGGAATTGAAGAATAAAGTTTTTTAAAGGTAATTGATATGAACACAGTTATATTGGTCGTTGCTCTTTTGTTCGTACTCACGGCTGCCGCCGCCGTCGCGGTATATTTTATGAAAAAGTCCGGAGTCATCAGCCCGGCCGTCGACCCTTCGGCGGAAAACCGGATAAATCCCGACGGAACCCTCCCGGACGGCATCATCCCTAAAGAGGAGAGCGCCGAGGGCGGCGAACATGAAGACAAAGACTCCGAAAAAGAGGAAAAATAACTCGGAAACTCCTATCCCCGCATAAAATCGCAAAAAATCAAACACCGCCGAGACAGGCTTTGCGTCTGCCGCGGCGGTAATTTTGTTTAATTTAAGTTGTTTGTCGCTTTTTCGTCGCCGCTGCTTATCCGCGCTTCCTTGCTTCCTTTTCTTTCTCCCAGCGGCGGGCTACTTCTTCATAGATAGAAGCCGGTATTTCGGGGGTGCCGTTTACCGAGGTCGGAAGCAGCATATCTCCGGCAACAGAGGGGATGGTGCAGGCGGTGTCGTTTCTCCATTTGTCCCTGATCGACTTGTCGCGGAGGTCGGGAATCAGCTTTGATGCTCCGCCGTCAAGTATTGACTGATAGGCGAAATGTCCCGGAAGGAACATATCGAGAGCTTCGTAGACGTCGATGGTGTCGGCATCTTCGTCGCCGTTGATCTTTTTAACGAAGTTATACATCGAATAGAAGTCGGAGCCGCCGTGGCCGAATGTCGCGCTGCTTTCCTTGAGCCGTTCGGACGGGACGTAATCCTTGAAATGGCTGTTGCCTTCCGTCCAGTAAGCTTCCTCTACATCGTCGTAGTTTACGTAAAGCCGGTCGACGTGACCTGCGCGGGCGTCCTCGCGCGCGCATTCCATTCTGCCCTTGGAGCCGTAAACGGTGTACCAGACGGAATTCTTATAAAGACCGCCGTGGATGCTCTTGACGATTCCGCCGTTTTCGAGAGTTACCATCTCGATTCCGAAAAGTCCGGACTTTGAGCCGTGGTTAAATCTGCGTTCGGCCTTTAATCCTTC
>DUUJ01000124.1 GCA_012841635.1 Clostridiales bacterium | reverse complement strand
GGCGTCAGCTCGCTTCGGTCACAGTCGACGGTGAGAAAATCACTCCGTGGTACTTCGCCGACCGCAACCCAATCAAAAGATGGCTTGAAGACGACTATGTAATTCCGTCAAAGTATATCGCGGGCAGAAGCTTTGTATCAATCGAGATCGAACCGGAGTCAGATTTATTCAATTCGTTCGGATATCGCGTATTCGGCGTCAAATAATCATATTTAGTGTGTTATTAAAAAGTCCGGGAGGATTGCTTCCTCGGGACTTTTCGTTACTTAGAAAAGATTATATTTTGAATTTTATATAAGGTCAGAAATCGTAATCCACCTTAACTATCCGTCCCGTTTTTGAAGATTCTACCGCGGCGAGGGCGGCTTTTACGGTGCTTGCGCCTTCGACGGCGTTCATCTCTAAAGGAGCGTCTTTCAGGATCGCATCCGTCAGGGCGGCGATTTCGCCTGCCGTGTTGTGATTATTCAGGGAAATCGGATAGAGCATCGGAACGGTAAAGCCGCAGTCCGACTCGGTCTTGAAAACCTGCATTACCGGGTTTGTGTTATCGACGATGATTGTGCCTTTTGAGCCGTAGAAAACGCTTCTCATTGTGTAGTTTCTCTTGCAGCCGATTGACACGAACACCTTGCCGATTACATCGTTGGGGAACTTCATGATGGCGATCGTGCAGTCATCGGTTGGCCAATCGGTGAGCATCTTTTTGTTGGCGAATGCGGCTACTTCATAAGGATTTCCGGCAATCCAGCGTACAAGGTCGACTGCGTGACAGCCTCCGCCCAGAAAACCGTGGCGGAGGGGGTCAAGACGCCAGTTGGAGAAGGTGCCGGGGATTTTTGAATAATCATGGGCGTATTCACTTTCAACAAAGAAAAGCTCGCCGATTTCTCCGTTGTCGATAAGCTGTTTAGCTCTCATGAATCCGGGCGTAAACCGGCATATCTGACCTATCATAAGCTTCCTGTCGGTATTGCGGGAGGCGTCGATCATCGCCTGACAGTCTTCAAGAGTCAGCGCCATCGGCTTTTCGCAAAGCACATGCTTTCCCGCACCGAGGGCAGCCATTGTCATTTCGCGATGAAGCTGGTCGGGTGTCGCCACCACCACCGCGTCAACATCGTCACGCTCCAAAAGCGCTTTGTAATCTGTATATCCCGCGGCTTCGGGATAGCTCTTCAGACAGTCCGCCAAACGTCCCTCGTTTATGTCACAGACAGCCGTAAGATCCGCATTCATGATTTCTCTCATACCGGATATATGGGCTCTGCCCATTCCGAGACCGATAACACCGTATCTGACTTTATCCATGATTACATCCCCTTTGTTTCATCGTTTTTGTTTATTATACTACGCGGATTTTTGATTGTCAAGCATGAATACCTGGGGATGATGCGGAACATTCAGGAAAATTCATGTTAAATATAAAAAAGCCGGATAAACACATGATTTATCCGGCTTTTCCGGTGATTCCCAAACCTTTCAAAGGTTAAATTAAAGATATTCGAATACGCCTTAATTTTTCGCGGCGGTCAGATTCTCTATGATCTTCTGCAGAGTGTTCTCCCAGGACTCGCGCTTTGAAGCTACCACGGAGGCGTATTTATTTTTGCCGCTCCAGAGGGTTTCGCTGATTACGCCGTTTGTGAAACCGGCGAAGGAATCCATAAAGAGCTTTCCGAAGTCAAAAACGACGTTCTGGCGCATCATGTCGAATATCTCGGACTGTTCGCTGCCTTCGGAATAGTTATACTTAACCTTATACACTATTTCAAACACGGCGGGAGAAACCAGACGATAACCCTCTGAGGACAGACACTCGGCAAGCGCGGATGCGCGCTCCATCGACTCTACCACCAGCGGTATGCCGAAGAGGGTGACCGCGTTTGTGACCGACGCGTGATATTTATCTTCGTTTTCATCCGGTTTGGGCTGCGGAATAAAGCCGTAGGTTATCTGGGAGTCGCGGAGAGTGGCGTCGTTTACATGCCCAAGCGGATAGATGTAGAAAAGACTGC
>DUUJ01000123.1 GCA_012841635.1 Clostridiales bacterium | reverse complement strand
CAGGATGTTAAGACGCGGGGGCGTTATGCTTTTTGCGTTTGGTGTTGTTTGGGCAATCCTGTTCAGCCGACTTGCATATCTCCAGATTTATAAATACGATGAATACTCAAGCAAAGTTGCGAGAAATGTCCAGAGGGAGTTTACCGTTTCGGCAACCCGAGGCGCGATATACGACCGGAACATGACCCAGCTTGCGGCGAATGTAACCGTATGGAGAGTCTTCATATCACCGTATTTTTTCACGGATGACGCTCAGAAGCTGCTGATATGCGAGGGCTTGTCAAAAATACTCGGCGTCGAATACGGTACGATTCTTGAAAAAGCCAATAAAAGCGAGAGAAAAGACGAAACGGTAAAAAAAGAAGCTACCGAAGAGGAAGCTGAAAAGGTCCGGGAGTTTATTAACGACAACGGTCTCACGAGGCAGGTCAACCTCGAGCGTTCGTATAAACGTTATTATCCCTACGGAACGATGGCTTCACAGGTGATAGGAGTATGCGGAACCGACGGAGGTCTCGGAGGCCTTGAGCTTTTTTATAACACCGAGCTTACCGGTACCGCCGGCCGCTATATAACCGCACGCAGCGCTCAGGGAGTACGGATTCCATCCGATTACACCTCGTTTGTCGAAGCTGAAAACGGTTATAACCTCATAACCACTATTGACGTCAAGATACAGGATGTACTTGAAAAGCAGCTGAAGTCAGCTTACGAAGAATCAAAACCGAACAACCGTGTTGCCGGAATCGTTATGGATGTCAACACCGGCGCGGTGCTCGGAATGGGCACTTATCCGAATTATGACCTAAACGATCCGTTCACCCTTGATCCCGACAGTCAGAAAAAGCTCGATGAAACCGGGCTGGATCCGTCTTCGGATGAATACAAAGAACTCTATTGGAAGCTTGTATACTCTCTCTGGAAAAATAAAAACGTATCTGAGGTATATGAGCCGGGGTCGACGATGAAAGTTATAACGACGGCAATGGCGCTGCAGGAAAAGGTGGTTGATATAAACGAAAAATTCACCTGCAACGGTTATTACTACGTCAAAGGCTATGATCAGCCGATAGCCTGCCATTACAAATACGGTCACGGCACCATGCCCTTCGATTATATGCTCAAGCAGTCCTGCAATCCGACCATGATCCAGGTCGCACTGAGACTGGGAAAGGCAAAATTCTATAACTATTTTGAAGCTTTCGGTTATACCGAAAAAACCGGTATCGATCTGCCAGGCGAAGCAAATACGATATATCACAGCTATAACGGCTTTAACCAGGTCGAACTTGCGGTTTATTCCTTCGGTCAGACATTTAAAGTTTCACCGATAACGCACTTGACGGCGATTTGCGCCGTTGCGAACGGCGGTAATCTTGTAGTGCCTCATCTGCTTGATAAATTGGTGGATGACGACGGAAACGTCGTAAGGGAATTCGGAACTCAGGTAAAGCGCAGCGTCGTTTCTCCCGAAGTCTGTAAAACTATCTCAACGATCCTGGAGGAAGGAGTTTCCGGCAACGGAGGTGCAAAAAATACATATGTCGCGGGTTATAAAATCGCCGCGAAAACCGGTACTTCGCAGATCAGAGACGTACTTGACGCAAAAGGCGACTCAATCTATTATGTAGGATCGACCACGGCATATGCCCCTTCGGACGACCCCAAAGTCGCGGTGCTTCTGATTGTCGACGAGCCGACTCAGTCGACTATTTACGGAGGCTATATCGCCGCGCCGTATGTCGCAAAGATAATGGAGGGAGTTCTTCCGCTGCTCGGTATCGAGCGCAGCTACTCGGAAAAAGAGCTCGCAAGACTGAGTGTGCGGGTAGCGAATTATAAAAGCTGGCCGCTCAGAGATGCTTTGAAATCCTGCCGCAATTTAGGCATTGATTATGAAATAGTGGGAGGAACCGCGGGGGATGGTTCTCTTGTCATCAATAATCAGATACCGGCTGCCGGCAGCTATCTCCGCAGGGATACGGGGAAACTCGTGTTTTATGTCGGAAATGCCTCCATGGAAACCTACATGACGGTGCCGAGTGCGATCGGATTGACTTCTGCATCCGCAAATTCGGTTATAACCAATGCCGGATTCAATTTCGCCATAGACGGCACGCAGGAATATGACATCGGTGATTCCGCGGTCGTGGTAGCCCAATATCCGGCAGCAGGAGAAGAGGCGCTTTACGGCTCGCTCGTTACCGTAAAAATGCGGTATCTTGACGGAAATATAAACTGATTACTATCAGAATAAACAACTAAGGAAAATATATGGAAACATCCAAAACAACCCCGCAATCAAAAAGCCGAATGTTTGCAGAGTTTTACAGAGACGTTTCGGCTTGCGAGCTTGCCTGCATATGCGGCGGCAGACTGACGGGGGATGACGCGATCATATCATCAATATCGACAGATTCGCGGGACGCACAGCCGGGCATGCTTTTTGTTGCAATACGCGGAGAAAGACTTGACGGAAATCAGTTTGCCCAAAGCGCGCTTGAAAACGGCGCTGCCGCGGCTTTGGTGTCGAGTCTTCCGAGCGAAAATAAAGGCAGCTTTATTTTGGTTGAAGATACTGCCGCAGCTCTGGGAAAAATTGCCCGGCGTATAAAAAGAGAAATAAATCCTTTCACAATTGCAGTCACAGGATCGGTCGGAAAGACAACAACAAAAGAATACCTGACTTCGGTGATGAGCCGAAAATATAAAACGCATAAAACCGAAGGCAACTTCAACAATGAAATCGGACTTCCTACCGTTCTTTTAAAACTGAAACAAGACGACGAAGCCCTTGTGATCGAATGCGGTATGTCCGCACCGGGAGAGATATCGAATCTGAGCCGGATAGCAGAGCCTGATATAGCGGTTATCACGAATATAGGCACCTCTCATATCGGTCTTTTGGGTTCAAGAGAAAATATAGCAAAAGCCAAGCTTGAGATCCGCGACGGTCTTGCACCGGACGGAAAACTGATTTTAAACGGCAGCGAACCGCTGCTCGCAGGTATTGGCGGCGCATATTATGTTTCTCCCCGGGAAGACGATAAAGATGCTTTCCTTCGGATAATCGGCTTCAATGATACCGCAGATGGGGCGGTTTTCACGCTCAAAGCATCTGACGGCAGGGAATTCAGAGATATCGCGATACCCACTCACGGCCGTCATACCGCCCTTGACGCAGCCTATGCCTTCTGCGCCGGACTGCTGCATGACATTGATGAAGACAGCATCCGCAAAGGCCTTACTGAATACAGTCCCGCGGCGATGAGACAGAATATATATGAATTCTCCGGAATCACAGTCATAGAAGATTGTTATAACGCCTCCCCCGAATCGATGCTCGCCTCTCTTGAAGTATTGCGCGGATTAGCCGATAAAAAAGGCGGGCGGATGTGCGCGGTGCTCGGCAATATGTATGAGCTTGGAAATTACTCCTCCGATCTTCACCGCAAGGTCGGCGAAGCAGCCGCAGCTCTGCCGCTCGATCTGCTGATTGCGGTCGGCTACGAAGCTCTTGATATAGCAGACAGCGCTGTGGCGGGCGGTTTGTTATCAGGTTCGGTCTTCCGCTGCAATGACGCCGCGGAAGCCGGTATACTCATGAGAGAAGTTTTGAAGACAGGTGACTCTGTGCTGATAAAAGGCAGCCGGGCGATGGAGCTTGAGCGTTCAGCGGCGATTTTCAAAGGCGGTGATATAAAATGAATTCCGTCATACTTTGGCTCGCTGCGTGTCTGATCACATTTTTGGGAACCGTGCTTATCCTCAGGCGTCTTATCCCGTATCTGAAAAGCAAAAAACTCGGACAGAAAATACTCGACATAGGTCCCCGCTGGCATAAAAGCAAAGAAGGAACTCCGACAATGGGCGGTCTCAGTTTTATCACCGGCTCAGCCATTGCTTTTGTTGCCGTGGCAGCGATTGCCTTGATAACCGGAAACGGAACCATACTCCCGCCGCTTCTGATCACCTACCTTATGGCGTCAGCTTACGGTCTTGCCGGCTGGCTGGATGACCGCACCAAATTTGCCCATAACCGGAACGAAGGTCTTACGGCGGCGCAGAAATATGCCCTGCAGTTCGGCATAGCAATAGCTTATGTCGCCGCAATGCGCATTTTCGGCTTTATCGATACAATTGTTCCGATTCCTTTTTTGGGAAGAGAAGTCGATTTAGGCTGGTTTTACTACGTGATAGCGATAATCGCGCTTACCGGCATCAACAACGGAGTGAATTTCAGCGACGGTCTCGACGGTCTTTGCTCTTCGATTGTAGCGGTCGTAGCTGTATTCTTTACGGCGGCATCGATAAAAGCAGGAGACGGTGCAGCAGCCGCTCTTTCCGGGCTTATGCTCGGTTCGGCGCTCGGTTTTCTCGTATATAACTTCTATCCCGCCCGTGTCTTCATGGGTGATACCGGTTCTCTTTTTTTAGGCGGGCTCGTAGTCGGCTGCGCTTTCCTGCTTGACAACCTGCTGATCTTGCTTTTAGTCGGGCTGATTTATATAATCGAATGTATGTCGGTATTGCTTCAGGTAGCGTATTTTAAATTGACACACGGCAAGCGCCTCTTTAAAATGGCTCCGATCCACCATCATTTCGAAAAATGCGGCTGGAGCGAAATAAAGGTAACCGCCGTTTTTTCCGCATTTACCGCAATAACCTGTTTGATAGCCTGGTTCGGACTCTGATGTCCGTTAAAGACGGTTTATGAAAAATGAACAGAGATAATAATATTGACCGCCGTAACAATATACGGCCCCTCCGCCGCCCGGAAGGCGGTCAGCCGCCGCATGCCGGCGGCAGGAAAACTTCTCCGGCATCTCCTTCGAAAACCGCGAAACCGCTGTCTTCAAAGCCTGTGTCCGGAGTCAGAAACGCTTTTATCCGCAGCGGTGATATCGTCAGAATACAGGGCGGCATCGACCGTCCGATGCTGGTGATAATACTTGTTCTGATAGGTTACGGGTTAATCATGGCATTCAGCGCCAGTTATGCTTATTCTCTTGTAAAAACCGGAGACAGCTATTATTTTATCAAGCGTCAGCTGGTTGCGGTAGCGCTCGGCTTTATCGCGATGATTATCCTTATCCGGATGGATTACAGGACAATAACCAAGTTCGTTATTCCCGGAATGCTGCTTGCGGTATTGCTGCTCGCCATAGTTCCGATAGTCGGAATATCGCAGGGTGTGGCGCAGCGTTGGCTGAGTATCGGCGGCATATCGATACAGCCCTCCGAGTTCATGAAAATCATGATTATCCTCTTCCTTGCATTGTATATGGAGAGGTTCGGTAAGAACGTAATCGACTATCAGAACAAAGGCGCATCGCTGGTATACGGCGCAGTGCTGCCGTTCGGAATGTTGTTGGTTGTCTGCGCACTCGTGTTGCTTGAAAAGCACATCTCCGGAACCGCGATTATCTTCATAATCGGTTTTGCAATAATATTCGTCGGCGGATGTGAGCTTATCTGGATATTATTTACCGGATTGTTCGGAACAACCGTTCTTGCCATTGTCATACAAAACTGGGATTATGCGGCAAAAAGAGTCGACACCTGGCTGAACCCCGAAAAATACAGTTCACTTGATGACGTATGGCAGACTATTCAGGGGCTAAATGCAATCGGCTCCGGGGGTATTTTCGGGGTCGGGCTCGGAAACAGCCGTCAGAAATATATGTTTGTTTCACAGCCTCAGAACGACTTTATCTTTCCGATTATCTGTGAAGAACTCGGACTAATCGGCGCCGCATCGGTCATAATACTTTTTATTCTTTTTGTCTGGCGGGGCTATAAGATAGCTTCAAGGATGCCGGACACCTTCTCTGCGCTGACGGTAGTCGGAATAACCACACATATCGGCTTCCAGGCAGCCCTTAATATGCTTGTTGTAACAAATCTTTTCCCGAATACCGGTATTGCGCTGCCCTTCTTTTCCTGCGGAGGCACTTCAACCGCGATGCAGGTCGCGGAAATGGGAATACTTCTTTGCATGTCGAAATATACCTATGAACGGCGAAGTTGAAAATATAACCAAAGGCGGCAGAATATATGAAAATAGTTTTGTCCGGAGGAGGCACGGGAGGCCACGTCAACCCCGCGCTTGCGATAGCCGGCACCGTTAAGGCGCACGAACCCGATTCCGAAATCAGCTATATCGGAACTCCGAAAGGAATAGAGAATAAGCTGGTGCCTCTTGCCGGATATACCCTTTATCATGTCGAAATACAGGGACTTAAGCGTAAATTCTCCTTATCCAATCTGAAAACGGCCTGGCTGACCGTAACTTCGGTTTTTAAAGCCAAAAAGCTGCTGCGCAAGCTTGCTCCGGATATAGTCGTCGGGACAGGCGGTTATGCCTGCTGGCCGGTGGTAAAAGCAGCTCACAAGCTCGGAATTCCGACAGCTCTCCACGAGTCTAATGCCATACCCGGCTTCGCGGTCAAAATGCTTGAAAAAGACGCGGATCGTATCTTCATCAATTTTGAAGAAACAAAGAAAGCCCTGAAATATCCATATAAAGCGGAACGAGTAGGCAATCCGATGCGCGGAGCCTTTGAGATGCAGGACAGGGAAGCGGCAAGACAAGAGCTCGGAATTGACGGCGACACCGTCTGCATTCTTTCCTACGGCGGCTCTATGGGCGCCGAGCAGGTGAATAACGAGATTCTTGCCGTGATGAGGGACTATTCTTCAAAAGAGCCGAATGTGAGGCATTTGCACGCCACAGGCGCCATAGAATGGCCAATAGCTTCGGTGCAATTCAAGGATATGGGGCTGGATAAATACCCCAACCTGAATCTTGTTGAATATATTTATAATATGCCTCAGGAAATGGCAGCCGCAGATATAGTAATCTGCCGCGCCGGAGCGATGACTCTTTCCGAGCTTGCCCTGATGAAAAAAGCCTGTATTCTGATACCGTCACCTAATGTTGCGGATAACCATCAGTATAAGAACGCAAAGGTGCTTGCGGATAAGGGAGCGGCGCTTGTGTTTCAGGAAAGCGAACTGACGGAAGGAAAACTTACCGAAGCCGTTCGCTCTCTTGCATCCGATTCCGAAAAAAGAAAAAATATGGCAGACAGAATATCGCAGTTTGCCGTAAACGATGCCTCCGAAAGAATATACACAGGGCTTTCGGAACTTGCAAAACAAAACTGATTTTCAAAAGCCTTAAATTCATCTGAGAGGAGGCTGCCGCATGGAAAAAGTTGAACTCGGCGATCGGGTTCTCAGGGAGAATTTTGAAAAAGCCGGACGCAAAAAGATCCGCGACCGTGTAAAAGAACTGATACTTTTCTCGGTTATGACCGTTGCGGTGCTGTCTCTCCTCATATCCTTGATGTATTTTTTGCTGTTCAGGATTAAATCGGTTTCGGTCGAAGGAAGCGCTCTCTATTCAAATGACGATATTGCGGCTTCGGTATTCGGCAGATATCAGGGAGCGAGTATTTTCGGACTCGATTCGGAAACCGTCGCTTATCAGCTCAAGTTAACTTACCCTTATCTTAAAAACGTCAAGATAGGGAAGGTATTCCCCTCGACTCTTACACTCAAGGTCGAAGATGACTCCGGAGCTTATTACACCGAAATAGCCGGAAGATACTTCGTACTGTCACATAAACTCAGATTGCTTGAATGTGTCGAGAGAGAATCGGATCTTGATTACAGGGGACTTTGTCATGTGACACTGCCGCCCGTGGCATATGCAGTAACCGGTACCGAAATTGTTTTCAAGCGCGCAAGCGATTTTGAAAACGTCGGGAAGGTCATAGAAACGCTGTATGAGTCGAATATGTCAATGCTGATCTCTTCGATCAACATGAACGATAAATTCGATATGTTCTTTATATACAACCACCAATACCGCATCGAATTCGGAAAAAGCGATAACCTGAATGTTAAGCTTGAACTTGTGCGTAAAATAATAGATACCTTCGAAGACGAATTCAGCACCGACAATCTGAAGGGCACCGTAAATGTCAGCGATATAACACAAGGGTTTGTTATTTTTGACAGCAAGGTCAGATTGAGCGGAAAAAAATAAGGAAAAGCTGTTTTGGGCTGTTTTATATGAAAAACAGCTCTTTCAGTTGTTAAAATATTATAAACTTTATCAAAACCCCTTGAAAAAATGTAAAAAAAAAGGTATCATATTATAAGTATAATCAGTATAAGTATAATTGCGCAAACTGATGAAGAAGCGCAAAAGCTGAGAACGGTTTCGAAGCGGAATATCATGAGAACGCAATAAACGTCGATTTGGTATGCTGTTTTTCCGAAATGGTTTCTTTATAAGGTAATAAAAAATATTCGACGTCCGGCAATTTTTTTCGGGCGTATTTAAATATAGCGGGAGGTAACACAGATGCCATTCGAGTTAGATGAGAGAGTAGACAGCGGAGTTATAATAAAAGTAGTCGGAGTTGGCGGCGGCGGCTGCAATGCTGTCAACCATATGATAGAGTGCAATGTTCAGGGTGTCGAATTCATTGCCATAAATACAGACAAACAGGCACTCAATCAGAATAACGCGCAGGTAAAGATTCCGATAGGAGAAAAAATAACCAAAGGCCACGGCGCCGGGGCAAATCCCGACATCGGCGTAAGAGCTGCGGAAGAAAGCTCCGAGGAAATCACCAACGCGCTTAAAGGCGCGGAAATGTGCTTTATCACCGCAGGCATGGGCGGAGGAACCGGAACCGGTGCCGCTCCCGTAATTGCCAAGATAGCGAAAGATTTAGATATATTAACAGTCGGAATAGTCACAAAACCGTTCAGCTTTGAAGGTCAGCGCCGTATGCGCACCGCCGAAGCCGGAATAGAAAAATTCAGTTCTATTGTCGACTCGCTTATTATTATTCCCAATGACCGCTTAAAACAGATTTCCGAAAAGCGGATAACCTTGAAAAATGCCTTTGCAGAAGCCGATGATGTGCTCCGCCGCGGCGTTCAGTCGATTACCGAGCTGATAAATGTCCCCGGCTATATCAACCTTGACTTCGCCGATGTAACCGCTATAATGAAAGACGGCGGATTTGCCCATATGGGCATCGGCAGCGCCGAAGGCAAGGATAAAGCCATCGAAGCGGCAAAGGGCGCAATTTCCAGCCCGCTGCTCGAAACCTCGATCAGAGGCGCCATGGGTATTATCGTCAATATTACCGCATCTCCGGATATCGGACTTGACGAAGCAGAAGCTGCCTCTTCATTTATCACCGACGAAGCTTCACCCGACGCTCAGGTCATTTACGGCGTTGCGTTTGACACTACATATGATGATCGTATGCTTGTAACGGTTATCGCAACAGGTTTCAGCCCCGCGTTAAAGAGTGACGGAGAAGGCGAAAAGAAAGTAGAAGCCCGCAAGGAAGCCGTAACTCCCGCAACCGGCGCGACCCGCCCGACAAGCGAGAGACAGCCGTTCTATAAGTCCGGCGAAACGGCAAAAGCCGAAGCGGAAGCTGCAAAAACCGAAGAATCTCAGACGGCTCCGGAACCGCAGACCGAGTCTTTTATCTCGGATGATGACTTCAATGATATAATGAATATTATGAAGAGCTCTCGCCGTCAGCAGAACGATCGCAGATAAAGAAAATTGTTTTTTAGGCGGATCTTCACCGATCCGCTTTTTTGCCGTGAATGCGGTTCATAATAAAAACGATATTGGTTAATACGGCGGATTCTTCCGCCGTACATTTATGCTTATGAAAGACAGAATATACATAAAACGTTTCATTCAATATTATAAGCCCCACAGGAAGATGTTTTTCCTTGACATGGGCGCATCGCTTGTGCTTGCCGTCTGCGATATGTTCTATCCCATGCTGACAAGACAGGTGCTAAACGTATATGTTCCGGCAAAAATGATGAATATGGTTCTTATAACCGCGGGAGCATTGCTCTGTATTTACTTGATCAAGCTCGGAATGAATTACTTCACCCAGTATTACGGTCATGTTATCGGCGTAAAGATGCAGGCGCAGATGCGGCGTGAAATCTTCGACCGGCTCCAGAGAATGCCGTTGAAATTTTTCGACGACAACAAAACAGGAGCCATAATGTCAAGGATAACCAATGACCTTTTTGCGGTTTCCGAACTTGCGCATCACGGACCCGAAGATGTTTTCATTTCAGCGGTGCTTCTGGTAGGATCCTTCATACTGATGGCTTCCGTCAACCTTACAATGACGCTTATCATCTTCTGTCAGATACCTATAATGATAATCTTTGCTTTGAAAAAGCGTCTTAAGCTCAGCGCGGCGTTCACAAAGAACCATGAGGAGCTTGCGGTTATCAATGCTCAGCTTGAAAACAGCATATCCGGTATCAGGGTTTCAAAAGCCTTTACAAATAAGAGTTATGAGAACGATCAGTTTGAAGCCGGCAACTCGGCATTTGTAAAAGCCAGATCCAAAGCGTATAAGGTAATGGGAGAATTCGGCGCAGGCAACGCTTTTATCGCCGATTTCCTATATATCTCGGTGCTCCTGACCGGCGGTCTGTTTACCTATCTCGGCAAGATCAATTTCGGCGATTACACCGCCTTTGTGCTTTATGTTGGCGTCTTTCTCAACCCGATAAGAAGAATAGTCGGCTTTATCGAACAGCTTCAGGAAGGCATGTCAGGCTTCAAGCGCTTCTGTGAGATCATGGATCTTCCGGTGGAAGAAGACTCACCCGATGCTGTTGAATTGATTGATGTCAAAGGCGAGATTGTATTCAACGATGTCAGTTTCTCTTACGGCGACGGCAAAGCGCAGGTGCTTACCGGAATATCCTTCGATATTCCCGAAGGAGAGACAGTCGCGCTTGTCGGCCCCTCCGGAGGCGGGAAAACCACAATATGCAACCTCATCCCCCGCTTTTATGAAATAGACGGCGGTTCAATTTCGATCGACGGCATAGATATCAGGGATGTAACCCGCGAATCTCTCAGAGACTCGATAGGTATCGTCGCTCAGGATATCTTTCTCTTTGACGGAACGGTATTTGACAATATCGCTTACGGCCGCCCTGGAGCTTCCTATGAGGATGTTGAAAAAGCGGCAAAGTTTGCCAATATACATGACTATATCATGACTTTGCCGGAAGGATACAATCAGCTTGTCGGAGAGCGCGGCGTCAAGCTTTCCGGCGGGCAGAAACAGCGGATATCGATTGCCCGCGTTTTCCTTAAAGATCCGCCGGTGCTTATCCTTGACGAGGCAACCTCTTCACTTGACAACGCAACAGAAATGCTGATCCAGCAGTCGCTTGACGAGCTCTGCCGCGGCCGAACGACAATAATAGTTGCCCATCGTTTATCAACAATAAAACATGCGTCAAAGATTATCGTAATAGACGACGACGGCATAAAAGAGCAGGGAACACACGCTCAGCTGATGGCTTTAAACGGTATGTATGCCGAACTTTACAGATATCAGTTCAGAGATGCGGAGTAATAAACATAAAACCGGGAGACCGTCAAGGTTCTTCCGGTTTGTTATTTGTAAAGATTATTTTCACCACCAATATTAATATTCAAGTTAGTGCTTCATCAACCGTGGGTTGAATGCATATCAGAATACTATTATGATAAAAAATTATATATCAACCCGTGGTTGATACACGCTGCCGCACAAAAATCAGTTAATAATAATTAAATTTTGCATATTCATATTTCCTATTTATCTTTACATTCATATCAACCGGCAGTTGATTTATTTCTGACGGAAAATTAATTTAAGGTCATGCAAGCTATATAATATAAAGATTAACGGCATAACCGGCAATTAAACACCAACGTTTCAACCGGCAGTATGTTTACAAAAACCACGACATATGATATAATAAATGCACAGCAGAGCTCCGGAGCCTGATGCTGAAACGGAAATCATAAAAAAGTCTATAAGAGGGGAAATATGAATACAAAAGAGATAAACATAGCTGCGAATATCAGAAATTTGCGAACCGGTCTCGGATTGTCTCAGGACAAACTCGCGCAGGAATTCAATGTCTCGGTTCAGGCGGTTTCAAAATGGGAAACCGGAGCATCCATGCCGGATATAATGATGCTGCCTAAAATAGCTGATTATTTCGGTATATCTTTGGACGAGCTGTTTTACGGTGAGGCGGAAATACAAGATGCTGTTATAACAGAGGAACACATGGAAGACATCGGCGAGCCCGAAAATGAAACGGAAACTCCGGATTCATCCTATGAGACCGCTTCACCGGAAGAACCCGATATTTCAAAAGACTTCGAAGATGACTTCAAAAAGTTCATAAGAAAAGATACAATCGATTATAAAAATCGCAAGTCAAAATTCTTAAGACGGCTCTCTCAATTCGAAATTGAATCAAGTGACGTAATGGTCTATGTCATCAGATACAGAGACGGTCAGTATATCGAATCTGTATATGAAGACGACACTCCCATCAAACTCGATCTTTCCGATTATCAGGACAACAAGATAAACATAGCCGTTTGGGGAAATGCGGCTGTTAAAGGCAATATCGGCGGCTTTGTCGATGCGGAAGGGAGTGTTTCCTGTGGCATTGTAGGAGGAAATCTCAGCGCCGGAGATTCCGTTGAATGCGGCAATGTCGGCGGAAACCTCACGGCTGGTGATTCTGTTACCTGCGGCAATGTCGGGGGGACGGTTAATGTCGGAGATTCACTCACCTGCGCCGATATCGCAGGCACCGCAAACAGCGGCTATTCAATTCAGTGTCTGGCCATTTATGGAAATGCCACCGCCGGAGTAAATCTTTCGTGCTGCAATGTAAAGGGCAAACTTGTAGCTGACGGCGATGCCGCTACCGGAAATATCGGTGGTGATGTATACTGCGGCGGAGATATAAGTTGCGGAGATGTTGAGGGAGCTGTCAAAGCGGACGGCGATATTACCTGCGGCGATGTCGGCGGTTCGATCGAAGCCGGCGGAGATGTAAAATGCGATAATGTCGGCGGTGCGGTCAGAGCAGGCTGTGATGTCAGTTGCAATAATGTGGGAGGCCCCGTTAAATCAGACTGTGATGTCGAATGCAATAACGTCGGCGGTTCGGTCAAATCAGGCGGCGATGTCACCTGCAATAATATCGAAGGTTTACTCTGCGCAGGCGGCGATGTGGAATGTAATAATATCAGCGGTGATGTAAATTGCGGCGGCGATGTGGAATGTGAGAATATAGACGGTTCCGCCGAAATCGGCGGCAGCCTGAATGCCAACACGATCAAAGCAAGTGTTACCGCCGCCGGAGAAATAAACGCCGATACGATAATCAACTGCATATTGAATAGTCAACAGTAAAAAATCACAATTTCCTTTTCATAAACTCAAAAGAGCCTTTCAAAAACCGAAAGGCTCTTTTTGCTTTCGGTTTATCGGCAATTCATCTATTAACCGTATTATCGCAATTTACAAACAATAAATCTTTTAATATTGCAAATTATTCCGGAATAGGTTATAATATTGTAACAGTTGTTTGAGTACCTTTCGGACCGATATAGAAAACAGGAAGGATATATTTTATAATGTCGAAAAAAATCACAGCCCTGCTGCTTGCGTTATTGCTGCTGCTCCCGCTTGCAGCCTGCGGAAACTCCGGAACCGATTCCGGAAAAGTAAATGAAACCACCGCCATCCCGACAACTGAAGATACGACCGAAGCCGAGACTACGCGAGATTTCCCGGAATATCAGCTTGACGGCGGGGGAAGAGACTTAAATATACTTTATTTCGACCCCGTCGCCTTCTGCGGCTGGTCGGATCAGATAGCCTGCGACGTAAATGTTGACGAGGAAACCGGCGATTTGCTCGGAGACGCCGTATATCTTCGTAACCGCAAGGTTGAGGAGCTGCTTAACATAACAATTAAAGAGCAGGCCTATACCGACCGTTCAACGGCGAATAAAAAAATAGGCGCTCAGGTCATGGCGGGAAGCGCCGATTACGATATCTGCATTCCGCAGTGGGGAGAGTTGAAATCGATTATTCCCGCGGGTTATCTTACTTCGCTCGATTCCTGCCTTGATTTTTCAAAACCGTGGTATGATCAAAAAGCAGAAGCCGCATTTAAAATAACCGGCAAGACCTGGGGCGCAATTTCCGATATGAACTATATGGTAAAGCTGCTTTCGATTATCATAATGTTCAACAAGCAGATCGCGGCTGACTATAATATGGGGAATTTTTATGCCGAGGTTATAGATAAAAAATGGACTTTTGACCGGGTAAAAGAACTCGGCATGCTTGTATCTGCCGACCTTGACGGCAACGATAAATATGATAAGAACGATCGTTACGGTTTTTCCGGTCAGGATGACGCTATGTATGAGCTTTATCAGTCCGCCGGACTGATGTTCTGCAAGCCGAATGCCGAAGGCATACCCGAATTTGCGATGAAATCTGAGCTTGCCGTGACCGTGCTTCAGAATGTCTCTGCCTTCATGAACGACAAAGCGCAGTTTTTCAACCGCCAGACGCATGGTCTTAATATAGTTGAAACCGAAAATATGTTTATCCAGAATCAGGTGCTTTTCTTGATGCGTCCGATGCAGAGCCTGCTTGAGCTTCGGGCGATGGAAGCCGATTTCGGCGTTATTCCCACTCCGCTGATGACCGAAGAACAGGAAAACTACTCGACCTCAATAGGTTACACCGTCTCGCCGGTATGCTGTATTCCCGCGGTGGTGTCCGATCTTGAGCTTTCGGCGGCGGCAATAGACCTGCTGTCGGCGGAATCATATTATTCGCTGAACGAGATTTTTTATGAGGTGCTTCTCAATACCAAAATCCTTCGCGACGACGAATCAAAGATCTGCCTCGATATGATTTACGAGAACCGGCTTTATGACCCCGGCTGCGCCTATGATTTCGGCGGGATATGCACAAATATTATGGCTCAGTCAAAACGAGGACCCGATACGATTGCATCTTTCCTGGAGAAAAATGAAAGCAAAGTGCAGAAAGATATTGATAAATTCATTGAAGGAATGAAGTCATTAGAGGGTTGACAGATGACATTCGAGAACAGAAACGCGCTTGTAACCGGCGCGGCGGGCGGAATAGGGAAAGCGACGGCTTTGAAGCTTGCTTCTTTCGGCTGCGGCATCGCAGTTTGCGATATAAACGAAGCCGGACTAAAAGCTGTCGCATCCGAAATAAAAGATAAATACGGCGTAAACACGGTTTCATATACGGTTGATGTTTCTGATGAAAACACCTGCCGAACTATGGCGGCAGACGCGGAAGAACAGCTCGGGCATATTGATATACTGGTAAATAACGCGGGCATCTATCGTGAAGGTTATATGCCGTTTGAAAAACAGAATTCAGACTTATGGAATCGTAAAATCGGCATTAATATCATGGGAACTATGTATCTGACTCACGCGCTGCTTGAACCGATGTATAGCCGCGGCTGGGGGCGGATTATAAATATCGCTTCGGTCGCCGGGATTTACGGCATCGCCAATATGGTTGATTATTCAATGACAAAAGGCGCGATTATCGCCTTTTCGGCAGCGCTTGCCCGGGAAGCGACAGAAAAGGGCGTTACTGTAAACGCCGTTTCGCCCGGCAACATAATTACTGAAAACGGAAGAAATAACGAACATTTGTCATATATCGGCCGCAGCGGCACTCCGGAAGAGTGCGCCGATCTTATATCCTTTCTCGCATCCGACGAGGCAAGATATATTTCGGGAGTTAATTACCCTATCGACGGCTGCCGCAGGAAAATATAAGATGCCCGAAATAATAATGGGACGGATTATCCGTCCCATTAAATTATTTTTTAGTAATCTTCCGCGGGGTCGATTCTTCTCGCTTCAAGGTAATACCTTTTCGACTGAGCCTCTCCCATCGAAAAAGTCTTGCGCGGCAGAGCGCCGTCTTTCAAAACGGCGGGGAATAGTTCGTCTTTGCGCATACTTTCAAAGATAAATCCCACCGATCCTTTTTCTCGCGAAAGATATCGTGCTACTTCGAGTCCGTGGATATAATCGACCATTGCATCCGGATGTCTTTCAAGGTACCTGTCGATAAAATCCTGAACCGCCCCGACCGCAAGGGCGCTGCCCGCTCCTATGCGGACTTCGCCTTCACCGCTGGCGCAGACATAGCTTACGCTGTGTGCCCGTCTGTCGGCGGTGTCTTCGGCGATAAGTTCCTCAATCACGTTTGTCGGGTCGACATTGAAGAGCACCCGGTATATCGGCTCGAATTCGAGAGCCATGTCATGTATGTTTATAATCTCTGCCAAAGCATATCGGTTCGCCTCGGTAGGATTGGCAAGATAGCACTGACGCGCCGCGGCGAGCGAATGATTTCCGTCTCCGACCGCAAACAGCATCGGGTTCTCCGATTGATTCGCTTCCATAAGCGTATAGAGCGCATCCGTAACTCCGGCGATCTCTGCGTCTGTAAGCCTGCGTCCCCGCACAGAACCGCCGCCCATCATGAGCTTGAAGGAGTATAGCTCCGAACCTGATTCCGAACCGGTCTCGCATGTCAGCGGACCTATCACGGTGTTATCCGGATCGTCGAACAGCACCATCGCATGCGGAATCTCGAGAGGGGCGCCGCGTCTGATTTTTACCCGCGGCGGGATCCTTTCGATTACCGTTCCTTCCGTAGCCCTTATAGCGGCGCTGGAGCCGGGGGCATAATCATACTGCTCAAGGTCGATAGCGCCGATTATGCCGCGTCTGACAAGACCGTCATGCAGCGTCCTTTCGACATATATCATTGAGCCTTTGTATTCTTCGAATATTCCGCCGGAAAGGTATTCGCGCATCCTGTCGTTTATTTCGGCTATCCGATCGGATACATCATCATCACTCAGATAAATCTCCGGCAGAGTGATTTTCAGGGCAGAAGGAGCGCCGCCGACATAAGCGGTAACATCCCGCCAGTATTGCGGCTCGGAAGTAAACTGGTCACAGGCGACTATCGCCCACTTTTCAAGTCCGGTTTTCGGTATCAGAATATCCGCAGGTACAAAGGGAACCGTTTTTCTGTCATTGCCGTATGTATTCATATCATATTACCTTGTTATAATTTATTATATATATTATACCGCAAATAAAACGAAAAATCAACGAAATTTAATCGTAAAACCGATAAAATCCGTTGATTCCGGTTATTTATGTTTTTTTATGCGATAAAACCGATTAAATAACGTTCTTCGATATAAGATCAAGGCTTTCGCCGAGCTGACCGTTCAATAATAAAGAGGATGTCTTGTTTATAAGACCGATTAGGTAGTTGCCGTTTTTCTGACGATCCACCCTTTCGATATTGTATTTTTCGCCGTCGTAATAAATCTGAACATATGTGGTCTTGTTGAACATTGAAGAGCTGGCGCGCAGCTTTTTAATAAGCTCGCTGTTAAGAACCAGCTCTTCAAGAGAGATCACTTCAACCTCTATGTTGTTTTTCCGTCTTGTCATCTGGGATAGTGTCAGCAAATTGTGGGGAACTTTCGTTCTCATGGGTATACTGCCTTTCTCATCGGTTCAAAGAACAGGTTCACAGAAGATTTTTGTATCGAAAATCAGGCTGTGAATCATGTTTGGCGGCAATTAACGGGGGCAGAATCAGACTGGATCGCAAATATGCATGAAGCGGCGTATAGCCGGCAACAAAGTCCGTGCGTGCTTGATTTCCTTTCGATATTACATTACGGTATAATATACTGTAGGTATTATACTATATGATTATAATTTTGTCAATACTTTTTGAGTATATTGATGTGTGAAGAACATTCTGTATTTTAATTTTAAGTTGTTTTGTCATATATGATAAGCCTCCCGCGCGGCAGCAAGCGGGAGACTTAATTATCAGTTATTTTCGGTTAAAGTTTTTTTGTAATCGACTTAACCGATATCCGTGTTTTATTCTGATGTGTTATCGGTTTCCGTATTATCCGGTGCTTCGATGAACTCGCTTCGAACGGTTCCGTCATCGATCCGCTGCGTTCCGTTTTTGTCTGTCGTAACATAATACTTTGCCTGAGTCGTAAAGAGGGTGTAGTATTCACCTTTGTTTGCCATCAGCTCTCCGTGATTGCCGAGCTCGACAACCTCGCCGTTCTTTAAAACGATTATCTTGTCTGCCACGGTAGCGGAGGAGAGTCGGTGAGAAACGAAAATGGTCATTTTGTCTTTGCGGAGACGGTCGAACTGGTTATATACTTCCTGCTCAGCCAATGCGTCGAGCGAAGCCGTCGGCTCGTCAAGAATTACAATGTCCGAATCGCCGTAAAAAGCACGGGCGATGGAAAGCTTCTGCCACATGCCGATAGAAAGTTCGATTCCGTTTTCTTCGAAATAACGCATCAGCGGGGTATCGTAGCCGTCGGGAAGCGCCTGAATAAACTCATCGGCGGAGCTGTGCCGGGCAGCTTCTTCGATTTCTTCCTGAACGATTGGTTTATCGATATCTCCGAAAGCGATATTTTGCTTTACGCTAAAAGCATATTTTCCGAAATCCTGGAAAATTATTCCGAATATCGAATACAGATCCTGTACATCGTAATTACGGATATCTTCTCCGTCAAACAGTATAACGCCTTCCGTCGGGTCGTAGAGCCTTATTAGCAGCTTAAGCAGAGTTGTTTTGCCGGCGCCGTTAAGACCGACCAGAACAATAGTCTCACCGGCTTCGAATTTGACATTAATGTTCTTAAGCACATCCCTCTCGGTTCCGGGATAGCGGAA
The DNA here is from genome assembly GCA_012841635.1 of Clostridiales bacterium. Classification (GTDB taxonomy): domain Bacteria; phylum Bacillota; class Clostridia; order Oscillospirales; family CAG-272; genus JAAZGC01. Next base: position 72,331 of record DUUJ01000123.1, on the reverse strand, counting down.
GCTGACATTGCGAAATTCAATTTCGTGTGGGGCATGACGCTTTACTTTAAGCGGTGCCTCGATAAGCGGTATTATCTTCTGTTCTTCGTCCATGAAAGCGATCAGGTTGTCGATGAACAAAGTCCCCTCAAAAATCGACGCGGTCGTATTAATAAGTGATGAGATACCTCCGGAAATACTTGACAAAGCTCCGGTATAAAGCGAATAATCACCGACTTCTATCTGTCCCGCAACGACCTTTCCGGCTATGAATATATAAAGCAGACAGTTTACTGTTGATGAAACCAAATCAAGCCCGATGTGCCATGAGCCTTCTTCGACATATAGTTTTTTAAGTCCCGCAAAATACTTTCTGAAAACCCCGATATAGCTATCAATGAAGAGATCGGAAAGGTTGAATATTCTTACCTCTTTCACCAGATCCTTGTTGGTCATCAGATTCGAATAGTAGAACATCTGACGGCGTTCCTTGGAGCGATGTCGGATGTAATTGACATTCTTGCGGCGATATATGAAATTGATCACAGCCGAGGGTATCGAAAGCGCGATGATTATGAGCGGAGCAAACGGCGAGATTCCCCAGAGTATCACTATAAAGCTGACCATCGAAATTACGGTGCTCATGATGGAGAAGGTAGACTCAAGAATCTGAATCGGCCGGTGTCCGGCTTCGTTGTTGGCATTCTCGAGTCTTGAATAGAATTCCGGGTCATCGAAGCTGGCAAGGTCTATTGTTCGAGCCTTGTCCATTATCATTTTCTTGATATGCTGAACGACCAGCTCACCGTATATCCTCGTAACGATACGATTAATGTTTCCGACAAGGTGATTTACGAAGATATATATGAATCTCAGCAGCAGAAGCTTCATGATAACTTCCATGCCTACGGTTCCGATATAAGCGGCGGCGAGCGAGTTGAGCAGAGCGGCGTTGATATAAGCGGATATTACCGGCATTACTCCGTTGAAAATCGCCATAAATAACATGACGAAAAGAATCCAGGGCCGCGTACCCCATACCAGCCGGAATACATAGAAGAGACGAAAGAAAAAGCTCGAAAGCAGCTTTCTTAGAAATTCCGGCACTTCTTTAATAGAGTTCGGTTTAATTTTTTCCAGCTCATCACGGGCGGAATTAAAACGCGGCCCCGGGCCGGGTCTGTTAGGTCCTCCTGGTCCCATTGCTTCCTCCTGTCAGTTTGTAAACTAATTGATATTATACTCCGTTAATATTAATACAGTTTGAACAAATAATAAAAATATGCTTCACAAGAATTGACAAAGTAAAATTCCGATGAAGCATGATTATTATTAAAGATTTCTTTTCCAAATTGAAAAATAGAATCCGTCGCAGCCGTCGGTGTCAGGAAAAAGCGTCCGGGACGATATGTTTATAAATTCAGGATGTTTTTCGGTGAATTTTTCGGCAACTCCTTCGTTTTCGTCAGACACAAGCGTGCAGGTTGAATACATAAGTATTCCGCCGGGTCTTACATAATTCGAGCAGTTTTCGAGTATGGCATATTGTTTTTCCGGCAGTTTATCGATCTGTTTTTTGTCTTTATATCTGATATCCGGCTTTTTGGCGATCACGCCGAGACCCGAACAGGGAACATCGCATAAAACGCGGTCGAACAGCTGCTTTTTAAGCCTTTCATCCGATTTTGAGCTGTCGGAGATAATCGGCTTGATGATGGTAATTCCGAGCGCTTCGGCGCCCTCCTGAATAAGCGCCGGTTTGTTTTTATGTATGTCGCAGGAGATGACTTTACCGTCGTTATTCATCCGCAGAGCCGAATAAAAGCTTTTTCCCCCCGGCGCGGCACAGGCATCGAGTATACTCTCACCGGCTTCCGCGCCGAAAGCTTCCGAAGCTGTCTGGGAAGCTCTGTCCTGAACAAAGAATTCACCCGGATATTTTTCCGAAAGCAAATTGTAAGAAGCGTCGGTAGTTACGGCATACGGCGTATCGGAATGAATTTCGGCTTTGAAACCGTCGGCTTCGATTCTGTCCCGAAGAGATTCGGCGGTCGTTCTGAGAGTATTTGCCCTCAGCGTCAGCGGAGGCGTTGAATTAGCGTATTCCATCAGCGCTTCGGCGTTGTCGGGATAACTTTCAAGCCAGAGCCTGACAAGCCATTCGGGCAGGGAATGACGGACGGAAAGCGCAGACACCCGGTCAAGCGCGGGATCCGGCCATTTAAGCTTATCCCGTCCCCGGAGAGCAGAACGCATAACGGCATTTACGAATCCGGATACAGCCGCTCCCCTGGCGCAGCAGTTTTTTGCAAGCTCAACCGTCTCATTTACCGCGGCATGATCGGGAATTCTGTCCATGAAAAACAGCTGATAAAATCCCAGCCTTAAAACGGTCAGCACATCCCGGTCAAGCTTTTCCGGCTTTCTTGAAGAAAACTGCCCGACAAGCCAATCGAGAGATATCGCTCTCCCGGTCACTCCCATGACAAGAGCGGTATAAAGCGCTCTGTCATCCTCCTTCAGGTCGTATTTCGCGGCCGAAGTTTCCGTCTCGATATTAGCATATCCGTCAGTTCTTAAAAGACGCATGAGCGAGCGGAAAGCGGCTTCGCGCGCGGTGTATTCTTTTTTTATTTTTTTGTTTTTATCCATTATGGCGGTATCTGCCGTTTATCTTTTTCTTCTGCCGGAACCGCTTACTATGGCGAGCAGCCTTATAAGCTGGGCTACCGATACTGCAAGCGCGGCGACATATGTAAGCGCGGCGGCACTCAGAACTTTTTTAGCCCCCGCGAGTTCCTCATCAGTAAATTGCCCGCTTTCCGTCAGTGAATTAAGCGCGCGTTTTGAGGCGTCGAATTCAACCGGCAGGGTAATAAGCTGAAACAGAGCAGTCAGGGAAAACAAAGCGACGCCGATAATTGCGAGATTCGCCCATCCGAGCACAAGTCCTATAAGTATCAGCGGCCAGGAAATCTGCGAGCCTATTGTGGTTATCGGGATTATTGCCGATCTTATCTTTATCGGCAGATATCCGGTTGAATGCTGTATCGCATGTCCGGCTTCGTGCGCGGCAACTCCGACGGAAGCTTCGGTAGCGGAATTATAAACCTGATCGGATAAATTGATAATACCCGACGACGGATTATAGTGGTCGGTAAGATTTCCGGCGACATGATTTACAGGTATATAACCGATACCGTTGGACTTGAGAATAAGCTCAGCGGCGTTCCTTCCGGTAATACCGGATTTGATATATTTTTTTGAATACTTGGAAAAAACATATTTAACGCGGAATTGCGCCCAGAGAGCAAACAAAACCGCAGGCAGAACCAATATCAGGTAGTAGTAATCCATCCGCTTAATATATCTCCTTCTTTTATCTGCCGGCCGTTTATAAAGGCTTCAGCGCTCATCCGGGCTTTCCCGGCAGGAATAAGCTCGTTTATTTTTAATATGCCGCTGCCGGTCGCAACAACAATCCCGCCGGAGGCAGAAATGACAGTACCGGGAGCAGCATCGGATTTATCGTCAACAGCCGATGCCGATGCAATTTTAAGCTGCCTTCCGTTAAGTGAGCAAACGGCAAGCGGTTCCGGTGAAAGCGCGCGGATTATATCCGCAAGTTTCCCGGCAGGCAAGGCAAAGTCAAGAGCACAATCCGACTTTTCTATCTTAGAAGCGTAGCTTGCTTTTGAATCGTCCTGCTTTATGGGAGTCAGGTCACCGGCGATCAGCCGGTCTATCGTCTCGACAAGCAATTCTGCTCCGACTTCAGCCATTTTTAAAGTCAATGTCCCAGAGTCGTCATCGGATGATATTAAAACTTCTCTCGAAAGCAGTATATCCCCGGTATCAAGCCCTTCATCCATCAGCATGGTTGTTATGCCGGTAACTTTCTTTCCGTCCATAATCGCCCGCTGAATGGGCGCCGCGCCGCGATATTCGGGCAGCAATGAGCCGTGAACGTTAATGCAGCCGTGTTTCGGATAATCTATTACCGCGGGCGGCAGGATTTTTCCGTAAGCGGCGACAACTATCAATTCCGGCGCTTCGGCGCTTAATATTTCGGCGAATTTCACATCTCTCAGAGTTAAAGGCTGGTATACCTTTATAGAAAGCTCCTCGGCTTTTACTTTTACAGGCGGCGGCGTGAGTTTATGCCCGCGGTTTTTCGGCTTATCCGGCTGAGTAACAACGGAGGTTACCGGTAATCCCCGCTTTGCGAGAGCATCAAGCTGTATCTCGGCAAATTCCGGAGTACCCATAAACATTATCCGGGAAAGCTTATTGCTCATATTTATCGCCCTCAGTCGCGTCAACTTTAGCCTGTGCGTCGAATTCACCCCGTCTCAGCTGTGAAATCTCATTTTCGTCGAGCATTAAAGCGCCGTCGATAAACAGCTTTCCGTCAAGGTGATCAAGCTCATGGCATATCGCGCGGGCAAGCAGCTCGGAGCCGGAAAGAGTCTGCTCTTTTCCATCGAGATCGGTATATTTGACCGTTACCGTCTCGGGACGGTCGGTCACCCCCCACTCGCCGGGAACCGAAAGACATCCCTCAACATTGCGCTGCCTTCCGCAGCGCTCTATGATTTCGGGATTTATCATAACATATGTTATTTCATCTTCAGTCTCTATAACAACCATCCGGCGAAGCACGCCGACCTGAGGAGCGGCAAGTCCGGCTCCGTCCGCTTCATGCATCGTTTCGATCATATCGGCGGCAAGCAGTCTTATCCTGTCGGTAATTTTGTCGATAGGACGGCTGGTTTTTCGAAGGACAGGATCGCCGATTTTTACTATATTAAGAATTGCCATGCTGAATTCACCTCTGTTTTGCCGATTATCAGTTCGGATTTATATCAAGCGAAGCCGTTACGAGTTTGTAAGCCTGTTCGTTCATCATGCTTATTATGGAATTCAAAAACTTCCTCGTGCGGCGGTTGATGCGGCATTTAATCATAAATTTAAGCCGGTATTTATCGTTTACTTTATATTGATAAGGTTCAAAGGGACCTGTAACTACTACCGAAACATCCTTGTAGCTTCCGATGAGCTGTGATTTGATATAATCGTTGAGCGCGACCGCGGCATTATAAAGATGAGTTTCCTCATCGCCGGTAAGCGTAAGCTGAGCGATGTCGCAGAAGGGCGGGAAGACGAGAGTTTTGCGCAAAGCCGCTTCGTTTTTATAAAAGGTAAGATAATCCTGCTTCGCGGCAAGATGTATCACCGGATGGTCGGGCGAATAGGTCTGAATAATCGCTCTACCCGGCGTGTCGCTTCGTCCGGCGCGTCCTATAACCTGAGTAAGAAGAGCGAAAGTTTCCTCGTTTGCCCGGTAATCGTTCAGATAGAGCGACATATCCGCAGAAAGCACCCCGACAAGGGTCACTCCCGGAAAATCATGCCCCTTGGTTACCATTTGCGTGCCGAGAAGAATGTCTGCTTCGCGATTTTTGAAAGCGTTCAGTATCTCGTCGCAGGAGAATTTCGCCGACGTGGTATCCGCGTCAAGGCGCAGTATCCTCGCAGCGGGGAAGAGCTTTTTGAGCTCTTCTTCAACTTTTTGAGTGCCGTATCCCTCATACGAAAGATGCTCTCCGCCGCATCCCGGGCATTTATTCGGCACATTTGTGCGATATCCGCACCAGTGACAGGAAAGATGTCCCTCATCCTGCCTTGCCGAATGGAAAGTCAGCGCAACGGAGCAATGCGGGCACATGATTACTTCACCGCATAAAGGGCAGCGCAGGAACCGGTTGTAACCGCGGCGATTCAAAAATAATATCGATTGTTCGCCTACAGCCAGATTTTTTTCAATTTCCCCACGCAATACGGAGCCGACAGGTCCGGTGATACCGTTTTTCAAATCGACCCGCGAGTCGGCGATGATAACCTCCGGCAGTATCGCGCCGCCGTATCTGGTGTGCAGTTCTACAAGGGTATAAGCGCCGGTTTCGGCTTTTCTGTATGCCTCAAGCGACGGTGTTGCCGAGGAGAGCAGCATCAGCGCGTTGTGTTTTGCGCAGCGGTAGCGGGCGATCTCCTTTGCGTGGTATCTCGGCGTCATGTCAGATTTATAGGTGTGCTCCTGTTCCTCGTCGATGACTATCATTCCGATCCTTGGAAACGGAGCAAAGACCGCCGACCTTGTGCCGATGCATACATCGACTTCGCCCGCGGACATCCTCCGCCAGCTATCATATCTTTCTCCGGCAGACAATCCGGAATGAAGGACTACGACCCGGTCTTTGTAATATGACCGGAAGAACCCGACAGCCTGAGGGGTAAGAGATATCTCCGGCACCAAAACGATTGCCGCCCGTCCGATCCCGTTTTCATCCGGCGGGGAGGCTATAACTTCGTCTATCAGGCGTTTTATGACACGTGTCTTGCCGCTGCCGGTGACTCCGTGCAGCAGCGCCGCTTTCGGATCGTTTGTCCTGTAAAGAGCAATTATCTTGTCGGCGGCTTGCTGCTGTTCCGGACTGAGCTGATTGTCATCAGGCTGTGGTTCCGGCACCTGATCGGCATACGGATCTCTGTATAAATCCTTTTTTTCTTCCTTCAACAATCCGGCTTCGGTAAGATTTTTAAGCACCGATGCGGCTGCGCCGGTCTCGCTTCGAAGCTCGACCGAAGTCATCGCGCTTTCGGGACATTCGAGCAGCGCTTCAAGTACCGCCGCCTGCCGCACCGCTCCCCGCCTTTTGATTGTTTTTAAGTGCTCCTTTATGCTGTCGGTGTCTTTTGCAAGGGAATAAAAGGTCTGATATCTGACCGCAGCGCTGCCGGCTATCTCGGTCTGCCGTTTTATATAACCTTTTTTGACCATCTGCGGCAATTTGCGATATGCATCGTCACCGCATTCGGTTTGTATGCGCTCTCTTGTTACCGGCCCGACTCGAGAAAGCAGGTTGTAAACAGATAAAGTCGCGAGATCCGAGCTCATCGGAGGTGTATCGGCGATCTCATAATATTCGGATACCGATGAAAGAGCGGCTGACGGTATGATCGTGCGTACCGCTTCACCTATCGAGCAGAATGTGGTCTCCTTGAGATAAACGCAGAGAGAGAGCTGCTCGGGCGTAAGAGATACTGAGTTTTCGACCGGACCGTAGAGCATTTTGAGCTTAAACTCCGGATAATCGGTATGATCGGATATTTCCGTTATAAGCGCAATTTGGCGGCGATTACCGCCGCCAAATGGAACAACTGCGAAGCCCCCGGCTTTAATTGAATCGGTCAGAGGCTCCGGAATATAATAATCATATGTTTTATCGAGGCTGTACGGCGCGTCGATTAGATTTACCCGCGCAACTGGCAAAGGCAGCGGGGAGGGATTCTTTTTCTTGTTTTTGCCGTAATAATCAGACATCATAAGAACTGTCGTCGTCTATTTCGTCATCGATTCCGAGATTATCGTCGATGCTGTCGAGACTGTCGTCTTCTTCGAAATCGTCGTCGGAATCGAAGTTGTCATCTTTTGTATTTTTAACGATGGTTTTTTCGGCTGCGGCAGAATTCTGAGCGCGGCGCTTCAGCTGCCTCTGAGCTTTAAGCTCGAAAGCGGCGTCGATAGCGCTGTCTTCATCCTCTTCCTCGACAGGATCGTTTGCGTGGGCCTCGGCTATAGCTTTAAGCTGAGCGCGGCGGGCGTCGTCTTCGCGTTGTTTGCGCTCGATGGCAACACGCTCTGCCTCTTCCTCTTCAAGCATTTCAAGGCGCAGCTTTTCCGCCTGATATTCCATGTCAAGCGATTCGTCGACTATCCGATAACTGCCCTTGTGAAGACGGTTGATGGCAGTTTTTACGGCTTTTTCATCTCTGATTTCACGCTTGATCATCGAAGCCAGAGATTTATCGGTCTGCTTGTTTTCAAGCAGCTTTTCGGCTACGGCGCGCTGTTCGCAATATTCATCGGTCACGAGGCGAGCGCATTTTGCCGTCGCTATAACAAGCATATAGCGATTGTATTTGTTGTTGGTAAGCTCTTCAATAGGCGGATAAATCATAATATCTTGCTTCCTTGTGCTGTATATCTTTTTTTGTTTTTAATTATCGGAGGAGGACGGACAGGAGCTTTCCGCGGAGTTAAGACTGGCAAGCAGTTCTTTGTAAAACTCGCCGTGACGGGCGGTGCGCAGACTGTCGGCATGGACGATGCCGACGATTTCATCGGCGGCCTGAGCGGCTTTGCCGCTGCTGTTAACAACTACATAATCGAACTCATGAAAATAGGTTATTTCCTTTTTTGCTTCATCAAGTCTGATTTTCATATTTTCGGGGTCTTCGGTCCCGCGGGTACGAAGCCGGGTGATAAGGTCGGAAAATTTATCGGGAAGAAGGCAGATAAGAATTGCATACGGGTATAATTTTTTAATCTGTAAAGCTCCGTTTACATCTATTTCCAGCAAAACGTTTTTGCCTTCCGCAACGCCTTTTTCAAGTTCCGAGCGGATGGTGCCGTAATAATTTCCGCCGTATTCGGTGCGTTCAAGAATATCGCCGTCTTCAAAGCGTTTGTTGAAAGTAGCCTTGTCGCAGAACTCATATTTTGTATCATTCGGGTCGCGGTCGCGTCTCGGCCGTGTCGTCAGCGATTTTGATCTTGTAAAACCGTCGTATGATTCCAATATCAGCGAGACGACCGTGCCTTTACCGACCCCGGACGGACCGGAAATAACAATAAGCTGACCTCGGGGACAGTTTTCGCAGCAAATCATACCGATGATATCCTCTCAATCTGACAATATTATAAATCTTATTTATAGATACATTCGTTAAACCTGAGCGTCCTGAGCATCTTCATCCGGAAGCTCTTCGCCGGTTCCGTTGAGACGGGCTGATACGGTATCAATCTTTACGGCGGAGAGAATCACATGTTCCGAGTCGGTGATAATAACCGTTCGGGTCTTTCGGCCGCAGGTGGCGTCAATGACGCGGGCTGATTCCTTAGCTTCGGAGACAAGGCGTTTGACCGGTGACGAATCGGGGCTCATAAGCGCCACTATGCGTTCGTCACATACTCGGTTTCCGAATCCGATATTGATAAATCTCATTTTATTCGATATTCTGTATCTGTTCGCGGATTTTTTCAAGCTCGTTTTTCATGTCAACGACGATTGAGGTTATTTCGACATCGCTGCATTTTGAGCCGATCGTGTTTATCTCGCGGTTCATTTCCTGCACCAGGAAATCAAGCTTTCTGCCGCAGGGTTCCGAAGCGGCGAATATTCCGTCCATCGCTTTGAAGTGGCTGTCGAGCCTTACAAGCTCTTCGTCTACCGATACTTTATCGGCGAATAAGGCGCACTCGGTCAGAATTCTTTGCGAATCAAACTCCAGACTGAGGTCTTCGAGGACGGTGCGAAGCCGGGTTTCAAGCTTTGTGCGGTAATCGCCGATACTTTTTTCGGAAAGCTCTCCTACACGGTTTTTCATTTCTATGAGCCGGTCGCGTTTCGCCAGTATGTCCGCTTTGAGGTTTTTGCCTTCGGCGAGTCTTGCGTCGATGAAGACGTCAAGCGCCTCGTCAACGGTGCTGCGCACCTCATCCCAGACCCGTTCGGTGTCTTCGTCCGGCTTATGGGTAAGGAACAAATCGCGGTTTGCTGCGACGGTCATAACTGAGATATCATCTTGCAGTGAGAATTCATCCCGCAGCTTTTTAAGCGCATCAATGTAGCTTTTGGTGTAAATATCGTCAAGCCTGACTTCGGTACCGACGGTACCGATCAAATCCACGTTTACCGAAACATCAATCTTTCCGCGGCTTATTTTCCGCGACTGGATATACGGGCGGATTTTCTCCTCAAGAAAACCGAACAGCCGCGGCAGACGGGTTGAACAATCGAAATAACGGTTGTTGACGGAACGGATCTCAACCGTTATCACCTTGTCTTCAAAAGTCTTCTGTGCGCGGCCGAAAGCAGTCATGCTCGCAGTCATTGCTTTTCCTCGTCAATTAAAAATTGAGGTTTTGTGTCATATGGCAAAGAGCCTGATTCACACAATTACCTACCATAAATTATACCCTAAAACGTAAAATTTGTCAACGTTATATTTTGAATATACTATGACTGAAACAAATTAATCCGGTAAAAGGGCTCTCCGCAGATCAGTCATTTTATTTGCGCCTCTTGACAATTCGGTGTTCAGATGGTATATTAATATCGGTTATCTTCGGTTAATTTCCGCTTTGATTAATGATAAGGAGCTAAAAATGTCAAAATACGATATCGCAGCATATGTCTGGCCTTCTTATACCGGCGATGAGCCGAGAACCCGGATATTTTGGGAGGAAGGATACGGCGAATGGCAGACGGTAAAGTCTGCCGCTGCAAAATACGAAGGTCATCAATGGCCGAGAAAGCCGCTTTGGGGCTATGTAAACGAAGCGGATCCGTATGTTATGGAAATGCAGATATCAGCCGCGGCAGACCATGGGGTAAACACCTTCATTTATGACTGGTATTGGTTTGACGGCAGACCTTTCCTCGAGCAGTGTCTCAATAACGGTTTCTTAAAGGCGAAGAACAACGGCCGGATGAAGTTCTACCTCATGTGGGCAAACCACGACGCAACTTCATTGTGGCATAAACCGACCGCCTCATGGGACGCGCCGGTAATCTGGCGGGGAAGAGTCAGCGAAGCTGATTTCGATATTATCTGCGATCGGCTGATAAAAGATTATTTCATCCGCGACAACTATTACAAAATCGACGGCGAGTCGGTCTTTATGATTTATGACCTCCAAAACCTCGTTTACAGCTTCGGGGATATCGAGAATACCGCAAGAGCCATAGATCGTTTCCGCGAAAAAGCGGTTAAAGCGGGACTCGGAGGTCTTCATCTGCAGCTTGCCAAATACAGAACAATTCACAATACCATTAAAACTACCGGAGGCGAAGTCCTGCTTGACCGGGAAACATTCGCAAATCTGGGTTTTGCAAGCCTGACAAACTACCAGTTCTGTCATTTTCTTAATATGGACAGGGATTACCGGGAAATAGTCTCAGACGCTGTTTCGGCATGGGACAAATTCGCCGGTCTTTACGATGCGCCTTATTTTCCTCACATTTCTCTCGGCTGGGATACCAATCCGCGCTTTAAAATGTATATTCCCGGAGTTGTCAAAAACAACACCCCGGAAGCGGTAAAAGAAGCGCTGCTTCTGGCAAAAGATTATGTCGACGGACACCGGGGTTCGCTTCCTGTTCCGCTGATAACGATAAACAGCTGGAACGAATGGACGGAGACAAGTTACCTGCAGCCGGACAACATTTACGGCTACGGATATCTTGAAGCCGTGAAGTCGGTATTCTGTTAAATAAACAGCTGCGGCAAACATTATTCTGCCGCAGCTGTTTATATTTATTGTTAACGGCGCACGAAATAAATCCCGCCGCTGTCATCAAGCTGTATTATCGCAAGAGAGCGCAGCTTGATTCCGAGGTCAAGCAATCGCTTGCCTCCCGGCTGAAAAGCCTTTTCAATGCAGATACCGACACCGGCACATTCGGCGCCGGCTTGTTTTATGATCTCGCAAAGACCGACAACTGCATTTCCCGCTGCCAAAAAGTCATCGACTATGAGACAGCGGTCACCGGAGGAAAGATATTTTTTCGAAATCCGAATTATGTTTTCTTTTTGATGAGTATAGCTTTCAACCTTTGCGTGATAAACGTCCGCGCCGAGATTCAGCGTCTGGGATTTCTTTGCAAAAACGACCGGAGGAATCTCGCCGTTCTCATTTTTAAAATATTGAGCGGCAATGCAGGCAATCCCTATTCCCGATGCTTCGACAGTCAATATCTTGTTTATCCGGTCTTCGGCAAAAAGCCGTCCGAACTCAGCGCCGATCTCATTCAGCAGGCCGATATCCATCTTATGATTAAGAAAGCTGTCGACTTTGATGATACCGCCCGGTTCGACCGTGCCTTCCTCAAGTATTCTCTTTTCAAGAAAATTCATATAGATTTCTCCGTTGAATTAAAATCGTTCGCCATAACCGCATATCAAAGCTGCGGCGTTTGCGGTGCCGCTGATATAGTCTCTGACTTTACGGCTGAAAATTCCGGGAATCGTTTCTTTTTCGGTCGAGGCAAGACTTTCGGCCGCAGCTGCAAGTTCTTTCATCCGCCCGAGCGCTGCCGCATAAGGATATTTAGACACGGCGTCTTCAATTGATGCTTCGTCCTGCCGTGCGTAGTCGGTGAGATATCTTCCGAACGCCCCGCAGCGAAGCAGGGAATCAACACCGCTTTCGCTGAGTGTAACAAGCTCAAAGCTCATTGCACGGCGGAATATATGATATACGGCGATTATCTCAACCCATACGGCAGAATATATAAGAACGCTTGCATCCCGATTCAAAAGGTATAAGACAAGCAGTCCCGCCGCCGGCAGAACCGCCGCGGCAATATATGATATTATCGAAGCCTTGATGCTTTTTTGAATATAGGAATGTTTTTCGGTCAGCTCCGAGCTTTCAAAGTCTTTATCGCAGCGGCTGTAAAAATCATTCAGTGCATCGCGGGCAATATCCCTCTGCTCTCCGCGAAGGTTCTTAAGCTCGCCGTTTTCCGCTTCGCCTATAATTCGGCAAACGGGCAGGAGCCATTTCTGAACCTTATCTGTCGCCTTCACCTCGGCGCCGTTTTCGGTTACGTCAACCGCACCAGATGATATAAGCTCGGCAACTGCGCACGCAATAAGCCGCTTTCGCGAGGAAACGAAGCCTATACTGCGTTTATCACCGGAAATCTCCCCGTATTCCGGGAAGCGGCAGATCAGCTGCGCCGCTTTGAAACAGTCGATGTTGCTGCCAACGTTTTTTGAATACATCGGCGGTTTTTCGGGTCTTTTGACATGTCTTCCGATCCTGTATGGTTTAACAAAAGCGTGTTTTACAAGCTTCGAAAGCAGCGGAGAGAAGAGCAGCAGAACGGTAACCGCAATAAGCGGAGTCAGCAGTGAAAAAATGCTGTCAGTCGTTTTGTTTCCGGAGGGATAAACGTATTTTGCTTCTTCCTCTTTGATTTTCTCTATAAAATCACCCGGCACGCTCCTGCCGCCGCCGAAAAGGGAAACAGGAGTCAATATTCTCGGTTCTATACTGTCATTAATCGAAATATTTTCCGCTTTTATACCGATCTCGGAGCCGCTGAATTTTATAACTTTGGTACCGGAAGGACCGTGCGGCCAGATGATTATGTCATCGCTTCTCGCTCCGGGAGGAAGAAAAATGTTTATCGAAACCGATTCAAAACCGGTGCATTCGTTAGCGATTGCCGATAAATTAATCTCCGCGCAGTCGGTATGAAGCTCTGCGAAATTATCTGCATGATATTCAATTGTAACGGTTCCGTTCTCGTCCTGCTTTGACATATACACATCAACGAAAAGATAACCTCCGTCTTCAAAAACCGAAGCCGTGCCGGGGATTTTGTCGGATTCTTCGCCGTATACCGGGCAGGGCTGTGAATCAAGAAAGACGGAAATATTATTCGGCTCATATTTTGATAAGTCGTAAAACCTTCCGATGCGGGTGCATTCGTCTCCGCTGAAGAGGTAGTTTCTGTTTTCTTTTATTCGGACGCTGCCGTCTGGACTTACATTAACGGTAAATTCGGCGCTGATGCCTTCGATTCCGACGTCGGCATAAACCGGGGATATAGCCGATAAAAGAGAACCGATCAAAACCGCGATTAAACCGGCTGTTATATATTTATTTATTATTTTTCTGTGAAGCATATAAGGGATAATTCCTTTTTGTTTCGGAAAAAAGCCGTAAAAAGGGGAATTGTTTTAAAATGAAGGGGTAATTATTACTTGACAATTATACAAAATTATGTTATTATTTTATATCATGTGTTCGGCGTGCCGGTATTTTCATCGCTTCGCTTTATAAGGATTCCTTTTGTCGAAAGCATCGAATAGATGCTTGATACGGGGACTATACGAACTCCGTCGATAGCGGCAAGCTTCTTTACATTCCTTGACGGCAATACTATTGTACGGAACCCCAGCTTCACGGCTTCGTTGACTCTCGGGGTTATATCAGAAACCGCCCGGCATTCGCCGGAAAGACCGATTTCCCCGATGCAGACAAGGTCCTCCGGAACGACAAGGTCGCGGTAAGAGGATATCAAAGCCAGCGCCATTCCGAGGTCAATCGCCGTTTCGTCTATCCGGAGTCCGCCTACAACATTCATATAAACATCGGTTGTGCTGAACTTAAGTCCGAGCCGTTTTTCGAGCACCGCCAATATAAGACACAGACGGTTGTAGTCAACTCCGTCGGCTGTCCGGCGAGGAGAAGGGAAAGTTGTCGGCGCAGCCAAAGCCTGAATCTCTGCAAGCAGCGGACGGGTGCCTTCCATTATGCTTACCGCGCAGTTTCCCGAAGCGCCTTTGGGTCTGTCCGCCATAAGCATTTCGGAGGGATTCGGAATCTCGCAAAGCCCGCTTTCCTCCATCTCGAAGACGCCTATTTCGGAAACCGAGCCGAAACGATTCTTCTGCGCCCGTATTATCCTGTAAGACGAATGACGGTCACCCTCAAAGTAAAGCACACAGTCTACCATATGCTCAAGCACCTTCGGTCCGGCAATACCGCCCTCTTTATTTACATGTCCTACGATGATAACCGAAATATCGTTTGATTTTGCGGTTTCGATAAGCAGCATCGCGGTTTCTCGCACCTGACTGACCGAACCCGGCGCAGACGAAACAGCATCAGAGTATACTGCCTGGATCGAGTCGACAATGATAATATCGGGCTTTATTCTCTCGGCTTCCGAAATAATCCCGCCGATATCGCATTCGGTGAGGACATACATATCGACATCTCCGAGTCCTATGCGCTGAGCCCTTAGCTTAAGCTGACTCCGCGACTCCTCTCCGGAAACGTAGAGAATGCGCTTGCCGCCGCTGCCTATGCTGCCGCATATCTGAGTCAGCAGCGTTGATTTGCCGATTCCCGGCTCACCCGCAAGCAGAACGACGGAACCGGTCACAAGTCCCCCGCCGAGAACGCGGTCAAGCTCGCCCATCCCGGTGGAAGTTCTCATGTATTCGGGAATGGTCAGCTCGCTGTATCGCAGCGCCTGTCTTTCTGCAGGGAGTGTTTTGGATTGTCTCCTCAAAACAGAGGGACCGGCTTTTGAAGCCGGTTCGACTGTTTCGCCTTCTTCGTCGAAGGAGTTCCATGACCCGCAGGTCGGGCATTTGCCCAGCCATTTTGTTGACCGGTAACCGCATTCCTCGCAGGTATAATTTTTTTTGTTACCCTTCATCAGGTTTCCCTCAGACTTATATTAATCTTTAAGATTGTTGCCCCATGCCTTTTCGGTTTTTTCCGGCTTCTTCGCCCTTAACTGAGGAAAAATGTTCTTGCCGGTGGTTCCGATCAAATATCCGAATCCGCTTACCAGCACAGCCGGCAGCGCGGCAGCGAGTTTAATCAGCGGATTATCCGGTGAAATAATGACGATTATTCCGGTATACATTCCGTTAAGAAAGCCGAAAATAGCCGAACTTATCTGATATAAGTTAAGCGCCCATTCGGGAGTTCCGGCGATGAATTCTTCGTATGCCCTTGAATTGGCTTCACTTTGAACTTCAGGATCCGGAGTTTTATCGGTATCGGCCTCTCCGTCTGCCGCTGTATCCGAATCATTTTGAATGGCAGAGACGGATTCGGCGGCCATCACACCGCTCGAGAGCTGAGTCGGAGTGATTTCCCCGGAGGCAAATTTTGGGATATTATAAAAAGATATTACTATGAGAACCGCGAGCAGGATATTCGGTATATTTGCAACAAGACTCATTGCAAAGCCCTTCCAGGGCTGCGGTTCGGCATTTCGGTGTTCGATGCGAATCTTGTCTTTGGCTCCGGCTTCCCATACCATTGAGTATAACAAATACATATAGAAGAGTATCGCAAAGATTCCGCCGGCAAGAAGCAGAGATTTTGACGAAACGGTCGCCATGGCGAGCATGAGCCCGAAAACGGTCATGCCTATTTGTATAAGGAACATTTTAAAGATGCCGTAGCTGTTTTCTTTAAGGAATTTCAGCATGATATTGTCTTACCTTCATTATAAATTATCGCAGAAAAAAGTCCGTGCGGTACTTTCGCCGCTGTGACCATATTTCTATTATAACATATAAATAAATGAATATAACCTCTTATTTTTGAACGATAGGAAATCGTTTTTTAAAAAATGGAAAAACTTTTAGTGTCAAAAACGGAAATTATCACAAAAACAGGTTTATTATGGAAATGCTTCCGGAATTTTTAAAGGAATACAGAGGACACCGCCTTGTGATCAAAGCCGACTCGGAGCTTACCGTTGAACAGTATCTTCTGGATATTACTCTTTTTCTGAAATGGCTTGTAATATCAAGGTCCGGGAAAAAGCCGACGGCGGAACTCTTGTCTCAGACCGACATCAGCGGACTTGACGTCGGCATAATAGCTTCGGTCACAAGAGCGGACATTCTCGAGTTTCTTGTTTACGCCGCAAACGACCGAAAAAACGGTTCGAAGGCGAGGGCAAGGAAGCTCTCTTCGTTAAAATCGCTGTTCAAATATCTGACGGTAACGACGAGACAGCTGAAAACCAATCCGGCTGCAGATATCGAAACTCCAAAAGTAAGACCGGCATTGCCTAAATATCTTGAGCTCGAAGAATGCATAAAGCTTTTAGATACGGTTAAAAACGATACCTCTTCGGCAACAAGGGAACGCGATTACGCCATTATCACGCTTTTCCTGAATTGCGGCATGCGTCTTTCGGAGCTCTGCGGGATAAATCTGAGCGATACCGATCCCGAGTTAAAATCGCTGAGAGTGTTGGGTAAAGGTTCAAAAGAGCGCGTTATATATCTGAACGACGCCTGCCGCAGCGCTCTTCGGGCCTGGCTCGCAGTCAGAGCAAAAGACAATCAGATAAAAGCGGACAGCCGCGACGCGATGTTCATAAGCTCGCGCCACTCAAGAATATCGAACAAAACCGTTCAGTGGATGGTCAACCGATATCTTGAACTCGCTGGACTCGGCAATCGGAATTTCTCGGTGCATAAACTGAGACACACAGCCGCGACTCTGATGTACAGAGAGGGCGGCGTCGATGTCCGTGTGCTTAAAGATATATTAGGTCATGAACAGCTCAATACAACACAGATATATACTCATGTTTCGAATGAACAGATGGAGAAGGCGATGTCGTCGAACCCGCTTTCCGATATCAAAGCGCCAAAGCCCGGAAGTCTGAAAGTTTCCGATGAGTCCGAAACAGAAGCAAGTAAGGAGAATGTCTGAAAAGATGAACGGCAGCGGGAATAAAAACAGAAATAACGAGTATATAAGGACAAACAGACAGGGGAATCCGAATTCGCAAAATATCGCACCGGGGCGCAGGCAGAAGCCTGCAATAAACGCTTTTCTTCCCGAAGATTCGCCGAAATTAAAGCCAAAGAAAAAAGGCATATCCGGAGGCGCTTTCCTGGCTCTCGTGCTTACGGCTTGTGTGGTTGTCGGTATTATAGGCATCGGAATATACGCCGTGTTAAACAAAGCAGGAGAAGATACCGAGGTCCTTATCACCGAAACCGCGCTTATTACCGGTGTTGAGGAGCTGCCTGCCGCCGCAACGATACCGATAATTCCGGCGGAAATTCTGGGCGACGAGACCGAATGTCAGAATGCGCTTTTGGTAAATGTCACAACCGGAGTTGTAATAGCGGAAAAAAATCCCGATGAGGTTGTTTATCCGGCATCTCTTACAAAAATCATGACGGCAATAGTAGCCGTTGAAAACATTCCGGACCTCGAAGCCAAAATCATGATTGACAGAGACATGGTCGCCTATGCTAAGGCAAACAACGCTTCAACGGCGGGTCTTTTTGCGGGTGAAGCGATTTCTGCCCGGGATCTGCTGTATTGCCTGGTATTGCCGTCCGGTGCCGATGCGGCGTTGGGGCTTGCAAAGCTCGTGTCGGGGTCCGAGCAGGATTTTGTTAAGCTGATGAATGATACCGCAGCAAAGCTCGGGATGGATAACACTCATTTTACCAACTGTACCGGTCTCAACGATATAAATCATTATTCGACTGCCAATGATCTTTATAAGCTTATATACTATGTATTGAAAAACCAGATTTTGTATGACCTTTTAACGACCCTCACTTATAACGGTTCTCCTACCAACTATCATCCTGACGGAATATATGTAGTTTCAACTATAAAACGAAACTATGATAAGGAAGGGCTTGATCTGGGGTATGTTCTGGGCGGAAAGACCGGATATACGGTTCCGGCAAAACAGTGCATGGCAACTCTTGCAAGAAAAGACGGAGAATATTATGTTCTTATCGTACTCGGATGCGGAGACGGTACGGCAAAGCGCGCGGCGCACGCGCTGGTCAGCCACAATTTGTGGACGAGATTTCTGGGAATTCCGGAACCGGAAGCAGATGCAGCGGAAGCAGGCTGAAATTAATAATAACCGGTTGAAATCAAACCGGATGAATGTTAAAATATGAGAAATAAAACTGAAAGTGGTGGATGACTTGACGCTTGATAAACAGCCGCCCGGATCGGTCGGAGTTATAACCGCA
This sequence comes from Clostridiales bacterium, assembly GCA_012841635.1. Lineage (GTDB taxonomy): Bacteria > Bacillota > Clostridia > Oscillospirales > CAG-272 > JAAZGC01. The sequence continues at coordinate 53,716 of DUUJ01000123.1, read as the reverse complement.
GTCGGCGGGGAAGGCGCTTTGCGCTGCCGTCTGCTTGATATGGGGCTGATTCCCCGAACGAAGGTAAAGGTAGTAAAAACCGCGCCTTTGGGAGACCCTGTTGAGATAAGACTGAGAGACTATGAACTGACCATTCGTCTTGCCGATGCGGCGCTGATCGAAATAGAGCCTCTTACCGATGAATATAAGGTTCCTGCGGGAGGTGCCGCTGAATGATATTTGCATTAGTCGGAAATCAGAACAGCGGCAAAACAACCCTCTTTAATCAGCTTACCGGCTCGAATCAGCATGTCGGCAACTTTCCCGGCGTCACAGTGGAATCAAAATCCGGATTTATCCGCGGTTATAAAGACGTTGAAGTCGTCGACCTACCGGGCATATATTCGATCCGCGCTTATTCAACCGAAGAAACGGTAACGCGGGATTTCATTCTCAACGAAAAGCCGGACGGAATAATCAACATTGTCGACGCTACCAATATCGAACGAAACCTTTATCTGACTTTGCAGCTCATAGAACTTCGCATCCCGATGGTGCTGGCGCTCAATATGATGGACGAGGTGCGTTCCAACGGCGGAACCATCGATATAGAAATGATGAGCGAGCGTCTCGGGATACCCGTCGTGCCGATATCCGCCGCCAAAAACGAAGGCATAGACGAGCTTGTCAGAGTGGCATATGAAACCGCAAGCAAACGCGAACTGCCGAAGATATACGATTTCTGTTCCCCGGGGCCCATTCATCGCTGTATTCACGCCATCTGTCATGTTATCGAAGACCATGCGCAATGCGCCGATATTCCTCTGCGTTTTGCGGCGTCAAAGCTTATTGAAGGCGATGATACCGATATAATTAGCCGGCTTGACCTTGACAAAAACGAACTTGACCTTATCGGCCACTCGATAGTCGAGATGGAAAAAGAACACGGTCTCGACCGTAACGCCGCGCTGGCGGATATGAGGTATTCCTTCATTGAATCGGTTTGCTTCGGAACCGTGGTGAAAGCTCGTGAAAGCAAGGAACATCTCCGTTCCGCGAAAATCGACCTGGTGCTGACGAATAAATACGCCGCGATCCCGATATTCTTCGGGGTGATGCTGCTGATATTCTATCTGACTTTCAATGTAATCGGCAAATTCCTCCAGGACCTTCTGCAAAGCGGTATTGACGCACTCTCCGCCGTCACGGATACCGCGCTTACATCCTTCGGGACAAACGAGATAGCAAAATCCCTTGTAATCGACGGACTTTTTGCGGGTGTCGGTTCGGTGCTTTCCTTCCTGCCCATTATTGTCGTTTTGTTTTTCTTTTTGTCCGTTCTCGAAGATACCGGCTATATGGCGCGGATCGCTTTCGTAATGGATAAGGCGCTGCGAAAAATCGGCCTTTCCGGCCGCTCGATAGTCCCGATGCTTATCGGTTTCGGCTGCACCGTTCCGGCGGTAATGGCGACAAGGACTCTTTCTTCCGAGCGCGACCGTAAAATGACGATACTCCTGACCCCGTTTATGTCATGTTCCGCAAAGATACCGATATACGCAGTTTTCTCCGCCGCGCTTTTCCCTGATTATGCCGCGCTTGTCATGATAGGGCTTTATGTATTCGGGATCCTCGTTGGGGTTCTCATAGCCTTATTGATGAACCATTCAATGTATCGCGGCAATCCGGTACCGTTTGTTATGGAACTGCCGAATTACCGTTTCCCGTCGCCGAAAACCGTTGCAATGCTGCTTTGGGACAAAGCAAAGGACTTCATTACCAAAGCGTTTACCATTATATTCTTCGCAACGCTTGTGATCTGGTTTCTTTCGACCTTTGACATCCGCATGAATCCAGTTGAATCTCAGTCATCTTCGATTCTTGCCTCGGTAGGAGCTTTTATAGCACCGATCTTCACTCCTTTGGGGTTCGGTGACTGGCGTATTTCCACTTCGCTTATTACCGGATTTATTGCAAAGGAATCGGTTATTTCTACCTTGGGTATTTTGACTTCCGAGTCGGGAGGAGTCGCAGATGCGATTTCACAGCTCTTTACGGCGCGCTCAGGACTCAGCTTTCTTGTCTTCACGCTGCTCTATACTCCCTGTGTGGCAGCGGTCTCTGCTATATGCCGAGAACTTCACTCAAAGTTTAAGGGAATAGGTGTCGCCGTGTTTCAATGCGTTACGGCATGGATTTTTGCATTCATCGTCTATCAGATAGCCGGTTTATTCATGGTATGAAGTTATGTCATATATAGACATTATCCTTATCTTGCTGCTTTGCGCATGGTGCGCGGCTGCCGTCGTAATAATGGTAAAACGCCATAAAAAAGGCAAGCGATTTACCTGCGGCGGCGATTGCGGCAGCTGTCCGATGAGAAAAAGGGAAGACTGTAATATTAAAACACCGAAAGACCAAAATGATTAAAGTTAAAGGTGAAATATATGCAAAACAGTATAATCGGAAAGCTCAGTGATAAAGTAAAATCGGAAAATCTGCCGGTTTTCAGAATAGCAGAAATTGTCGGAAACAATGTTTTGACCGCCGAACTGAATCCGGCAAACGACTCGAACAATATTTACAGCGTTTCAAAAAGTTATACCTCATTCGCCTCCGGTCTTCTGTTTGACAACGGGAAGCTCGATTACGGCAGTTCTGTATACGACCTTTTTGCCGAAGATTATCCGGAAGATATAAATGATACCTGGAAAAATGTCACGATAAAAATGGTCTTCGATCAGACAGTCGGGGTCAATCGGTTTTTCCTTGATATGGACAGCGAGGATCTCTGGAGCTATCCCCACTCCGACCTTATAAGAAATGTCCTGCGCGAGCCGTTTGTATACGAGCCGGGAACACATTTTTGCTACAGCGACTCAAACTATTATCTCGCCGCAAGAATAGTGGAAAAACTCGCCGGTACCGATACGAATAAACTTTTATCGAATGAATTGTTTAACCCGCTGAAATACCAGTCTCACGCCTGGGCAGCCGACGCACATGGACACTGTATGGGCGCTACCGGGCTGTTTTTGCGCACCGTGGATATGGCAAAATTCGGCAGGCTCCTCCGGGACGGCGGAGTATACGGCGGGAAAAGAGTCATATCAAAAGCATGGATCGATCTTGCAACGAATCATAATACAAAAGACGGCTGTTATTCGCTCGGTTTCTGGATACAGCCCGGAGAAGGGCATTTCTGCTGCAGCGGCGCCTTTGATCAGCTTATTGACGTAAACCTTAATCGCGACAGAGTGGTCGCCTGGAGCTCATACGATAAATCCGGCAAAGTCAGAGGTCTCAGAGATTTGCTGCGCGAAAACTAAACCGATTTTTAAAATGATATAGACAAATCACAAGAAGTGTGATATCATAAATCCACACATAAATTAATTAGGAGGTCTGCACCATGAAATATTCGGTTCAGCTCTACACTCTTCGCAGCGAAATAAAGGATGCCGAGGGGTTAAAGCGCATACTGCCCGAAGTACGCAAAGCAGGATACGAAGGAGTCGAGTTTGCCGGTACATATGGCTATGACCCGGTGACTTTAAAGCAGCTCTGCGACGATTCCGGATTGATAGTAACCGGAAATCTGGTCGGAGTTGACGCTTTTCTGCCGGACAAAATCGATTTAACCATCGCCTTTAACAAAGCTCTCGGTCTGAATCTAATCGGTACCGGCGGCGGCCCGCACAGCACCGACGCCGAAGCGGAGAAAACCGCGCTTATCTTCAAGTGGGCAAACAAGTACGGCGAAAATAAAGGCGTAAAATTCTATTATCACAACCATCAAACAGAATTCTTCCCGCTTGAATCCGGCCGTCTTCCGATAGATGTGCTGAAAACCGGCGCATATCTTGAGATAGATACCTACTGGTCATTTGTCGCCAAAGCCGATACCCGCAAAGTCATGCTTGAGAATCGCGACAGGATAGTTGCGATGCATATAAAAGACGGCGTCAACGGAACCCCCTGCGCGCTCGGTGAGGGACAGAACGATCTTAAAACAATCGTCAAAACCGCAAAAGAAATCGGTATCGAATGGCTTACCCTCGAAAACGATTTCCCGACTCCGAACGGTCTTGAGGACATAAAGCGAAGCTACGCATGGCTTGCCGCGAATGCGGAATAATTTTCCGCATGATCCCCAAAACCAAAAAAATTACCTCTTGACAAAATCCTCGGAGTGTGATATAATATAAAAACGCTCCGATGCGGGTGTTATTCAATGGTCAGAATGTCAGCCTTCCAAGCTGAATGTGTGGGTTCGATTCCCATCACCCGCTCCAACAAGCTCCGGTTAAACGGAGCTTTTTTCATTAGTCGGATTGTTTCGGCTTGTTATTGAAGATAAACAGAATCCCCCGAACTTGAATGGCAGAATCGAATTATACAGCTCATTCAAATTCAAGGGGGATTTTATTATCCGTTTTATTACTCAGCCCTGTCAAGACCAATTCGATTCCGTTCTTTATCGACACTGAGCACTTTAACGCGGATCGGCTGTTCGACCTCCGGTCTTGTGTGGCCGAATTTCGAAACGTGAAGCAGTCCGTCGGTATGAACGCCGATATCAATAAACGCGCCGAAATCGGTTACATTCCTGACCGTTCCGCTGAGCGTCATTCCCGGATGAAGCGAATCCAAATCCATCAGATCGGCGCGCAGCTCCGGTTTCGGCAGGGAATCGCGGATATCTCGCCCCGGCTTTTCAAGCTCTCCGACTATGTCATTCAACGTCGGCAGGCCGATCCCGAGCGATTCTGCGATATCTTCGGCACCCGCAGTGATGATCTTCGCTCTCAGCTCAAACAGCCGTCCCTCCCGGACATCTGCTGCGGTATATCCGAACCTTTTGAGCAGCTCCTTTGCCGCGGGATAAGATTCCGGATGAACGCCGGTATTGTCGAGTATCTCGTTTGATTCGGGAACGCGCAGAAAACCGGCGCTTTGAACAAAGGTGCGCTCACCGAGCCGCGGTACTTCCTTGAGTTCCGCTCTTGATTTAAACCCGCCGGTATCGCCGCGTTTCTTTACTATATTCTTGGCAACGGTTGAATTCAGCCCGGAAATGTGCGAAAGCAGCTGATATGAAGCTGTATTCACATCAACGCCGACTTCGTTTACGACATCTTCAACGACACCGTCAAGCGCGCGGTCAAGTTCCTTTTGCGGCAGGTCATGCTGATATTGTCCGACGCCGATGGCTTTAGGGTCGATCTTTACAAGCTCAGCCAGAGGGTCCTGGAGACGTCTTGCAATGGAAACGGCAGAGCGCCTGGTAACGTCCATATCCGGCAGCTCTGCTCCCGCATCTTCGGAAGCTGACCAGACAGAAGCGCCGGACTCCGAAACAATAGCATACTTTACCTCTTCGGGGATGGTTTTGAGCAGATTGCTTATAAAGATTTCGCTTTCCTTCGAGGCTGTGCCGTTGCCGAGAGCGATGACTTCAATACGATGATCCCTTATCAGTTTCTTCATAGTCTTCGCAGCTTCATCGGTTTTCTTCTGCGGCTGATGTGGATAAATAGCAGCAGTTTCAAGTACCTTTCCGGTTTCATCGACAACGGCAAGCTTGCAGCCGTTGTAGTATCCGGGATCAAAGCCCATAACCGTTTTGCCTTTCAGCGGAGCGCCCATAAGCAGTCCGCGGAGATTATCGGAGAAAACTCCGATCGCACCGGTTGATGCGTTGTCGGTAAGCGTTGAACGTATCTCGCGTTCAATCGACGGCTTTATCAGTCTGTCATAGCTGTCAAGCACCGCCGCTTCGACATATTTTCTCGCCGGAGAGACTTTGGAAGAAACGGTTTTCATAAGCAGCCAGTTAAGCGCGATTTCGTCTTCAAGCTCAATGCTTATTCTGAGCGCCTTTTCATTTTCTCCCCGGTTCATGGCGAGAATACGGTGTCCCGCAATGCGGCTGACAGGTTCCGAATAATCGTCATACATCGCATACACAGGATTGCCGTCCCCGGCTTTTTTCGCATGTATCCTGCCGTAATCCCATGTCATCACCCTCAGCTCTCCGCGCAGTTCGGCCGAATCGGCGACATCTTCCGCTATTATATCGCGGGCACCGCTGAAAGCGTCTTCTCTTGTCTCCACTCCTTTATCCGGATCGATAAATCCGTCAGCCATTGCATTTAGGGACGGCGAATAGCTGTCAAGCTGCGCATATATTGCAAGAGCCAGGTCTTCAAGGCCTTTATCCCGCGCATCCGAAGCCCGGGTTCGCCGCTTCGGCCGATAGGGGCGGTATAAATCCTCAACGGCAGTGAGTGTCCCGGCCGAAGCTATTTTCTGTTCAAGCTCTGGGGTGAGTTTTTCCTGACTGCTTATTGAATCCAGCACCTCCGCTTTTCTCTCTTCGAGCTTGCGCAGATATTCAAGCCGGTCGCTTAAATCCCGGAGAGTTTTATCTTCCATCGAGCCGGTGCGCTCTTTGCGATATCTGGCGATGAAAGGTATTGTGTTGCCTTCGTCCAAAAGCGAGACAGCCGCTTCGGTTTTGTCGATCGGTATTTTCAGTTCTTCCGCAAGAGTTTTTATAATATCCATTATTTTCACCGCCGCACTCGTGCGGCATTTTATGTTTATTTCAGTTTTCGCCTTTTGCCTTATCCGGCGCGGCTTCAAGTATATCCGTTTCGTCGGCTGTGAGCAAACGCCACTCCCCGCTCTCCAAAGAGGGATCGAGAGGAATCGAAGCAAAGCAAATCCTTTTCAGTTTCAGAACCTTGTTGCCGACCGCTTCGAACATTCTCTTTACCTGATGATAACGCCCCTCCGTTAAAGTAATGTTTACCTGTGTCGGTCCAAGTATTTCGATTTTCGCCGGCTTTGTGATCTTTCCGTCAAGCACAACGCCTGTTTCTACTTTATTTACCGTTTCGTCGTCAAGAATAAACGCGAGGGATGCGAGGTATGTTTTTTCGCAGTGATATTTCGGGGAGAGCAGCCGATGTGCCAGCGGACCGTTGTCGGTGAGAATCAGAAGACCCGTAGTATCCCGGTCGAGCCGGCCGCAGGGAAACAGCCCCATGCGGGAATATCTTTCGTCCACAAGATCAAGTACTGTCGGAGCTGACGGGTCATCTGTCGAGCTCACATAACCTTCCGGTTTGTTGAGCATGATATATGTGTATTCCATATAAGGAATTATTTGACCGTCAAGCGCGATTTCGTCCTGACCTTCCCGTATTTTGGTTTCCGGACGAGTCGCCGGTATACCGTTTATTGTTATCCGTCCTTTTTTGACGGCTTTGGCGCATTCTTTCCGGGACATCAGTCCGGTGCCGGAGATATATTTGTCTAAACGCATCATGAATTAATGCCTTTCCGGTTCGTTTTTTGGCTTGATATTTATTTTATCATAAAACCCCAAAAAAGTAAACCATAATCGTGTTAAGCACTTGACAAAATCACTGATTTATGAGATAATTATATAGTTATTTACTGTTATTATCATCATGTTTATCCAGAGGGAGGCTAATTTTCATGCAGAATTCCGTTTTTGTAAAGCTCACGGCAATCATTCTCGCTATACTGCTTACTTCTTCCGTATTGTTTGCATGCGGCGGAAACGGAGGGGATACCCCGAATCAGGGAGGCACAGCCGATACTCAGGCAGACGTTGAAACTGCCGAGGAAACCACCGCGCCCGCAACCTCGGTTCCCGCCGGCACCGACTTCGGCGGAACTACCATCAATGTTCTGAACTCTATCTATTTCTCTACCGACGGTTATTATTTTGACGTTTCAGAAGAAACCGGCGACGTTGTCAATGACGCTGTTTATGAAAGAAACATGAAAGTTCAGAATGATGTTAACGTTTCTTTCAATGTACTGACCAAACATGAAGACGCAGGACCTATCATCGAAAAATGCGTCACTTCGGGCTCGAATGAATTTGATTTTGTCTTCGGAGTTCAGTTCCAGGTCGTTCCGCTTGTTGTAAGAGGAATGTTTATGAACCTTGAAGGAGCGCCTTATATCGATATTGAAAAAGATTGGTGGGACGGCGAATACACCCGTGAATGTTCTATCGGTATTAACAAGAGATACTTTATGTCCGGCGATATAACGCTCGGGCTCATACGTCACCAGTCCTGCTGCTATGTAAACAAGCAGATGTTTGAGAATATTTTAGGTGATCCCCAGTCTATTTACACCACGGTCCTTGACGGAAAATGGACGCTTGACCTGTTCTCGGAATATACATCAAAGTTCTATTCAGATCTTAACGGCGACAGCAAGTTTGACGAAGGCGATCAATACGGCTGCGGCGTTATCACCGCCAATCTTACCGACCACTTTACATACGACGCCGGCGTCCGCTGCACCGAAAGGGATGAAAACGATATCCCCATTCTCGTTATGAACAACGAGCGCACTGTTTCCTACGCGGAGAAAATAAGAAAGATTTATTACGAAAACGAAGGAATCAGAGTTTTCCCGGCGGATTACACATCGCTGCATGAAAAGATTCCGAATAAATTCAAAGCAGATTCGCTCGCCTTCATGGTCGGCTGGTTCTATATCTCCGACTACCTCCGCGACATGGAGGGAGATTACGCCGTTATCCCGTTCCCGAAATATGACGAGACTCAGGAAAATTATCTCGCTCTTATCCACGACGTGGCAACACTTGTCTGCGTACCTGCTACCTGCGATAAGCTTGATACAATTGCTGCCATACTCGAACTTCTTGCATATGAAGGCTATAATACCGTCGCGCCGGCTTATTACGAAGTAGCTCTCAAGACAAAATATATCCGTGACAATCAGGACGCAGCCATGCAGATCATGGATATAATCCACGATGCTTCAACCTCTGATTTTGCATATATCTATAACTACGCTCTCAACAGCATAGGTCTTATAATGAGAGAAGTGCTCGGTTCGAAAAAGGGCGATTTCGTTTCTTCCTATGCCAAAAAGGAAGTAAAGACGCAGGCTCTGCTCGACGAACTTATCAAAGTATATACCTCGCTCGACTGAAAATAGAGAAAAAGAAAAGAGGATGCATATGTCCGTTATAACACCTTATTATAAGGATTTGAAAACCCTCCACGTCAACAGCCTCCCTAATCACGCTTATTTCATTCCGTATGAAAGCCGCGAAAAGGCTGTTGCCGACAACCGCGGCCGCTCAGCCTTTTTCCGTTCGCTCTGCGGCGAGTGGGATTTTACTTTCTTTGATTCGATAACTGAATTTGACGGAATTGACGGACCTCATGACACGGAAAAAATAACGGTTCCTTCGAACTGGCAAAGTGCTTTATATCTTGACCGCGGCTATGATGTGCCTAACTATACGAACGTAAACTATCCGTATCCCGTGGATCCTCCCCATGTACCGGATGAAAACCCCTGTGCGCTTTATTCGAGAACTTTTACCATGGATGACAGCGCGCTTCGGCTGAAGGATATTATTCTTTCCTTTGAAGGCGTCGATTCCTGCTTCTATGTCTGGATAAACGGCAGCTTTGTCGGCTACAGTCAGGTTTCGCACATGACGACCGAATTCGATATCACAAAACTCGTCAAAGAAGGCGAAAATACGATATCTGTGCTTGTCATCAAATGGTGCGACGGATCGTATCTTGAAGATCAGGATATGTGGCGCATGTCGGGCATCTTCCGCGAAGTATATCTGCTGTTCCGCGAACATGTCAGGATTGATGACATTTATATAAAGCCGGAAGTTTCGGAGGATCTTAAAACAGCTGAGCTTAAAGCCACGATTACTTCTTCCGCCTCCGCCGACGGTTCATGGGAACTCGTTAACATGGACGGAACAGCCGTCGCTGGGGGAAGGTTATCTGATATTTCCTGTTCGATCGGCGATCCGAAACTCTGGTCGGACGAAACACCGTATCTTTATAAGCTGATAATCAGCTGCGGCGCGGAATTTATCGCTTTTGACGTCGGCTTCCGCCGCCTTGAAATAAAGGACGGCGTCGTATTGATAAACGGTGAAAAGGTCAAAGCCCGCGGCGTCAACCGCCATGACAGCCACCATCTTTTAGGACATGCTACCCCGTATGACCATATGCTGCGCGACCTTTATATAATGAAGCAGCATAATGTCAATACCGTCCGAACTTCCCATTATCCGAATGATCCGCGTTTCATGCAGATGTGCAGCCGACTGGGGTTCTATGTGGTAGACGAATGTGACATAGAAACGCACGGTATGGGTGTCATCAAATGGAACCTGCTTTCCGATTCCGACGAATGGACGGAGAGTTATCTTGACAGGATCCGCCGTCTCTTTGAGCGCGACAAGAACAATCCCTGCGTTATTATGTGGAGCCTCGGAAATGAGTCCGGATACGGCAAAAACCATGTAAAAATGTCGGAGTATCTTAAAAGCCGCGACAACAGCCGATTTGTTCATTATGAAGGCGCAAATAAGGATTATACCGGAGGGGTGCAGCAGACTGCGGTAGTCGATATCGAAAGCCATATGTATCCCAACCCCGAATGGTGCGCCGAATACTGCGCAAACAAGACCTACCGTCAGCCGCTTTATCTCTGCGAATACGCTCACAGCATGGGCAACGGTCCCGGCGGGCTGAAAGAATATTGGGATGTAATATATGCAAACGACAATTTCTTCGGCGCCTGCGTCTGGGAATTTACCGATCACAGCGTCGCTGTCCCGCAAGATGACGGCACTCTTCGCTTCACTTACGGCGGCGATTTCGGCGACGAACCGAATGACGGCAACTTCTGCGTCGACGGTCTTGTCTACCCCGACCGGCGGATAAGTTCATCGCTTAAAGAGCTTAAGCAGGTATATAAACCCTTCAAAGCCGAACTTGTCGAACCGGAAAACTGCCTTGTCAGAATCACCTCTTACCGCTGCTTTACCGATCTTTCCGACTGCGTATTTATGTGGCGGATAGAGCGCAACGGCAAAACCGTCAAGAGCGGTATGCTTGCAGCAGATATCAAGCCCGGACAGTCAAAGGACTTCTGTTTCGATTATCACCCGGATGACGGCTTCTGTTATCTCACGCTTACACTTGTGAGAGCGGAAGATAAAGACAGGTGGGGCAAAGCCGATGATTTTGTCGGTTTTGAACAGCTCTGCCTTAAAGCGGACAAGCCTTCGCCCATGAATATCGAATCCAAACCGGCGGCTGCGCTCGAACAGGGCAACTCATATATCACCGTTTCGGCAAACGATAAGACATATCTCTTCGATGCGGCATACGGAGCTTTGATCTCGATCGAAGCGGACGGCAGAGAGCTGCTTGAAGCGCCGATGTCACTGACGGTATGGCGCGCGCCCACCGACAATGACCGCAATGTCAAATGGGAATGGAAGAGACACGGCTTTGACAAGGCTGAACAGAAATGTTACTCAATGACGGCGGAAGCAAATCCCGACGGAAGCGTTACGGTGAGGGCGGATATTTCGCTCGGAGCAAAGGCTCTGGTTCCTTTCCTCCGCGCCCGTGTCGAGTATACCGTTTACGGCGACGGTTCTCTTGCTGTCAAAACCGACTGTGATATAAGCGAAAAAGTCAACTTCCTGCCGAGACTCGGATATGAGCTCTGCCTGCCCAAGTGGTTTGATAAAGTAAGGTGGTTCGGCCGCGGACCGGGAGATGCATATAAAGACATGAAACTCAACTCAGTTATCGGTCTTTTCGATGCTTCGGTTTCCGACTTGTACGAGCCTTATGTAATGCCCCAGGAACACGGAGCCCGCTGCGACACCAGATGGGTTCAGGTAAGACATGTCGGAGGTTACGGGCTGTATGTCTCGGCGCACGGAGACAACTTCTCCTTCAATGCCTCCCATTATTCTGCAGAGCAGCTATCAGAAGCAAAGCACGACTGGGAGCTTGAATACGAAGGATGCACCCACCTTAATATTGATTACGCCCAGTCAGGTATCGGCTCGAATTCCTGCGGACCCGCGCTCGACCCGAAATGGAGGCTTGATGCAAAGAAATACAGCTTCAGCTTCCGTCTCCTCCCGAAAACGGCAGCCGATCTCTGCCCTTGGGAAGAGCTTGCAAAATAAAATATAATCTGAAAAAACAGGCAACAGAAAACGGCGTCAGGAAAAATTTCCGGACGCCGTTTTTATTATAAGAACCTATGCAGAATCTTGGCGCAGCTGCGGTTTTGGAATTTCGATTATTTCCGTTTCTTTTTTATTCTGAACTGGAAAACAGCCGAAAATGTAACAGCTGCGGCGGAAATCACAGAGCAGACTAACGGAACTGCGATATTTGATTTGCTTTCAAACGATATCGAATTATTTCCATCATTAGCTGCTGCTGATTCTGTATCGCCCGAATCCGAAAGAGATTCCTTCCCGGCATTCGGATCGGTCCAACGGGCATAAAGAGTTATATCTTCCAAATATGTTACTTTATCACCGGATTTTAACGCAGCTCCTCCCGACTTATGTGCGAACCAGCCGTCAAAGGTAATTCCGTTTTTTTCAGGAACCGGGAGGTCAGGGAAGTTATCGCCGAATTTAACTGTAATGGGATCGAATTTGCCGCCGCCGCCGGAATCGAAGGTGACTCTGATCCCCTCGATCTGATATTCCGAGCTCATTGAAAACGGATCGTCTCCCTTTGTGCCTTTGTAGCCGTATAATTCTACCTCCGCGACATCCCCGTGGTTGCGGTCATTGAAGTATCTGTAATATCTGAATCCGATGTTGTAATCAAATTCGGTTATTTCATGCCAATCCCAGCCGTAAGACTCCTCATCGCTCTGCCACAACGTAATCCAGTTTGAAAGGTCATTGGAGCCCTGTATCATCGCACCGTTGTATCTGTTGATCTGTGCTTCGCGGGGAAGAATCATCACCATGGAAAGGATATATCTTTCACCCAGGTCAAGCCCGGTGTAGCAGTTTTCGTTGGATGCCTGAGTGGGGTCGTAAAAGCTGTGTTTGTTACCGTCAAATGCTGCGGCTCCTCCGCTGTCGCGGCTCCCGCCCCAGCCGATTTCCTCTCCTATCAGCTCTCCGATCAATATATCTGAACCGGCGGGAATATCCGCACCCGATGAGGGATAAGCCGCAAAGATCTGTAAAGCGGAAAAACAAAAGAGAGCGACAAGAATCGCGACAAACTCGAAAGTCCTTTTCATTATTTTCATCCCGCTGACTTCTCCCTTTTGATATTGCGTTTCGCCGCCAAAAATGCGCTGCCGGCGGATAGTAATACTATTATTACGGTTACGGCGATCCAGGGCAGATTGGATGAGCCGGAAACTTCAGAGGTCGAGCCGGAATCTTTAATGACTGCATCATCGGGAACGACCGAAGAATTATTGTCGGGATTCGCTTCGTTCGTTTGGTTCGCTGCCGGAGCAGATGTCTTCATAAGCCCTCCGGCTCGCGGAAGAGTTTTGCCGGTCGTGTCTATGACGGGGCTGAACATAATCAGCTCCCGGCTTTTAAATATAGAACCGCGCGCTCCTTCCCAGTATGCGTTGTTGGGTCCTGTGACCGCGCAGAAATACATTCCGTCTTCCGTTACGGCAAATTCCTCATCCATCGCCTTTGTGATGATCTGACCGTATGTCATGTCATCCGCCGAGACCTTATACCATTGAACATCATAATACTTACCCAGAATGTCGGCTTTTAGAACGGTTTTTCCGTCAGCAGTCTTTTCGAGTTTGGCATCGACGGATACCAGATATTTAGCCGGATTCCAAAGATTGTCGTACCAATGGTCATACCTGTATTCAAGGCCATTTTTCATTAAGTCTGCCCAGTGACGGTAGCTTTCCGGCTGCTGCCAGCGAATCCAGTTCATGTTCTGAGTGGCTTCCACACCGTCCGCGTATTCGTCGTAGTCAAATATATCGACAGCTTTGGTTTTTCCGAGCATTTGATCTAAAATGTTCTTCATCCGCTCATTCTCTTTAACCATAATATCCATAAAGTCGCCCTTCTGCCAGAAGCGCTGATACCAGGTATACTGCTGATGCTCGGTGTAAGAGAAGGTTGTTCCCAAAAGGGATTTGTCGTATTCAAACACATACGGTCCGGTTTCAAAGTCCCAGACGGGGCCGAAAGTCAGTTTTTCATGCTTAGATCCGTCGACATCTTTATACATATATGTGCTGGTACGATATATTTCCCAGTTTAAATAGAAAGCATATACAAGAGTCTGCTGTGCGAAGCTTAGTGTGTCGATATATTCGCTGTAGTGCTTTCCTTCGCTGTTGTATCCGGTAAGGCTGAAAAGGGCATTTTCAAACTGCTGAATGTAGAGCGCGCAGTACTGCACCTGTTCCTTTGTCGGATAAGCGGGGCTTTTGACATTGATATACATGCCGTTTTTGGTCAGGAAGCCGTATTCTCCGTAGTGACCGCACATTATCTCAAGCACATAACCGCCGGTAATATCAATATCCTCTATTTCGTGATAAGCGTCGGGGCAATATGAATAACTTTTTATGCCTGCGGCGATTGCGGGGTCTGAGTCGGAGCGCTCGTCACTTCTTCCGCCGTTATTATAAAGGGTATACTTTTCGAGATTGGTGACGCGGATAGATCCGTTTATATCCATTCGTTCGGTGAGGATATAAGCTCCCCGGTATTCGCCGTTTATGTATAAATCAACATATCTTGCGCAGATGTTGTAATAGTCGCTGCCGGCAATGGCGTTATATGTGTCAAATGCCGTGACATATGAAAGACCCGCCGGGTCGTAATTTCCCCAAGTCCGGATCCTGAGAAGGACCCATTTTTTGGAAGCCCCGGCTCCGGGAATCAGTTCGGCTCTTTTTCCGATATTTATATTATATGAGTTTTTGGTATTGGTATTTCCGGAAGCTTCATAAGAGGTAAGACCGTGCCCCTTCATCTTCGTGAGTTCGCCGTCGTATATGATTTTCCCGTCGACTTCGGTAACTTTTAAGCTGCCGGCTTCGGTATTATCTTTCCAGGAGTTGATCCTTCTGAGCGCATCGTCGCCCCCGTCAAGTTCCACATACATCGAAGCGGCGGAGGTGGATTTCATTACGATTACTGAATAACGGTTATATGTGTCAGTGCCCTCGTCGTATTCATAGATAAACGACTTTTCCTCCGAAAGATTCAAAGAGGCAACCTCGCCTTTTGAATACAGCTTGCCGGTATCCGGGTCGTAAAGTTTGAGCTCGCCGTTATACTTTACCGGAACGGCACCCAAATCGGCGCTGGAAGGAAGAAAAAGATAATGCTTTGCCGATTTTGAGTATAGTCTGATTTCACCCGGCAGCCTCGATATTATCCCTTCCGACTGAGCCGTTACGGAAATTGGAGGCGGAGAATTCGTGGCATTCATTTTCGGCTGCGCCGCGGAAATCGAAAGTGTCAGCGCCGCAGCGGCGGCAGCAACCATAATAATTAAAACAAGTAACCGTATAAAACCGACAGTTACGCCGGATTTGTGTTTTTCGGAACGTATGAACATGTGGTATATACCCCCTGGAGCTTTCTGCCGTGTTGTGGATATAATATTGTAGCACATTTTTCCGCCAAATGCAAGACATTAACAAAATCTTGTAAGAATAAAGTAAAATTTTGGTTAACTCGGTAAATGCGATTGCGTTTTTGCCGCTGATAATAAAGCCAATTAGCCAGATAAATAAAAAAAGCGCGCCGTCTGCCGACGCGCATACGCGTATAAACGGTTACCAATCCAGATGTTTTGCCAGATAAGCTTCAATATCCCCGACCGTTTTCATTTTGTCGATTTCTTTGTCAGTAGCAACGCATCCGAGCTGTTCTTCGATTTCAATAAAGATATTTGCGATATCAAGAGAACTCAGACCGAGATCGTCTATAAGTTCCGCATCAGAAGAAATGTCTTCTTCTTTTAGTTTTGTACACTCGGTAATAATACCGATAAGTTTTTCGTTCATAATAAATCTCCCCTTAGTTCTTAAATAATTATATCACAGCAGCAACATTATGTCAATATAAACACATCGAAATCTCAAGTGAAAGGTAGATTTTTCCGAAGCGATATTGTGTTTAAATCAGCAAAATACACCAAATAATATTGACAAACAGGGGTGATTATGCTATAATATTTCAAATACAAAATTTCTTTTAAGAGGGTAATATATCATCATGAACAAAAAAATCAAGGCAGCATTGCTCGCGGTTTTAATTTTTGCGGTTATGCTGGCCGGATGCGGCAAAAGTGAATCTTCAAACACTCCGAACGTAACGACCGTTTCCCCTGACGCAGCTGCCGACAACGCAGCCGATACAACAACCGAGCTTCGCCCGGACCTTCCGCAGGATGTAAAATTTGACGGATATGAATTCAAATTTCTCAACGGCAACCAGGCAGACTGGATGGTAACCTATGCAATAAGCGCGGAAGAGGAAAACGGAGAAGCGCTTAACGACGCTATATACAGACGCAACCTTGCGACATCCGAGCAGTTCGGAGTTTCGATAGTTGAAATAAGCAATTCCGGCGCGGCTTCAACCGCTTCGAAATCGATTGCCGCCGGAGAAGATGCTTACGACTGCGTCCTGATAACCACATTTGACGCCTTTACGTCAACAACGAAGGGCGAAGCGACCATATACGGAAATATTCCGTATATCGACCTTACAAAGCCTTGGTGGGTGCAGAACAGCATCCGTGACACCTCAATTAACGGAAATGTATATTACGCGATAAGCCTTTTTGACACTACTCACTACGACGAAGTTCGCGGACTTATGTTTAACAAAACACTCCGCGAAAACTACGAGCTTGACAATCCCTACCAGCTTGTTGAAGATAACAAGTGGGTACTTGACAAGATGAAAGAAATGGGCACCGCCGTCGCTCTTGACCTCGACGGAGACGGCACCTGGGGCAACGACGACCAATACGGTTACACCTCATGGTCGAGAGTAGGTTCCGAGGCGCTTGTATACGGTGTCGGCGCGAAACTCAGCGTCACAAAAGACAGCGACGACATGCCGTATTTCGATCTTGCCAACACCTTTAATTACGACCGCTATCAGGCGATAACCGACCTCTATGCCACACCCGGTTTCCTTGCTCCGTACGGTACTGCCGGCAACCACGGCGGTCTTGACCAGTTTATCGCCGGTAAGGTTCTTTTCTACAACGAAGCTGTCGGAAACACCCACTCGCTGCGCGACATGGACGCCGACTTCGGCTTCATCCCCAGCCCGAAATATACAGAGGAACAGGAAGAATACTATCACTTCGGCGGAACGCCCTATGTTATGCTTATACCGGTCACCGCCTCCGATCTTGAGCGCACCGGAATTATAATCGAGTCGCTGAGTTTTGAGTCGGTTTCTACCGTCGTTCCCGCATATTACGACATCATGCTCAACGGAAAGATAGCCCGCGACACCGAATCGGGTCCGATGCTTGATATAATTTTCAATACGCTGTCCTATCCGTATCAGATAGCTTTCGATTACTGCGACACGAAAATCACCGATATGATCTGGAAAAACAAGTCTGACTTCGCATCGTATTTCGCTAAATATGAGTCCAACATACAGAAAAATATCGACAAAGCGATCGAAGCCTACGAAGCCGGAAACCAGTAAGCTGAAAATAATCACACAAAATATAAAGAAAACCGTCTTTCAAAAGGCGGTTTTCTATAGCTGGTATTGTTTCGGTTATACTGCCGGACATTAGGAGATTTGAATATTGCTCAAACTTGTTGAAATAAATGAGGAAAACTGGCAGGAAGTTGCAAAACTGACAGTCGAAGAAAATCAGAAAGCTTATCTTGACAGCGCCGTCGGAATTATCGCGAGAGGTTATGTTTATCGTTCCTGCCGCGTAAAAGTAATAGGAATTGCAGATGATCGGACGATAATCGGCGTCGCATTAGTAAAAGATCTGGATTATGAACCAGCCTGCTATGATCTGCAGCAGTTCATGATAGATAAACATTTCCAGGGAAAAGGATTCGGCACCGAAGCGCTTTGCATGGTTCTGCACGAACTTGAAAAAGAAAAGAAATACGATTGTGTCGAAGTCTGCGTCAATAAAGAAAACAAATCGGCATTGCGTATCTTTGAAAAAGTCGGTTTTTCGGATACCGGCTATATAGATGATTCCGTTCCGGATTGTCTTAATCTCAGATATCGATTTCCGAACCCAAACTCGGGATTTTCCGATGATTTGGTTTCCGATTTCTGCGATCTGCGGTTCCAGGAGGCATTTCATAAGTACTTTTCCGAGTTGGGTATTACAGTAACCGATTGGGAGAGTCTGTTTCGCGAGATGAATGACGAAGGCGATAATAAAGTCTATATAAGATCGACCGAAGAAGGCAATATCATAGGATTTATTCAATTCAAGAAGGAGAACTTTACAAGCTGGTTCTTCGAAGAAACCGTCGGTTTTATCAGAGAATTCTGGGTAGCAGAAGAATACCGCAATAGCGGGCACGGCGCAGCGCTACTGCGTCTTGCCGAGGATTATTTCAGACATCAGGGAATATACACAAGCATCTTAACAACCGATACGGCGGAACATTTTTATCTCAGAAACGGATACAGAAAAGCTCCCGGCTGTAAAGCAAAAAACAAGGACGAAGTGTTTATAAAACAACTTATCTAAGGTTTATTTGCGGCAGTCAAGACAGAAACTTTCGCTTTCTTCTTTTCCGAAAGAAAAACAAACCCCGAAATGAGCAGAATATTGAGAACCAAAACGACAATGCTGCCCTCAATCTTAGGCGCGCCGCCCGTGATCAATTCGTTTCCGGTAAACTCCGACGTGCATAGACTCGGATAATCGTCCGCAAGGTTAACTCCGCCGAGGATGACTGCTCCGGCGCAATTCCAGATAAAATGCATTATAACAGGCGCAATCAAAGACTGCGTATATTCCATTACAACCGTCATCAAAACACTCATTGTCAGAACATTCATAACAGGAATTATACCTGCTTCCAAAGCTCCTCCGTGCATAAGTGTGAATAAAGCTGTTGTTACTGCGGCAGCAGCAAAAACGTTGTAATCGGTTTTCAGCATCTGGTAGAGATATCCTCTGACAAGCAATTCCTGCATCGCCGCGTTGATGAATACCGAAATCATCCATAACCAAAGCATCGAAACGGAATTGTAAGCAACGATTTTCATTGCT
The DNA here is from genome assembly GCA_012841635.1 of Clostridiales bacterium. Lineage (GTDB taxonomy): Bacteria > Bacillota > Clostridia > Oscillospirales > CAG-272 > JAAZGC01. The sequence goes on along the minus strand of DUUJ01000123.1, from coordinate 34,595 downwards.
CCGGATATCATTAATATGCCTGCCGCTGCTCCGATCCAGATAATTCCCGCCAAAGCGCCGATGACGATATTTTTTACAGGATAAGTAACAATGCACAGTTTTATGCGTTTCTTTTCAAAAAGCCAAAACAAAAAAGTGAAGCCGACAATAGATAAAAAGGGAAGCATTTCCGACAAGAATCTCCATGCGGCACCGCTTAATGTATCCGGAACTAAAAGAAACGCGGGAACGGTTAACAGTGACCAACCGATAAAAAACAACAGAATTTTTCCGGTGGTAATCAGTATTTTTTTGATTTTCGTTTTCATGTCATGCAAATAATAGTGATTTTATTTTTCACAAAGCATTACAGGCGCGCAGCACAGTCCTGTATAAACCAAGCTCATAATCATATGTGTAAGGATTCTCAATCTCGCCGCGCACCATGCGCCCGAAACCGTTCATCATAGCGTCGTAGCGGTCGAAAACGGCGGTTTCGGTATAAACGCCCCTGTCTGCCCATGCGTCGCTGAAAAACTCGGTTTTACCGGTCCAAATGCCGCCTGGAGCTGACATTTCAAAGGGTTTGATTTCAACGGTCCCTTTGGTTCCGGTCACGACAAGCTGTCTTCGCGCAAATCCTCCGCGCTCGACGGCACAGGTTTTAGCAAAGGAAACGCCTCTGTCGTATTCAAAAATCGCCATTCCGAAATCCTCTCCCGAAGCCTCAAGGTAACCTGTGGAGCGATTCAGCGGGATGATATTTTTCGGTTCCCCCTGAATTCGGTATATGAGATCGATCAGATGACACCCGAGGAAGAACATCATCCCGCCCGGAAATGCTGAAAGCCAGCTGCGAACCGACTCCGGATGGCGGCAGTTCATCTGAGCTTCGACCGATATGATATCGCCGAGTTCGCCTTCCTTGATGCGTTTGAGGAGATCGATAACATACGGATTGTATCGGTACATGTAGCCGGTGTGAAAAACCGTTTTTCCGGCTTTGACGGTGTCGATCAGTTCTTCAAACTGTGAAATCTCGCGTCCGCCCGGCTTTTCCATATGAATATGCTTTCCGGCTTTGGCAGCCATCAAAGCGTATTTTGTAAGATAAATCTCCTCTGTCTCAACCGCGACTGCCTCAATGGAAGCGTCATTCAATATCTCGTCGACTGTCATTTCGCGGAAGCCCTTAAAAAGCTTCATGTTGCCCGGGAATTTATCCCGTTCGTTTTCCGGCATTGCAAATCCCGCGATCTCGAACATATCGCTCTGTTTTTGCAGGCTGCCGAAAATCGGGTTTCCATGGCTGTTGGCGCTGGTCCCGATTTGGGCTATCTTTATTTTTTTCATATAATTGAACTGTCCTTTCGTTTTATTTGCAGAATAAAATCCTGTATATCAACATTATACACCGAAATAATAAAATGTCAACGATTTCGATGAATGAAAGATAAAATAAAAAAACCGGGACAGAAAAGTCCCGGCATTGATATAAGATTAATTATTAAGCTTCTATCCTGAGCTGATATCTGTTGGTTTCGTCCGCGATATAGGCGTTTTCGAGCAGCTCGGTCAAAGCGATGGCGTCGTCGATACCAAGGCCTTCCGGAGCCTTTTCGCCGGCGATAATGGCGTCGAGGAAGCGGTTGATGGTGCTCGGTTTCGGCTGCGGCAGTCTCGGTTTGAACCAGTCTGCGCCGTAAGCGTCGGTTTTCGAAGACTTGAACTGAACCTCGCCGTTGATGGAGATGAGAGTTCCTTCGGAACCGTAGATCTCGATCATTTCTTTGGTTGCGTAGGTTATAAAGCTGGTCTCGCCTATGCCGATGATACCGCCTTCAAATTCAATTGTGGAAACGGCGTTCTCGTCTACCTTTGAGCCGAAGGGAGCGGTGAATATGCCGTTGATGCGCTTCGGTTTGCCGCAGAGGTAAGGAAGTGTATACATCGGATGGCAGCCGAGGTCCATCATGGCGCCACCTGCGGCGTCCTTCTTCTCAAACCAGTAAGCGGGCAGCCAATTTCCGGAAACTCCGTTGTGTCCGTTGCGGATGCGGACAAGGCTAAGCTTTCCGAACGCTCCGGATTCGATCATCTTTTTGGCAAACTGAACCGTCGGAGTGCCGCGCATCGGATAGGAGATCGTAAAGGTAACACCTGCGTCAAGAATTGCTTTCTTTACATCTTCGCATTCGGCGACAGTCGGGCAGAGAGCCTTTTCGGTGAAAACATGCTTGCCGGCTTTGGCTGCTTTAATAATCACGTCGCGGTGAGCCGTGGTAGGAGTATCGACGATTACGGCGTCGATATCTTCTCTTGCAAGAAGTTCGTCGAGGCACTCAACGAAGTCGACTCCGAGCCTGCCGGCCCATTCGGCGCCGCGGTTTTTATCTTCGTCCCAAACGGCGGCTACCTGAGCTTTGCCGCTTCTGTTGACTTCGTTCGCGTAGCCTTCGGCATGGACATGCCATTTGCTGAGCATTGCAACTTTAATCATAATTGTTCCTCCGCATATTTATTATATTTGCTGTTTTGCCTATTATAACACAATCATGAAATGAATTCAAGGCTTGCGAGAAAAATATTAAGTCAATACCGGATGAACCCAAGATTGTAAAATTAACACATATTACTTTTAACGACTCAAATCTAATTGTATGATAATTAACAGTTTACAAATCATTTTGACAAATTGTGTTATATAATTTGAATGAGATATCGTTTATAATATCTTCACGAAAGGGTGTTGAACAAATCATAAAAACATTTGTTACGGCATTATGATGAAAGGACGGTCAAAACCGATGAAGAGAAAAGTAATTGCTTTTTTATTACTGACGGTTATGATTTTCAGTTATTCGGCCTGCGGCGATACCACGGCTGATGATGTAATGCAAAACGCGGAAACAAATATCGAGACGGTTCAGGAAACAACCGGAGAAACAGAACCGTTATTCAAGGATAATCTCCCCGATGATCTGGATTTTGAAGGAGAAACTTTCGATAACTTTGTCTATGAATCCAGCTGGCTTCATACCCGAATCGACAGGGAAGAGCAGGACGGTGATATCCTCAACGATGCTATTTATCTGCGTAACCGTTTGGTGGAAAACAGACTGAATGTCTTATTCAAAGAATCTATATCAAGCGGATTTACCGCAATGAATCAGGAAGCCAAAAAAATAGTTATGTCCGGGGAGGATATTTACGACGTCTTTTTCTGCGAAGATTATCCGACGCTGACTCTTGCCCAGATGGGTATGATCGTCAATTTCCGCGAGATACCTTATATCGATCTGAGCCAGCCGTATTGGAGCCATTCGCTGAATCCGGAGCTTTCCATTCATAGCCGGCTTTATTTCGCATACAGCGATTTTAATTTAACTCCCTCCGACTATACGCATGTACTTGTTTTCAACAAACAGATACATGAGAATTTCAATCTTAAAAACATATACGATCTTGTCAACAACGGCGCTTGGGATTATGACGAATATGAGGAAATGTGTTCGGCAGTAACGGAAGATGTCGACGGCGACAACGAAATGACAAAAACGGACAGATACGGCTATCTGTCACAGCCGAAGCATGTCCTGCCTTGCTTCTGGAGCAGCGCCGGTGTTAAATCGATAGCAAAAAACGAAGATGACATACCGGAATTCAAACTTACCGGGGATAAGAAGTTTGCCGAGGTAGTGGAAAGAATATTCACGATTACTTGGGATAACAACACTTGGTTCAGAAACAAATTCGCATCAAACAGTGATTTGACTTTAAACGATATGTTCGTCGGAGGTCAGGCTCTGTTCTTTGACAATACTTTGTTCTACATCGCGATACTCAGAGGAATGGAACAGGATTTCGGAGTTATTCCGTATCCGAAATATGACGAGAGTCAGGAAGAGTATTATTCAAGAGTCGAGGGCGGCTGCGTCCCGAGTGTTCCGGTTACGGCAGCCGGCAGGCTGGAAATGATAGGAGCTGTTTTGGAGGCATTGTCATCCGAATCGGCAAATTCGGTAATCCCCGCATACTTTGAAATTTCGCTGAAGGGCAAATACGCGCGCGACAACGAATCCGCCGAAATGCTGGATTTGATATACAGGACAAGAAGCTATGATCTGGGCGACACATATTGGTGCGAGACTCTCAGGGACGGTATATTCATGACAATGTTCGAAAAAAACAAGCGTGATTTCGTATCAAGCATGACTAATAACGAAAGCCGTATCAATAAGGCGATAAATAAAGTTATCGAAGCGTTCGAAAAACTGGATATTTAATTAGTTATAATTCAAATAACGTGCGGCAAAAGATAATTTTAACACCTGAAGCTGTTAATTTTTCCAAAACCCCTTGCAATTCATACTGATTTGTGGTATAATACCTTGGTATTATGAAACAGGCAGGAAGAGGCTGACGCCTTCTTTCGGTCTTACGGAAAGAGAGGTGCTCAAGCATGAAGCAGGGAATACATCCCGAATATAAAAACGTTACGATCAAATGCGCCTGCGGCAACGAAGTTCAGACGCGTTCGACAAACGGTGGGGCGATGCATGTCGAAATCTGCTCGAAATGCCACCCGTTCTACACGGGCAAGCAAAAGTTCGTGGATACCGGCGGGCGGGTCGACAAGTTCAAGAAGCGTCTTGCGGCCGCGAGCGCTATGAAACAGAAATAATCGAACGGCAGAAAAAATGCGGGAAGCGGGCAATACCGTTTTCCGCTTTTTCATCATTTTCGAATTTGCGTCTCCCCACGCAGACAATCAGGAGAATATATTAAAGATTTATGGAAAATAAACTGCTTAACACCCCTTGGGGAGAAGATGAAATAAACGCGGTGCGGGCGGTTCTGGTCTCTGTCATAACCGGCCGCACGACCGAAAGAGAAGCACAGGTGTCGCTTGATGAGCTTGAGCGGCTGCTTGAAACCGCCGGAGGTTCGGCGTTTGCCCGTCTTACTCAGTCAAAATACAGTCCGGATCCCGCTACCGTTATCGGTTCCGGTAAAATCAAGGAACTTTACGAACTCTGCTCGGTAAATGAGGTTCCGCTTGTAGTATTTGATATGGAGCTGACACCGTCGCAGATAAAAAACATAGAAGATGCGCTGTCCGACGATAAACATGACGTCATGGTCATCGACCGGGCGATGCTTATTCTGGATATCTTCGCGCTTCACGCGCAGTCAAGCGAAGGAAAGCTTCAGGTAGAGCTTGCGCAGCTGAAATATACCGCTCCGAGACTGATAGGAAAAGGACTTCAGCTCTCAAGACAAGTCGGCGGAAACATCGCGGTGCGCGGTCCCGGCGAAACCAAGCTTGAAACCGACAGACGATATATCGAAAGAAGAATTCAATTCCTGGAAGAACAGCTTCGCAAACTGGACTCTTCCCGTTCAACAATGCGCAAAGCGCGTCAGCGTTCGGGAATCACCAGCTGCGCCATTGTCGGATACACAAACGCCGGAAAGTCGACCCTGCTTAACTACCTGACCGGCGCCGGAATTTTGGCAGAAGATAAGCTTTTTGCTACCCTTGACCCGACTACAAGGCGTTATAAGCTCCCCAGCGGAGAAGAAATACTGCTGACAGACACGGTCGGATTCATCAGAAACCTGCCGCACCATCTTATCAAGGCTTTCAAGTCCACCCTTGACGAAGTGAAATATGCAGATATAATTCTCGTATTGATAGACACTTCCGACCCCGAATGTCAAAATCAGCTTAAGGTGAGCAAAGAACTTCTGCGGGAACTCGATGCCGACGACAAGCCGGTTGTATATGTCTGGAACAAGTGCGACGCCGAATCGGACAGGCTTCTGAACGTAGTTTGGGATCAGGCCGGTTCTCTTGTCTCTTTCAAAGATACCGTAGCCGTTTCAGCGAAGACAGGAGAAGGGATTGACGAGCTGATAGCCAAGCTTGAAGAAGCGGTGAGTCAGGGCAGACTGCCGGTCAGCTACAGGATACCTAATGATAAGTCAGGCGAACTAAACAGGATCTATAAGCTTGCGACGGTAACCAATGTTAATTACACTCACGATTATATAGAAGTTGACACACTTTCCGACAGCCGTGCGCGCGGTGTGTTTGCGGAATATGTATACAACTCGCCGGATAATATCGATGAATAACTTTTTAAATATCGGCGGCGATCAGCCGCCTCCGCCGTCCGAATATATAACTCTTGAACGCGAAAGTGAAATCGAGTATGTTGAAAAAAAGTCGGTTTTTATCGGCAGAGCCAAAAGAGTCTGTTCCGTTGAAGAAGCAGCGGAATATCTCGAGTCGGTTAAAAAGAAAAACCCGGATGCAAGACACCATGTCTACGCATATCAGATAAACCGGGGAGCCGCGGAACGGATGAGCGACGACGGCGAGCCGCAGGGAACAAGCGGACCTTATGTCCTCGATGTAATAAAGAAGAAGGGCTTCACCGACGCCATTATCGTTGTTACAAGGTATTTCGGCGGCATACTCCTGGGCGCATCCGGATTGACCCGCGCATATTCGACCGCAGCAAACCGGGCTGCCGAAGCGGCGGGGATAGTAAGGTATGTTGAATACTCGGTATTTATTTCGATATTAAGCTACAACGACTACCAAAAGGTAGAATATCTGGTAAAAACATACGGCGCGGTAATTGATGATGTTGTTTACGAGGAAAATGTATCTCTGACATTCGCCGTAAAGACTTCGGAAAAGGATGAATTGCTGCAGAGAATTATCGACATGACCGCGGCGAGAGCGCTGATTTCCGAATGCGGCACAAGGTTCGGCTCGGAAAATTAATTGTAAATTTAAACAATAATCATTTTTTCTATTGACAAATCGCCGGATTTGTATTATCATGCAGGTAAGCGAATTGTTGTATTCCAAAGTCTGCGGAACAAATAAGGATTATTTACGTCTAATATATTTATAAATACAGACGGGAGAATGAAATATGTCGGATATGACCGTCCGTGAGATGATATATAAAAATCAAAGACTTGTGCTATCCGAGCGGGCGGCGTTTGACAGTGATACCAAAGGCAGAGAATTCCCGGTCTCTCCCTGCAGCGACCGGGGCGAATACCAGCGTGACCGCGACAGGATCCTTCATTCAAAAGCCTTTCGCCGGCTTTCACATAAAACTCAGGTCTTTCTATCTCCCGAAGCTGACCATTACCGCACGAGACTGACACATACTCTGAATGTTGCTCAGGTAGCAAGAACGATAGCCCGCGGCCTTAGACTCAACGAAGACCTTACCGAAGCGATTGCTCTCGGCCATGATCTCGGTCACACCCCCTTCGGCCATGCCGGAGAGCGTGCGCTTCAGCGGGTTTATGACAGCGAATTTACTCATTATAAACAGAGTCTGCGTGTGGTTGATAAGCTTGAGGAGCTTAACCTGACGTGGGAAGTTCGCGACGGTATTTTTCACCATACTCTGGGCGGTGCTTCAACGCTTGAAGGTCAGATAGTCAAAGAAGCGGACAAGATAGCATATATAAATCACGACATCGACGACGCATTCCGAGCCGAAATCCTGGCAGAAGAAGATATTCCCGCAGAAATACGCAAAACACTCGGCAGCGATTACAGCACCCGGATCGACAGAATGGTCGGAGGCGTGATCTCGGCGTCTTCGGAGGGTGAAAATATTAAAATTGATGGAGAAATAGCAGCTGCCATAAACGAGCTGTATGACTTTGTAAACAAAGCCGTTTACCATAATCCGACGGCGAAAGGTCAGGAGGATAAGGCGGAAAAGATGCTCGAAACGCTCTACTATTATTTTTATGAGCATCCCGAAGAGCTGCCTTCCGAATATCGCAAAATTGCCCGCATTGAATCGGTCGGCAGGGCGGCAGCCGATTATATTTCAGGCATGACCGACAGATATGCGATCAGAACCTTCCGGACGCTTTTTATACCGGAAGTCTGGTCAGGGAGCTGACGAAGGGACAGGAGTCAAGTCAATGATACCCCGCGAAATAATCGAGGAGATCAAATACCGCTGCGATATATCCGATGTCATAGGACAATATGTCAGTCTTAAGCGGGCAGGATCGAATCTCGTCGGCCTTTGTCCGTTTCATAACGAGAGAACCCCTTCGTTCACTGTTTTTTTGTCAAGCGACAGCTTTTACTGTTTCGGCTGCGGCGCCGGCGGCGACGTTGTAACCTTCATTATGAAGATGGAGAGTCTTTCCTATATCGAAGCAATAGAAGTACTCGCAAAGAGATGCGGAATCACCGTTCCGAAAGAGGCGAGAGAAAGATACCGTAAAACCGATGAAGTCAGCCGCGAAAAAGTATTGGCGATGAATCTTGACGCCGCCAAATTTTTCCGGGAGCAGCTCAATTCAACCCGGGCGCCGATGGAATATCTTCTGAACCGCGGGTACAGTCCGGCCTTGATCAGGCGTTTTGGTCTCGGTTACGCTCCGAATGAATTCGGAGCGCTTACCGGACACATGTTGGGACTCGGATACAGCGAAAAGGAGCTTTCAACGGCATTCCTCTGCGGGATAAGCAAAAAAAACGGCAAACCTTACGATTACTTCCGCGGACGGATTATTATCCCGATAATAGATACCCAAAAGGACGTTATCGCTTTCGGCGGCAGAGTGCTCGACAATTCAATGCCTAAATACCTTAATACCAGCGACACGCCGGCTTTCAAGAAGAGCCGCAGTCTTTTCGCGCTCAATTACGCCAAAGCCAGCTGTGCCGACGAATTGATTCTCTGCGAAGGTTATATGGATGTCATGGCGCTTCATGACGCTGGATTCACGAATTCCGTCGCCACACTGGGCACCGCTATAACAAATGAGCATGCCCGGATAATGAAGCGCTACACAAAGAAAGTGCTCATTGCATACGATGTCGATGAAGCCGGTCAGAGAGCTGCTGATAAGGCTTTCCGTCTGTTTGACGAGGTAGGACTCGAAGCAAGGGTAGTGCGTGTCCGGGACGCGAAGGACCCGGATGAATATATCAAAAAATTCGGTCCCGACAGATTCAGGATGATATTGAATGAGGGCAGTTCAAGATTCGATTTTCAGACGGAAAATATATTAAAACAATACGACATAAACGATCCCCGGCAGAAAATTGCCGCGCTGAAAGAGATTACCTCCGTTATAGCCGCAGTATACTCCAGCGTTGAGCGCGATCTCTACATTCACAAAATATCAGAGAAGCTTTCCGTTCAGTATGAAAGCCTTAAAAACGATGTGAGAAACGCCATACGCCGGAACAGAAAAAAAGCCGACGAAAGCGAAACCAACAGAATACACCTTGCCGCAGCCGGTTTCGGCGGACGGAATATGCGCGAAAAACTGAATACTCTTTCTTCGTCTTCCTCTGAAGAAGCAGTTTTGGGAATGTTGTTAAAGTATCCGGAATATGCGGAGCTGATAAGAAACGGCGAGGTTGCGCTCAGCGCAGAGGATTTCGGAACGGATATCGGGAAGCGCCTGTATGATCTTATAATCAATAAATGCAGCGGAGGAGAAAAGCCCGAAAACTTCCTGAACGAGCTGTTCACGCCGGATGAGATAGGTCTTATTACCGGCGTAACGGTTTCCCGGGAAAGGTTATCAAACACGGAAGAAATCTTCCGTGACTGTGTTTCGAATCTGAGAAGCCGGAAAAACGGCGAAGATGACGGCGAATCCGCATCCATAAGCGATATAAACGATTTGATTAATAAAAAAAGACAGGATTTCGAAAATAATCGGGAGGAATAACATATATGGCAAGTGATAAGAAACTTGATATAAGAGAGCTTATCGAAAGAGGGAAGTCCAAGGGTTCACTTACTAATAATGAGATAATGGAAGCGCTGGAAAATGTCGATTACGACATCGACCAGATCGATAAGCTCTATGACACCCTTGAAAACATGGGTATCGAAGTCACCGGCTATCTCGATACTCCGGATTTTGAAGAAATCGAAAGCGAAACCGAGCAGTATGAGTCGGCGGAAGATATGGAGAAGATGCTTTCGCAGGAAGGTCTCCCCATCGACGACCCCGTTCGTATGTATCTTAAGGAGATAGGCAAAGTTCCGCTTTTAACAGCCGAAAAAGAGCTTGATCTCGCCGAAAGGATGTCCCAGGGAGATGAGCGGGCCAAGCAGGATCTTGTCGAAGCAAACCTCCGCCTTGTCGTGTCAATAGCAAAGAGGTACGTCGGCAAAGGAATGTTCTTCCTTGACCTGATTCAGGAAGGCAACCTCGGTTTGATGAAAGCGGTTGACAAATTCGACCATAACAAGGGGTATAAATTTTCGACTTACGCTACCTGGTGGATAAGACAGGCGATAACCCGCGCAATAGCTGATCAGGCAAGGACAATCAGGATACCTGTTCACATGGTTGAGACTATTCATAAAGTCAGCCGAATTTCCCGTCAGCTGCTGCAGAAGCTCGGGCGCGAGCCTACGCCTGATGAGATCGCCCGCGAAATGAATATGTCGGGGGACAAGGTTCGGGAGATATTAAAGATTGCTCAGGATCCGGTCTCGCTTGAAACCCCGATAGGCGAAGAAGAAGACAGCCACCTCGGAGATTTCATAGAAGATGTCGATTCGCCGGCTCCGGCAGAAGCTGCTTCCTATACCCTGCTCAAGGAACAGCTGGCGGAAGTGCTGCGTACGCTGACCCCGCGTGAAGAGCAGGTCCTGCGTCTGCGTTTCGGTCTTGACGACGGCCGCACGCGAACTCTTGAGGAAGTCGGTAAGGTATTTAATATAACCCGTGAACGCATCCGTCAAATCGAAGCAAAAGCGCTCAGAAAGATGCGTCATCCGAGCCGTTCAAAGAGACTTAAGGATTATCTCGACTGAAAAACCGTCTTTTTTCGCGCAGCTCTTTTTGTCCGAAATACACAACTATATTGAGAAAAATTCGTATTATTATACAGAAATAATATCGCAATGCCCAAATATTGTAAACGAATTTCAGCAATTATCACAAAACACAGTTCAAAAAACGTGAAAAAACATCCATATTAACACAGATAATGCATTTTCGTACATTAAATTATTCTTGACATATCGGGATTTTTGGTGTAAAATATTACTGTTACAATGTGCGATCGAGGAGGATTATACCTTATGAAAAAGAGATTCCCGCTTTTGTTGTTATGCCTGCTCCTTGTGCTCCCGCTTATTTTCTCAAGCTGCGGCAAAAAAGCCGAGGACGCGGAAACCACAAACGAAGACGGTACGACTGCAAGTTCGTCTGACAATAAGGCGATGACGATTACGCTTTATTCCATCGTCAGCGACGGCACCACCGAAGAAGACATCGCGCGTATCCAGAAAGCCATAAACTCAATCACCGAAGCCGAATTCAACACTCATATTCTCTGCAAATTTTACAAAGAAAGCGAATATGATTCGGTTATACAGGAAAAAATTCTTGCTGTTGAAGAGCAGATAAAACTGGCTGAAGAAGAAGAAGCAGCCAAGAAAGCTGCCGCAAAAGCCGCAAGGGAAGCCGCTCGCGCTGCCGCTGCCGCCGGTGAAACAACCAAAGCCGAGACCACAACCGAAGAGACCACCGAAGTTGACGAAACCATTATCAACGAATATGGTCTTGAGCAAACGGTATATCCTGCAGAGGATGGAACTCAGCTCGACATCATGCTTGTCAGAGGAAAGGATAACTTCCTTAAACTTGTCGAAGACGGTGTGCTCGCCACGCTTGACGAGGAACTCTCGATCAACTCAAAGATTCTCAAAACATATATTCATCCGACATTCTTCTCGGCAGCAAAAGTAGGATCCTCTACCTACGCAATTCCCAACAACCATGTCGTCGGCGAATATCAGTATCTCCTTCTCGATAAAGAGCTCATAGACAAATACAGCTATGACCCGGATGCAATAAAATCAGTCGTTGATGCCGAAAGCTTCCTTGACGATGTTATTAAATACGAGACGGGTATCATTCCGCTTATGAATGAGCCTTTCCCGCGTATTGAATATTACACCTCCGCTCCGAGCATTATCGGAGCTGCGGTTCCGATCAACTCCAAACCCGGTACCATGGCTAATCCCAATAACCTGCTTACGGTAAATGAGTTCATGAATAACTATAAGCTCATGATTAAATACCGTGCAGCAAATGCCATCGGTGCCGCAGGTGCTGCTATCGATGACGGCAACCGTTATGCAGCCGCCGTCATTACCGGTGACGTTACCACACCCGAGATGTATGAAGAGAATTACTATGTAAATGTTTACAAGTATCCTCAGGCTAACAACGATAATGTTTACAGCGGCATGTACAGCGTTAGCACCTATACGGCAAATATTTCCCGCTGTATGCAGGTAGTCAAGCTGCTTACGACCGATCCTCAGCTCATCAACATACTCGCTTACGGCGTTGAGGATGTCGACTATGAGCTCGATGATGCCGGCAAGGTAAACAAGCTCGGAACCACATATTCGATGAAGACCGACTATGTCGGCAACCAGTTTATGCTTATGCAGTCTACCGGTATGTCTGAGCCTGAAACCAAGCTTTCCGACAATAACTGGGAGCTTGCCAAAAAGCAGAACCTTGATATGAGCTACAGCCCCTACCTCGGCTTCACTCTGGCTTACACCAAGACGGATAAAGAAGGCAATGTTTCCGAACTCATGTCAAGCGACATGACCGTTAAACAGATCATGGACGGTGTTGTCGAAACATCACAGGGCTATCTTGACCAGATCACCAACTTCGTTCCTTATGAAGAAGAAATCGAAGAGACTTATTATGTCAAGACTGCAGCCGGCGATATCGAACAGAGGACGCGTCCGGCAATCAGAACGGTTACACTTGATGACTTTATCACTACTTTGAGCGCTGAAGCAAAGGCTGACTTGTATATCGCAGCCTGCCTGAACGCGGAAGATGAGAATTCCCCGCTTTCTCAGTACAGCGCATGGTATTCATCTAACTTTGCGACCGAATAAAAATTTTAAGCATCGAAATAATTACTGATCTCAAGAAGCCCGAAAGAACCTCTTTCGGGCTTCTTTCATAAGGATTCAACAATGAATATAGATTTTTATATGCCTGTCGGGATAATCTCAGGTGAAGGCTGTATTGCAAAAAACCAAAGCTTATTTGATATCGGTAAAAACGCGATAATTGTTACCGATGCGGATTCCGCGGTTAAATCCGGCGCGCTTGATGATGTTTCCGCCGTGCTTGATTCGCTTGGAATCGGATTCACGGTTTTTAATAAAATCAGAGAAAATCCGCTCATTTCAGCCTGCTTTGAGGGCGGGACCCTGGCAAGAAAGTCAAACGCGGATTATATTATCGGTATCGGCGGAGGATCATCAATGGATGCAGCCAAAGCCATTGCGGCTTATGCGTCAAACGCGGATATTGAACCGGAGGGAATATTTGAGCCGGGATTAAAACCGTCTCTGCCTCTTATTCTGATACCGACAACCGCGGGAACCGGAAGCGAAGGGAACTGGATTTCAGTATTGTCGATTGACGGCAAATCCTGCAAAAAAAACTTCAAAAGCAACTATTCATATGCGAAATACGCTTTTGTCGACCCGAGATATACATATACACTTCCGTATTATTATACCGTCAGCACCGCTCTTGACGCCTTCTGCCATTGTTTTGAATCATATCTTTCCCCAAAATCTTCTGCTATAACCCGCACATTGGCTGTTGACGGCGCAAAAGATATCTGGAAGATCCTTAATGAAATGTCTCAGGAAATTCCTTTGACGCATGAGCAGCGGCGTCTGCTTGCATATGCTGCCTGCAGAGGCGGTATCGTGATAAACGGAACCGGCACCGGTTTTCCGCATTCACTCGGCTATAACCTGACGATGTATCACGGTATTCCGCACGGCAGATCCTGCGCTTCTTTCACCGGTGAATACATTCGCTTCAACATGATGAGCGGCGAAGGGAACCGCTTAATTAGGGAGTTTTCAGAGAAGATAGATACATCGCCGGAACTTATCGGGGAGAATATTCCTAAGTGGGCAAACGTAAAACTGACACTTTCTTCTGATGAAATTGATGTGTTTATCAGTCAGGTCGCAGATGCGGTAAACTATAAAAACTCACCGTATGTTATAAACGAAACAGAGATGAAACAGATTTACTCAAAGCTTTTCAGCTGAAAGCGTTCTTTAAAAGCAATCACTGTTTTTGAGTATCTGATAAGATTGGATAATTATTATGAAATCACCAAACACGAATATTGATTTTTTCATGCCGGTCAGGATCGTCTCGGGAGAAGGCTGTATATCGGCTAACCAAAACCTGTTCGGCATCGGCAAAAAAGCCTTGATTGTCACCGGCGCCAATTCGGCCGTAAAATCCGGTGCGCTCGCTGATGTCATATCCGCTCTGGATTCGCAAGGAATAGGCTATTCGGTTTTTAATAAAATTATGGAAAACCCGCTTGTGTCTGTTTGTTATGAAGGCGGAGCAGCAGCAAGTCAAACCGGAGCTGACTTTATTATCGGCATCGGCGGCGGATCAGCTATGGATGCTTCCAAAGCGATTGCCGCTTATGCAGCCAACCCGGATATTCTGCCTATGGGCATATTTGAATCCGAATTAAAACCTTCGCTGCCGATGATTTTAATACCTACAACATCCGGAACCGGAAGCGAAGCAAATATGATCTCAGTTCTTACGCTTGACGGAAAAGACGCAAAGAAGAGCTTTAAAAGCGATTATTCATATGCAAAATATGCTTATGTCGATCCTGTATATACTTACTCGCTGTCATATGATTATACGGTGAGCACCGCGCTTGATGCCTTCTGTCACTGCATTGAATCGTATCTCTCCCCGAAATCGTCTGAAATCACCCGCACTTTGGCGGCTGACGGTGCAAGAGATATCTGGAAGGTCCTCAGTGAAATATCAGCTGAATCTACCATTTCTGAAGAACAGCGCCGGCTTCTCGCATACGCCTCCTGCAGAGGCGGCATTGCGATCAACGGAACCGGAACGGGATTCCCTCATCCTCTTGGATATAACCTTACCATGTATCACGGAATTCCCCACGGCAAAGCCTGCGCAGCTTTTACCGGGGAGTATCTGAAATACAATATGCAAAACAACGAGGGAAGACAACTCATTGCCGCTTTTTCCGAACTGATATGTGCGTCTCCGGAAATAATCGCAGAAAATATCCCGAAATTGGCGGGTATAAATCTAAAACTTTCCTCTGAAGAAATAGAGTTGTTTATCCGTCAAGTCGGCGGCGCTTCAAACTATAAGAATTCACCATATGTTATAAACGAAACCGAAATGAAGAAAATATATTTTAAGCTCTTCGGTTAAAATAAATAAACAAAAGAACTAACCCTGTGCCGAGGATTCCGGCACAGGGTCATGTGTTTTATTGTCGCATTTGTGTTAAAAAAAGTTAAATTCCGGCAGAGGTAGCGATGTTTATGATTTTCCTCATACCAAACCGAAGCCTGAACTTCTCTGTATAATCAATATTTTATTGATTTTCGATTTTATTTTTCTTTCTTATTTCGCGTCTGACATTAATTATTATGGTAAGACCGATTACCAATATCAGCATCACCGGTGTCATCCAGGGAGAGGACTTGACATCACTTAATATGCTTGTCCATAGCGAATCGATAAGTTTTGTTGTGGTTTCCGGCAGAGCTATGTAAATCTCATCCTTCAGAGTATCTTCTAGGTTTGGGTACCTGATCTCATCATTCCGTATTTCTTCGGGGAGTGCATCAAACGCGTCCTGCTGCGGCACCGAGTAGCCGATATATATTGAGTTTTCGCGGGCGACAAGAGTTTCGGTAACAAAGTTGATATACATCTCGGCAGCTGCCTTGTTTCGCGCTCCCTTGGGTACGCACATCGCGTCGACGAAAAGGTTGGTTCCCTCGTCGGGCACGACGAATTCAAGATCCGGATTGTCCTCCATCATTACGATCGCGTCGCCGGCATAATACGGCGCAAGAGCTGCTTCTCCTCCGCCCATCTTGTCATAAATTTCGTCCATGACATAAGCCTGAACAAGCAGCTTTTGTTCCTTTAGCGCCTGAGCGGCGGCGCGAAGCTCGTTTTCGTCGGTAGTGTTCATTGAATATCCGAGCCTGGCGCAGGTAATGGCGAAAGCGTCGCGGGAATTCGAGAACATCAGAATATTGTTGGCATATTTTTCGTTCCAGAGAATCTCCCAGCTGTGAACATTATCTTCCTCGTCTACCATGGTTTTGTTGTATATAATACCGATACGTCCCCACATATACGGGACTGAATACTCATTTGTCGGGTCGTATTCGGGATTCTTGTACCTTTCCATGATTTTTGAAAAATTCGGGATATTCGAATAATCCAATTTTTCGAGCAGATTTTCTTTTATCAGCCGCGAAACCATGTAGTCCGAAGGTATGATAATGTCATAGGTCGAGCCGCCGGATTTTAGCTTGGCGTAGAGTTCTTCGTTGGATGCAAAGTTTGAGTAGTTAACTTTTATTCCGGTAAGTTCTTCAAACTCGGCATTTACGTCAAAGCAGTCGTCACCGGCGTCGACTGAGATATATTCTCCCCAGTTGTATACATTGATCGTAATGTTTTCTTCGGAATATTTTTTCCAGTCGACATCATCGGAATAAGGTATATCCCAGCCGCTGTCATATGCAAAAACCGAAAGAGACAGGATTGCGGCGATAAACAGCAGGGAAATCAGGCGAAATAAAATCTTATTCATTGTCATTCGCCTCCGTTTTTGTTCTCTCTGCCGCGAGTAATGGAATCTCCGATGTTTTTTTCGGCTGTAACAGCCGGGGAGGCAGCTGTCAGTTGTCTCGTAATTCTAATACCTCTGATTGCCCGGCGTTCAAGCTGCTTTTCGCGGCGTTCATCACGGCTTCCGGCGAAGTTGACTATCAGCAGGACAACCAAAACGACAACAAATATTATTGCCGACAGCGCATTTACTTCCGGGGATACTTTGCGGCGGGTCATTGAGAATATAGTTATTGAGAGCGTCTGGCTGGTAGGACCGTAGGTGAAATAGCTGATTACGAAGTCGTCTATCGAATATGTAAAGCTCATCAGAAAACCGGAAATGATTCCTGGCATTATCTCAGGTATTACAACCCTCATGAATGCCTGCCTCGGACTGCAGCCGAGGTCAAGTGCAGCTTCATACAAATGGCGGTCCATCTGCCGCAGTTTCGGCAAGACATTGAGTATTACATATGACAGACAGAAGGACATGTGTGCGAGTATTAGCGTTAAATATCCCAGATTGATTTTGCAGGATACGAAGAGCAGCATCAGCGAAACGCCGGTTACGATCTCGGGGTTCATTATCGGGAGATAGGTAATATTGATAAGTACCGACCTCGGAACCTTTTTCATCGAATAAATGCCGATGGCGGCAAGAGTACCGAGCAGAGTGGAAAGAACAGAGGCAACGGCGGCGACTATCAAAGTGTTGCCCAGGGAATTTATAATGGCTTGATTCGAGAAGAGTCTTTTATACCAGTCAAAAGTGAATCCGGTCCAGACAGAGCGGCTTTTAGATGCGTTGAAGCTGTTGACGATAAGCACTATTATCGGGATATAAAGGAAGGCAAATACTGCCCACAGATATATTCTTGATATTACTTTTCTCATCAGAGCAGCACCCCTTCTATGTTATCTTCATTATCGAGTTGGTTCGTAATGGACATGCAGAGGAGAATGAAAGCCATCAGTACAAGCGATATGGCGGCTCCTAAATTCGGATTATAAGCGTTTCCGAGGAATTGCAGGTCGATAAGGTCGCCGATAAGAAGGTTAGTTCCGCCGCCGAGCATTCTCGAGATAATGAATGTTGAAATTGCGGGAACGAAAACCATTGTGATTCCGGAGGCAATTCCCGGCATCGAAAGCGGCAGTATGACTCGGGAAAAGGTCTGGAAAACATTCGCACCTAAGTCAGAGGAAGCTTCCAGTGTCGTGTCGTGAATTTTTACCATTATCGAATACAGAGGCAGAATCATAAACGGAAGGTAGTTGTAAACCATTCCGAGAACAACGGCTCCCTGCGTGTTTATCATCTGAAAAGGCCCGATATTGAAGAAAGAAAGCAATTTATTGATCCAGCCGTTCTTTTCAAGCAGCGTCATCCATGCGTATGTACGAAGCAGGAAGTTCATCCACATCGGAAGCATAACAAGCATTATCATGACCTTCTGTCTATTTGCATTAACGCGTGATATGGCAAATGACATCGGATAGGCAATCACAAGACAGATGACGGTAGCAATAGCGGCAAGCCAGAGGCTTTTGAACAGAACCGGCAGATAATCGTTTACTTTAATGATATTATCAAGGGTAAAGATAGTGCGTTCATCGAGCTCAAGTTCTTCTTCGGTGCCGTTTTCTTCGTTGTATACAGCGAGCTCTTCCTCCATCACGGAGATTTCCTCGGCGGACAGGATATTGCCCTCGCCGTCAACTTTGACGGTAGTGGTAAAAGCGAATACGGCAATAAGCGCCATCGGTACGATTATAAAAATCATTACCCATAAAATATACGGCGCAGCGGTCAGTTTGGAAGCTTTAAAGATCATTGACTGCGCCCTCCGCGAGGTTATTTTCCCCCTCTTCGTTAAGGGTGTACCGATTAATTTTCGGCATTGCGCTTTTTTTCATTACATGAATGCAGTCGGGGGCAATATTCATTGCAACGATTTCGCCGACTTTGGCGCTTTTTGTCGAATGCACAAGCCAGATATCCGTTCCGACACGAATTATCATTTCGTAATGGACGCCCTTGAAAGTTATCGTCTCTACAATACCGTTAAGAGTATCGGCGGTTGCCTCGGAAAGCTCAATGTCTTCCGGGCGGACAACAACGTCAACTTCCTCCATTTCACCGAATCCCTTGTCGAGGCAGTCGAAGTTGCTCCCGGCGAATTCGACGAAATAGTCGCGGTGCATGATGCCGGGAAGGATATTCGATTCGCCTATGAAGTTGGCTACAAAAGCGTTTACAGGCTCGTTGTAAATATCCTGCGGAGTACCGATCTGCTGGATCTTGCCCTCGTTCATGACAACTACGGTGTCAGACATCGTAAGTGCTTCTTCCTGGTCATGCGTTACGTATACGAAGGTGATTGACATCCGTCTCTGAATTTTTTTGAGCTCAATCTGCATATCTTTGCGCAGCTTGAGGTCAAGGGCGCCCAGTGGTTCGTCAAGCAGCAAAACCTTAGGGTTGTTTACCAAAGCGCGGGCAATGGCGACACGCTGCTGCTGACCGCCGGAAAGGCGCTCAACATTGCGTTTCTCAAACCCTTCGAGCTCGACGATGTCAATCATTTCCATTACCCGCCGTTCGATTTCCTTTTTCGGTGTTTTGGCTACGCGAAGTCCGAAGGCGATGTTATCGAAAACATTAAGGTGAGGGAAGAGCGCATATTTCTGGAAAATGGTGTTAAGCTCGCGCTTATGCGGCGGAACATCATTGATGCGCTTTCCGTTAAACATCACGTCACCGCTGTCGGGATTGGTAAAACCGCCTATAATCCGCAGCGTCGTGGTTTTTCCGCAGCCGGAAGGTCCGAGGAGCGTCAGGAACTCCTTGTCATGGATATCGAGTGAGATATGGTCAAGAACCATGTCTCCGCCGAACTGTTTCGTTATGTTTTTCAGTTCGATGATTTTGTTTTTGTTTTCCATCTTTTTGAATGGTACTCCTTTGTCCGGTTATGTTTATGTTAAACTTTAAAAGCATTATCGCCGCTCCGATAAAAAAACATTCGGCAATCGGCCGAACGGCAAAACAAATCCGGAAATTACGATAACGCTGATAATATTTTATCATATAAAAATGAACACTTCTATCAATGTAACTCCAAAAAACGAATTAAGTTAAATAATTGAAAGTTTTTTTCCTGCATTTTACAAACGGTCTTGACTTAAGATGCAAATGTATGTATAATATTATGGAAAAGCCGGATTGATTAAATACTTATCCAGATTTGACGTGTTTTTAAGGGAGGACAGCATGAAAATTTCTCGTTTCAGGATAATAATATTAACCGCCCTTATGTTTTGTCTCATTTTATCTTTTATTTCCTGCGTTTCGGAAGACGACACGGATTTGGCAGAGGAGGAAACTACTGTGAATATGACCGGTATCACATGCACAATAGTTCGCGGCGATACTTCAAGCAAGGCTACGACAGACGCCGCGGTTCAACTGAGAAAGCAGTTAGAAGCAGCGGGTGTTGACGCGAAAATCGAGACCGACTGGGTCAAGCGCGGAGAAGAAATGGTAAGATTTCCGAACGAAATTCTTATCGGCCGCACCAATCGCCCGGAATCCGAAGAAGCGTATACCAGAATCGACGGAGTTGACGCCCCGTATGATTATGTGGTAAAAATCGCCGAGATCCCGCTGATAGCTGCAACCGATGAGTACATCGCGGAGGCGGCGGAATTATTTTTAGAAGCTTATCTTAAAGCTATTCGGGATGGACATAGCGAAGAGATCGAGCTTGTCCGCGAGCATGTCTTTCCGATTTCCGATCTGACACTTGAAGGCAAGCCTTTGAACGAATGGACTTTTGTCGTTCCCGAAAATTATAACAGCTATGCGTTAAATGAGATAAAGAAAATATCTGATATATTCAGCACCTTGTCCGGCAAGCGGCCGGAAATAACAGAAACGCCTTCATCCGGGAACAATCTTTTTATAGGTGTTTCATCTGATAAAGTACCTTCCGAATATGACCTGTCTTATATAGTAAAAAAGGACGGCAGCAACATCCATATCGGCGGCAGCAACTGCTGGGCTGATTTGAGAGCCATATACAACGAGTTTCTCTATTCCGCTATGGGTCTCAAGGTTGACGGCAATATTATGGACGCCAAAAGCGATATACGGCTTTCCGAGTGTGAAGTGGGCGACGAAAACCATTACCGCTCTTTTGCGGTCTCGGCGTGGTGTACCTCTGGCGATAACTTCGATACCGAACGCCAGGTAAAGGAAGCGGCTGAAGCCGGCTTCACAAAAGTCAATGTCGCGGCTTCCGGCGATTCCGCATCATTGGATATGATGAAATGGTGTGCGATCTATGATCTGCAGATTCTGTGGACGGGTTTTGCAAACAACGGTGAATTTGATGCTTCAGGTTATCCGTCCATCAGAAGATATTTTGACGCTCCGCATGTCTGGGGATTTTATCTGAGAGACGAGCCGAATTCATCGCTTTTTCCGGTATTGAAGGAATCGGTCGAAGCCTTTGCCGAATGTTCGGATAAGGTTGCCTTTATAAATATTTTCCCGATGTATGCAAGTCGGGAGCAGCTCGGGAATCGAACTTACAATGAGCACGTTGTACAGTTTCTAGATACCGTAAAGCCCAAATGGACTTCCGTCGATATATATCCGCTGAATGTCAGCGGGCTTTACGACGGTTACTGCAAAAATCTCGACGAGTTTGCGACTCCCTGCCGCGAACGAGATATTCCGTTCAGCGTTTATCTGCAAAGCGTATCGTTTGCCTCTTCAAAACGCACCCCGTCGAGAAGGGATCTTGAATGGCAGATCTGGTGCATTAAATCCTTCGGATCCGATGAAGCTATATACTTCACCTATATGACTCCGTACAGTTCCGCCGAGGATTTTAAGGACGCGCTGATCGACCATGATCTCGAAAAAACCAATCGTTGGTTTTACGCCCAGTCTGTTAACTCGGAATTCTCCGTTTACGATGAAGCTTTTTCCCGTTATAAAAGAAATTTAGGCGCTTTTTCCTTGAATGCCGACGGCAAATCAAAATTCCTTATATTCGAAAATCAGTTTGACGCCTCCGGATTTATAAAAGAAATTAAAACGGATAACCCGCTTCTCATCGGATGTTTTGAAGGCGAGAACGGCTCACACGCTTTCACTGTCGTTAACTGCAATGATCTTCAGCAGGAGGAGAAAGCGGAGTTGAAGATCAATGTCGGCGCCTCGCTTACCGTTTGGCAGAACGGAGACACATCGACGCTGAATCCCGATTCCGAGGGTTTCATAACGCTTACTCTTGACAACGGCGAAGGTGTTTTCTGCGAAATCAACGCATAATAAAGTAATAAAAAACAGAGTGTGATATATGTTTAAAACATACAAAAGACTGCTGAAATCAATCGGGAAATACAAGACGGCTTCGATTCTTGCGCCGGCTACCGTTACCCTTGAAGTAATAATGGAAGTCATCATTCCGATGCTGATGGCGACGCTCATAGACAAAGGCATAAAAAATGGCGACATGTCATACATACTGAGAATCGGCGCAGTGCTCGTCGGGTGCTGCATCATATCGCTCTGCGGCGGCGTTCTTTCCGGCAGGTATGCTGCTGTGGCATCAGCCGGACTTGCGGCAAATTTACGCCATGATATGTATGAAAAGATCCAGACATTTGCATTTTCAAACATTGACAAATTCAGCACGGCATCGATAGTGACCCGGCTTACAACCGACGTCACCCGCGTAATGGATGCATATCAGATGCTGATAAGGACGGCGGTCCGCGGTCCCATGATGATGATATTCTCGTTTGTAATGGCATTCAATATCCGGCCGACGCTTGCTCTTGTTTATCTTGCGGTAGCGCCGCTTCTGGCTTTCGGACTGATTTTCATAGCGAAAACCGTTCATCCGGTTTTTGTGAGAGTATTCAGAAGATATGACGTGCTAAACCGCGTCGTCCAGGAAAATCTGCGCGGTATTCGGGTCGTCAAGTCCTTTGTCCGCGAGGATCACGAGCGTGAAAAATTTAACGCTGTCTCCGACGATATCTATAAAGATTTCACGACCGCGGAAAAGCGCCTTGCGGTAAACGCGCCGATGATGCAGCTTGCCGTCAACACCTGTCTGCTTGTCATAGCATGGTTCGGCTCAAAGTATATAGTAAACTCCGGCGGGACCGCGATGACTACCGGTCAGCTCGTGTCGCTTACTTCATACACCATGCAGATCCTTATGAGCCTGATGATGCTCAGCTTTATCTTTGTAATGCTTACCATTTCCCGCGCTTCATCGGAACGCATATGCGAAATACTTGAAGAAGAGAGCGACATCGTATCCCCCGCCGACGGAATCCGCGATATTCCCGACGGCTCGATCAAATTCGAAAATGTTATCTTTTCTTATTCGGATAAAGCCGAGAAACCGGTGCTTGACAATATAAATCTTGATATTAAATCGGGGGAAACGATCGGCATCATAGGAATGACCGGCTCGGCAAAAACAAGCCTTGTTCAGCTTATTCCGCGTCTGTATGACGCCACATCCGGTACCGTAAAAGTCGGAGGGATCGATGTCCGTAAATATGATCTGACGGCGTTGCGTGACGAAGTCTCCATGGTGCTTCAGAAGAATCTGCTTTTCTCGGGTGCGATAAAAGAAAATCTTCGCTGGGGAAACGAAAATGCAACCGACGAAGAAATGGAAAAAGCCTGCCGGTTAGCCTGCGCCGACGGATTCATCCGCAAATTCAGCGACGGATATGACCATTATATAGAACAAGGAGGAGCAAATGTCTCCGGAGGACAGAAGCAGCGTCTCTGCATCGCCCGCGCTCTCTTGAAGAAACCCAAGATACTTATCCTCGACGACTCCACATCGGCGGTCGATACCCGGACCGATGCAATGATACGGAAAGCTTTAGCCGAGGAGATTCCGGATACTACGAAAATTATCATAGCTCAAAGAGTTGCTTCGGTTGAAAATGCCGACCGGATCATAGTAATGAACGACGGTAAAGTAGAAGCGTTCGGTACCCACGAAGAGCTGCTGGAAAGCAATAAAATGTATCGCGAGGTATATGAATCTCAGGTGAAGGGAAGTGGTTCTGTTGCATAACGGTAATACCGCCGGCAAAAAGGACAGTATTTTTAAAAGATTCAGCCGGAACCGCGGAACCGCGCTGAGACTGCTTTCCTATCTCGGGGATTATAAGCTGAAAGTAGCTGCCGTCGCTGCCTGTATAATTATCAACGCTGCCGCCGGCGTAATCGGAGCCATGTTCATGCAGACGGTCATAGACGATTTCGTCGAACCGATGCTTGTCAGCGGTTCACGGGACTTTTCGGGTCTCGCCTTTGCAATCCTCCGTCAGGCGCTGATATATGCGATAGGTATTTTCTGCATCTTTATGTATAACCGGATAACGTGCACGATAACTCAGGCAATCCTCCGGGATATACGGAATAATATGTTCGACCATATGCAGACACTGCCGGTCAGGTATTTCGATACAAACAGCTACGGCGATGTCATGAGCAAATATACCAATGACACCGATGCGCTGAGAATGATGATAAGCCGGGGAATTCCTCAGGTGTTTTCGTCTTTAATCACCGTAGTATCAACATTCACAGCGATGTGCATTACTTCGATCCCGCTTACGCTGTTTACCTTGCTGACTCTTTCCGTTATGCTGTGGGTATCAAAAGAGATAGCCAAAAACAGCCGCAAATATTTTGTCAGCCAACAGAAGGCGATAGGAGACCTTGACGGTTATGTCGAGGAAATGATCAACGGTCAGAAGGTTGTCAAGATATTCAACCATGAGAAGAAAGCTCAGGAAGGTTTTGATAAGCTGAACGAAGAGCTAAATCTCAATGTCTCAAAGGCAAATACCTTCGCAAACATCCTGGGTCCCGCAAACAATAACCTGAGCCATCTGCAATATACTTTGCTTGCCGTTTTCGGCGGTTTTCTTGCAATTAACGGCATCGGAGGCATGACCCTCGGCGGTATCGCCGCTTTCCTTGGCCTTTCCCGCAGTTTCTCAATGCCGATTGGGCAGCTCTCGCAGCAGATGAATTCAATTATCGTTGCGCTTGCCGCGGGGGAGAGAATCTTCAAGCTTATCGACGAACCTTCGGAAAACGACGACGGCTATGTAACTCTTGTCAATGCCGAGATCGATCCGGACGGAGAAATAAAGGAAAGCAGCCGCCGTACCGGGAGATGGGCGTGGCGGCATCCTCATAAGGCGGACGGAAGCGTCAGTTTTAAAGAACTGAGGGGAGATGTCCGACTGCTTGATGTCGATTTTGCATATGAGCCGGGCAAACCGGTTCTGCATGATATAAATATATACGCCGAACCGGGACAGAAGATAGCCTTTGTCGGTGCGACCGGCGCCGGAAAAACGACCGTTACGAATCTGCTGAACCGTTTCTACGATATAGACGACGGAAAGATCAGGTACGACGGCATTAATATCAATAAAATCAAAAAGTCGGATCTGCGCCGTTCTCTCGGAATGGTTCTTCAGGATGTCAACCTTTTCACCGGAACCGTTCTCGAAAACATTCGTTACGGAAAGCTCGATGCGACCGATGAAGAATGCATAGATGCGGCAAAGCGCGCAAATGCGGACGGATTTATCAGAATGCTGCCGGAGGGCTATAACACGGTACTCGAAGGCGACGGCTCCGGACTTTCTCAGGGGCAGCGGCAGCTTATATCGATTGCGCGCGCAGCGGTAGCCGATCCGCCGGTCATGATACTTGACGAAGCAACTTCATCGATTGACACTTCGACCGAAGCGGTGGTTCAAAAGGGAATGGACGCGCTTATGCACGGCAGAACGGTCTTTGTAATAGCGCACAGGCTTTCAACCGTCCGCAACGCCGACGTCATTATGGTGTTCGAGAACGGCCGCATAATTGAGCGCGGCAGTCATGACAAGCTGATATCCGAACAAGGAAAATACTGGCAGCTCTACACCGGTGTCTTCGAACTTGAATAAAAACAAACCGTGAGTTTTGCGCTCACGGTTTTTTAAGATGTTGTATGTGAAGTATTATTCTGATTCGGGATATGCGCCTATTGCATTCGCGACCCTATACATTTCGGCGAACTCGGCGGCTTTTGCGGCGCAGAAAGCGCGCATTTCAGCCTGCTGTTCGGTTGTGAAAGCATCAAGATCACCGGGCTTAAGTTTATTCTTATACATGCGGTCAAGGATAAGCGCGTAGTTTATATCAAGTGAAATTATGCCTGACTTCTGTTTGCAGACGACAAGCCTTGATTTTCCTTCGAGCAGCAGACGAACTGCTTCATAGCCCATCTGGGAAGCGAGTATTCTGTCGCGCGGGGAAGGAATGCCGCCGCGAAGGATATGAGCGGGGCGGCAGAACTTGGTTTCAACTCCAGTAGCGGTTTCAAGGCGTTTTGCGAAGTCTTCGCAGTAGTTTTTAACGCCCTCTTCTTCCTTCTTGAACTTGACTCCCTCTGCGATAACAACGATAAAGCTGCGTTTTCCCTGCTTCTTTGCATTTATGATGTTTTTGAAGATTTCTTCTTCGGAATAAGGGCATTCGCAGGTAAGGATTCCCGAAGCTCCCGCCGCTGCTCCGGCTTCGAGGGTGATATAACCGGCATTGCGTCCCATCAGTTCGACCACGTTGCAGCGCGCGTGAGATTCGCAGGTGTCGCGGAGCTTGTCTATCAATTCAACGGCTGTATTCAGCGCGGTGTCAAATCCTATCGATTCATCTGTTGCGGTGATGTCGTTGTCTATGGTTGCCGGCAGGCCGATGCAGGGAATACCGCGGTTGGTAAGGTCGGTTGCTCCGCGGAAGGTGCCGTCGCCCCCGATTGCGACTATACCGTCGATGTTATGACGCTCGCAGGTTGCCTTCGCCAATGCCATGCCTTCTTCGGTCTTGAACTTCTCGGCGCGGGCGGATTTGAGGATGGTACCGCCTTTGTCGATTATATTTGTGACGGCATATGCATCAAGGTTTATAAGCGAGCCGGGGAAGTGTGATTTAGGATCTGCGGGCTGGTCATCCATTAAACCCTGAAAACCTTCATAAACGCCGTAAACTTTAACTCCCTGCTCAAGCGCGGAGCGGGCAACCGAACGGACAAGGGTGTTCATGCCGGGGGCATCGCCGCCTGATGTAAGAACAGCGATATTTCTGAATTTAATCATAATAAAATCTCCCAAAAAATAATAACTTATTATATAATAATACAATTTATATAATAATACAATTCCGCTTCAAAGTCAAGCGGATATTGTATCGAAGGTGTGTATCCTTTGCGGGAAGGAGCAATCAGCTTTCGCTGATAATTGATTTCAAGAGCACGGAAAGCACTCCCTGATGTGCATATTTCAGTGTTTTGCCGTCTATGACCCGGATACCCAAATCAGCGGCGCGCTGGCTGAAATAAGGCTCGGACGAGGCATCCCCCATTGTCATAAGTATCGCAGTGGTATCGCAGCCGCCGAAACGCGACGCCAAGGTTCGTATTTCATTAAGAGCGGATGCCGGAGGAATGCTTAGCTTACAGGATATGAAAAGCGATTTCGGCCATCTGACGGCTACACAGTCGATCTCATTGTATGTGGTGCCTGATCTGTCGGCTTCATGAGCCATCCAGTTGACAATAACCGAACCGGTGCAGTCGTCAAAATACCCCGCTTCCCGACAGCAGACCCAGCAGATAAGCTCAAGCCATACCCCCGCATCGCAAAGCAGTACAGGAAGCTTTGCATCGGGGAATGAAAAGGAAATCATCGGCTTTTTATATCTGAAATTATCAATGATTCCGGCAGAGCTGAGTTTTCGCAGGATACGAATGTTTGCCTGGAGTTTGTCTTTACCGGCTCGTCTTACCGAAGAGGGATATCGGATGTTGTCAGGCTGACCGGCATCTTTGGCGGATGAATATGCTGCCTGAAGCCAGGCTGTAAATCGTGTCCAGCCGGACACATGCTGTAAAAATATCTCCCAGACCGCTTTGATTTTATCTGTCCAGCCGGCAATTTCATCGGGGGGAATTCTTCCGTAACCGTCAACTCTTGCGCCTGCGATCTCAAAGAGCTCGGGAACGGTAATTGTGGGTCTCGGCAGATCATCCCGAATGAAATGAGCGTATTTTACATTTTTATAGCAGAATTTTTCAAAGTCATAAGAAATCACCGGAACACGGTATTCGGCGCAGAGCATACCTGCGGCAAACGCGGCAGCCTCTCCGCCTCCCGTTATGTCGATTGTCCCTCCTCCGGTAACTCTAAAAATCCGATTAAGCTTATCGTATACGGCCTTCTGGTTGTCCATATCGGCGGAAAGGAAAATAACGGAGCACTGCGGCAGTCTTCTTTTGATAAATGTCCGGATTCCTTTTATAATTGCGCCGCCAGTGTTGAGTCCGCAGAGATATATAAGTCTTTTCGGGTAAAAAGTCTGAGGCGCCAAGACATTATCAGCCGGTCTTGCGTCAAGAAGCTCGATGAGAGTATCCATTGTGCCATAGATAAAGTCAGAGAGCAAAATTTTCTATAAATCTGACGATTGGGGAAGGATCTTTAAGCGAATGAGGATGATGAGCGCATCCGGGTTTCGTTATCATCTCGACCTTTCCGCCGAATGATCTGAAGCGTTTATCCATGATATTTGCGTTTTCCGACGGCGGAACATCGGTGTCTGCATCTCCGATTACCATGATAAGCGGTATTCCGGCTTTGGCAACGATTTCCGCTTTATCGAGCGGATTTTCACGGAACATCATTGCGGTTTCGTCATTCAATCCGTACAATTTCATGCATTCCTTCCATTCCTTCGGGCTGGTTTTTGCCGAACCTATCCCTCCCGGCCATGATCTGATATCAAGAACCGGAGCATCAAGATACAGGGCGGAAACATAATCGGGATATTTTGCGGCATAATTGAAGGCATAGAGAGCGCCGCGTGAAAATCCGAACATAACCGCGCGGTTGTAAAAACCGAAAGATTCAACTGCGGTATCATGGAACTTCTTGAACATCTCGATGCTTTCCGGACAGCCATACATATCCGAGCATTTGTGGTATGCCAAATACCAACCCTTCTGAAGCAGCGCCATGTCCGCCGAATCGAAGGCGCCGAAGAATTCTGCCCGCCAGACCCAGCGGCGGTCTTCTCTCGGCTGCTTGGGAACGACAATGAAGGATTCGCGGTTATCCACCTTGAAGTCTATTTTTTGATGTTCTTTCCAGTATGATTGTGATATGGTAATTGCCATGACCCACCTCGTTAATTATTTGTGTTAAGATTTTCTTCGCCGAGCTGTTTCGACGGCTCATTTTTGTGAAAGTTTTATTCAACATTAATATTATAACGCCTTTTTTATATATTTTCAAGAGGAAATAAGTCAAAATACTTGAAAATATCCCCGGGTAATGGTAAAATATCAATAAGTGAAGCTCATCTCATATTACCAATGTTAAAACGGCTTAATATAACATAGATTTATGGAGGACGGAGATGGAATATAAAATATTAAGTGACGGCGGAATTGAAAGCCGGATGAATATTCCGATGCGCGGCAGCGCCGATGTTATCGTCGCCGGCGGCGGTGTCGCCGGCTGTGCCGCCGCCCTTGAGGCTGCCAGACACGGCTGTTCGGTAATACTCTTTGAAAAATCCATGCTGCTCGGGGGACTTGCGACGCTCGGTCTCGTCAATTGGTTTGTGCCGATGGACGACGGCAAAGGTCGGCAGGTGATTTTCGGTATGGCGGAAGAATTTCTGCGCCTATCGATAAAATACGGTTACGGCGATGTCAATCCGGGATGGAAAAACGGTGTGTATGATGGGAAGGGTGATCCGCCGCCACGATATTGCAGCGGATTTTCCGCGGATATATTTGCGCTCTGTCTGACCGAGCTTTTAAATTCAGCCGGAGTAGAGCTGAGATTCGATGCATCCGCTGCCGATATTGTAACCCGCAAGGAAAACGGCGCTGTGGCAACCGAAGGCGTTATAATCCACGACAAATCCGGATTCGGTTTCTATAAATCAAAAATTGTCGTCGATGTTACCGGTGACGCGGATCTGCTGTATAAAATGGGTGTTCCGACTCTGAAACGCGGCAATTATGATTCGTATTTCGGTAAAGTCATAAACATGGACAGTATTAAAAAAGCACTCGAATCCGGCAATATCGGCAATATTTACCGCGGCGTCTCAGGAGGACATTCAAATCTATACGGGCACGGACATCCGATAGATATGCCGCTGTTCGACGGCACCGACGCCGATGATATATCAAGATACACCGTATCAAGCCAGATAAGGATGCTCGAAAAACTGAAAAAAGACGACCGGCTTTCAAGGGATCTCGTTCAGATTCCCGGTATGGTAAATTTCCGCGCGACAAGACGGCTGGACGGCGATGCGACGCTTCGCCCCGAGGATTCCGGCATAAGATACGACGACTCGATAGGAGCGATCTGCGATTTCGACGGACGCGAATACCTTTATGAAGTGCGTTACGGCGTGCTTGTTAAAACCGGTTTCGACGGTATCATAACTGCCGGCAGAACCGCTTCCGGCGACGGCTACGGCTGGGATATCCTGAGGGTTATTCCGCCGGCAATTATAACCGGACAAGCCGCCGGGCTCGCTGCTGCTGAATCGATAAAGAACGGAAACCGTATCTGGGAGCCGGATATCCGTAAGCTTCAAAGCATCCTTGAAAGCGAGGATGTGAAGATTCACAACCGATAAACCGTATCATGCTGATAACACCGATTCGGCTATCGTCTTTAATGCATAAAAATATTATGCCCCGTCGACCCGAACGGGGCTCTTATATAAGACTGATATGAGTAGATTTTGGGAAGTAAGACCGCTTGCGACTGTGTGCGGTGCGTTCTTTATTTGCTCCGCCGCCGCTTATCTGCTGCCCGGATATATATCAGCGATTGTTGCGGGCTTTCTGGCATTGTCTGCGGCGGCACTTTTTATAAAACCGCTCAGAATGCGCATCCAATCAAAGATTATTCCCGCGCTTCTGTTGGCATCGTCAATAGCTTTTGCTGTTTCGGCGTTTTATTTCGGTGTTATCTGCGGCAAGATTTCCGAGTATAAAGGCGACGAACATGAAATCATCGGCATCGTTTACGAGGTCCAGTCGGAAAACATTTACAGCGGACGATATAAGCTCAACGTGCGCTCAGTTGACGGAAAGAAAACCCGCTTTAAGGCACTTCTTTATACCACCTATAATGCGGTTCTTTCCGACGGCGACGAAATTTCTGTCAAAGCAATCGCTTCCGACGTATCGGCTTACACAAGGTATTTCGATTATAAAACTTACGCCCGTTCGCAAGGTATAGAAATCGCCTTTGAAAATAATATTCCCGGTTCGATCGGGATTTTGGAAAGCGGCAGGGGAGGGCCCATATATTGGCTCAGAGGACTTAACCGTAATATTTCAAAGGAACTCTCGCGATATTTTTCGGATGATCGTCTCGGTCTGGTCCGTGCCCTTATATTAGGAGATCGCTCAGAGCTATCGGACGCTGTCAAGAGGGATTTCACAAGAGCCGGACTGCCACACATGCTCGCGATTTCCGGAATGCACCTTTCTGTAATAATAATGCTGCTTTCCGGTTTCTTTGATTTATGTAAAATAGGCGCCAAAGGCAAAAGGGTATTGCTTTTTGCATCGATACTCTTCTATATGCTGCTTACCGGAATGCCGGCTTCGGTAGTCCGGGCATCGCTTATGTTTTTCATTGCATTGGCAGCTCAGGCGCTGATGAGAACGCCGGATCCCGTTACATCACTCTTCTTTTCCGGGGCTTTGATGCTTTTTTTGTCTCCCGCCTCTGTCGTTGATATCGGTTTTCTCCTATCATTTACGACTACGCTCGGAATAACCACTTTGGGTGCTGCTTTTTCGGAAAAAATCAAGACGCTTAAAGAAAAGGCGCTGAATAATAAAACCGTAAAATCCGGCATGGCGCGTCTTCTCGCTGCAGAAATGCTGTCAGTGCTCGGAAACATAAGCAGCACTTTCTCGGCGATACTCTTTTCACTGCCGATTGTCTGGATATTTTTCGGCAGGATTTCACTCGTTTCAGCTCTGACGAATCTGATTTTCGAATACCCTCTGGTTATAATAATCGGCCTTTCGGCAGCGATAGCCGTTTTATTTCCGATAAAGCCGTTCTGTTTGCTGTTGGCATTACCTGCAAACGGTCTTGTGCAGGCAACTCTCGACGGAGTAAGATTCTTTGGCAGATTGCGCGGTGTAATGGTGTCGCTGAATTACAGCTTTTTTCCGGTAATTGCCGCAGTATTCGCCGTTGTGGTTATAATATTGCTAATTGTGAAAAAGTTTTCGCTGAAATCCTTTTCTCTTGTCTGTGTTTGCACTTTCGCGGTCTATCTCGGCGGAGTGGGAATCTATGAACTTGCCGCAGGCAGATCTATACGCGCCGTATATCAGCCGGTCGGAAAAAACGATGTAATCTGCATACGATCCGGCGGAGTCACTCTTGTAATCGATTCAAGCGACGGCTCAAAAAAAGATATTCAGATCGCCGACGGTCTTGTAAGCGAATATTTTCACAGCTGCGATATCGATGTTTTCATATTGACTCACCTTCACGTAAGATCTGTTTCGCAGATTGCTTATCTGCTTGACCGCTGCCGGGTGGAAACAGTCCTGCTCCCTTCACCTTACGACGAAGCAACGGAAGGTATCACCGCCGAAATCGAAGCTGCCGCCATGAATCGCGGCGTTTTCACGGGATATTTTCCGACAGACGAAGACAGCGTTATAAAAAACGACAATCTGAAAATCGAAATTGCCTCGATATCATTTACCGGCGGATCGTCGCATCCGACGACTTCATTTTCCGCGGGGTATGACGGAGAACTGCTGTATGTCGGCTCTTCGTCGGCAAATACCGCGCAGTCTGATTTCATTGACGAAAAGATTTCCGCCTGTTCCGCTCTTATTCTCGGCAGACACGGACCGAAACAAAAACGTCCTCCGCTGATATCAACAAACGGTATTGATCTCAGTTATCTTATCTGCGGCGGCAGCTGGGAATGGCTCGGTGATTGTTTCAACTTATACGGAAAAGAGCCGGTAATCGCAAATGACGACACCCCGGTGCTGATTACTGTCAGAAAATAACCGGTATAAGTTGATATGTCGTTAAAATTCACATGATATGTATTGAAATTAAGCTGCATAAGTTGTAATATATTAGTAATACAAGAATTAATATGAGGAGTATACGCCGATGCAGTTAATAAAAAAGACCATCGCCGAGGGAATCACGCTTAATGTAATACCTACGGATAAATTTAAAACCGACCGCATATCGGTCAATTTTCTGACGCCGCTCGACCCGGAAAAAGCGGCTTTAAATGCGTTGCTTGTCAAGGTGCTCAGCCGCGGAACAAAAAGCTGGCCGGATTTGAAATCACTTTCCCGGGCGCTTGACGATATCTACAGCACCAATCTGTCGGATTATAATTATAAAAGAGGGGAAACCCAGATTTTCGGTTTCAGCCTCGATATGCTGAAAAGCGAATATGCAGTCGATGAAACCGATATAATGTCGGAAGCTTTAAAAATCTTATCCGAGGTGCTGTTCTCTCCGGCGCTTGAAAACGGCGGGTTGAGGACGGATTATGTCGAAGCCGAGAAGAAAAACCTTATCGATGATATAAAAGCCAAAATCAACAACAAGAGTGGCTGGGCGCTTGAGCGCTGTGTTGAAGAAATGTGCGCTGGAGAGCGCTACTCGGTTTCCGTTACCGGAACTATCGAGCAAGTCGAAAAGATAAAACCGGAGGACTTGACGAAGCATTACAAGAATATCTTCAGGAACTGCCGGATAGAGATTTTTTATGTAGGCGACGCCGACATTGACCGCATATACGGTCTTGTGAAAAATCTTATGGCGCCTTTAAGCGACGGCGTCAAAGCTCCTGCGTTATCAGCCGATGTAAAGCGCAAAGCCGAGAATGAGCCAAAGGAAATAACAGAAAACATATTGGCAAAGCAAGGGAAATTGGTTTTGGGCTTCCGTTCCGGATCTGTCCTTGAAGACCCCGATTATCATATGTTCAGTCTTTTCTGCGAGCTCTACGGCGGTTCGCCGACCTGTAAGCTTTTTGAAAACGTCAGAGAAAGGTTGAGCCTATGCTATTACTGCTGGGCCAGTAAAGAGGCTTTTAAAGGCATAATGTTGGTCTCGTCGGGAATTGAGAACACCGACAAGGATAAGGCGCAGGACGAGATTCTCCGTCAGCTCAGGCTGGTAGCCGAAGGCGATTTTACCGATGAAGAACTCGAAAACGCAAAGCGTTCGCTGTGCAACGGATATAAGGGAATATACGACAGAAGAGGCTCCCTCGAGGCTTGGTATTTGGGTCGTTTGCTTGCCGGACGCGACGAGGATTCTCCGCTCAAGAATGTCGATAAGATAATGAAGGTCACAAGGGAAGAGGTAATGCAAAAAGCCGCAGGAGTTTCCCTTGATACAGTTTATTTCATGTATGGAACCGAAGAAGCCGACGCGGCAGAAGAAGGAGAAGAAGAGGATGTTTCTGACTAATACTGTTTTTAAGGTCAAGGAAAACCCGTATTTAAAAGAAAAATACTATTATATACACCACAAAAGCGGACTTGACGTCTATGTTTTTCCGAAAAATATGAGCGTCTCATACGCAATTTTCGGTACCCGCTACGGTTCCATCGACAACAAATTCAGACTTAAAGGCGACGCCGAATACACCGAAGTGCCGGACGGAATAGCTCATTTTCTCGAACACAAGATGT